>NZ_JAKUKD010000009.1:0-9614 GCF_024197625.1 Shewanella sp. KJ2020 | reverse complement strand
TGGATCCATCATCTTCATCATAATCGCCTCGAATATTTAGCCCTAGACGATCTGATCACAATGCGGGGAATGAGTTCAAAAAAAATCCCTGAGCATTGTTCAGGGATTTGTGTATGAGAGACAGGCAAATGCTGGCTTTTTGTTTCCTGTCGATCTTTAGCTTGTCATATCAGCAATACGATGAATTATGGCAGATGTTTAACTAGGGCCAATCGTCACTATTCCAGCGATACAGCCATGTGGCTGCGAGTGGTTTGTTATCCTTTTTCAGCTGTATACGCAGTTCGGTCAGATTGGTGCTTTCAGGATCGAAGGTGACGAATACTCGGGCGCCATTGATATCAGGGTGGGGGACAATGCGAGTCGATAGGATTTTGCCTTTGCTAATGCTGGCATCAATCACCATTTTATCTAAGTCCTGCGCTTTGATATTGCTGTAATCGATTTGCAGCTCTTTACCTTTTGCCAGTTTTTGTCCCTTTGAGCTACGGACAATGCGCGCCTTAGATGCGGCATTTGGACTGTCATTCGCGGCGGTAATGCGATAGGAATAATGGTAGGACTGATCCTTTTTTAGTCCACCAAGGGGTTCCCAATAGGTCACTATATTATCGTTAGTTTCGGCATTCGATGGAATTTCAAGCAGTACCAGCTGACCTTTTCCCCAATCGTTGAGCGGCTCTATCCAAGCAGAAGGACGCAGGTGGTAATTCGACTCGAGATCTTGATAGTCATTGAAGTTGCGATGGCGTTGGATCAAACCAAAGCCTTTAATGTCTTCGTCACCAAAGGCACTGATCTGTAATTTATTGGGGTTGTTTAATGGGCGCCATAGGCGTTCGCCATTGCCGCGATCGATTTGTAGCCCCTCGGAGTTATGTACCGCAGGACGATAATCGGGTTTGTCCGGCGTATCTACACTACCGTATAAAAACATTGAGGTTAGCGGCGCGAGTCCCACATGGGCAATATCGCGGCGAGGGAAAAGCGTGACATTCACTTCAACCCGGGTTGGCGAGCCGGGGTAAATCCCAAAACGATAGGCACCCGTTACACTTTGGCTGTCTAAGAGGGCATGAACCACGATGGCGGTTTGATATTTTGAGGGTCGTTCAACCCAAAAGCGCTTAAATAAGGGATATTCTTCCCCCTTAGGTTGGGCAACATCAATGGCTAGGCCGCGGTTGGATAAACCGTAGGTTTGGCCTTTAGATAGGGCTCGAAAATAGCTAGCACCTTGAAACATGATGAATTCATCTTTGACATCATCGTCATTAATCGGGTAGTGGAGACGTATGCCCGCATATTGGCCCACCTGGGTCAGCAGTTTCTCAATGGCATCACTGGGTACATCAAAGGAAGCTTCTGTTAACTCAAGGGGGTAAGCGTGGCTATTTTCGACCACATCGATATCGACGAGGTTTTTATATAAAAAACCCGGAGCAAATAGCTGCACGGAAAACTTGGTGGGCGTGCCGCCCCAAATGGCGGCATTTTCTTGATAATTAATTTTGCCATAGGTGGCATAATCCAAATCAATCAATTCCTTAGGTGCTTTTCTCGCCTCTTTAAAGGGTGTTTGAGCCAGCTGTTGGGCGAGACTGATAACGGTCGCTTGGGAGAATGTTTGGGCTTTTTTAGCGTCATCTGGGGTCGTGGCTAGGGCTGGGCTCAGGCTATGGGCGCCGATAAAACAAGCGAAAGCTGTGCCTAGCAAGCGTTTGTATGTGTGACCTGGTTGCTTTGCTGTAAAAGCGGGATTGTGGCTTGGACGGTTGAATGTTAAATGCGGTCGCAAAATGGAAACTCCTCACTTTTATGATCTTTGAATGCCAATGCAGCATTTTTTAATCACTTTAATCCTCAACGATAAATGACTTATCTGGCAAATTTGCCATTAATGGGATCTTCTACTTGGAATGGCGATCAGTTTCACTTTGTATATCAAACTGATCGCTAACGAAATTAGTGCAGATATGCGAGTGGCGCAAGCCTTTTCTTAGTTTTTAGCCCATGCATAACATTAACGTTAAGCATGGATACAAACTCTGCGCTCACAACATTCCCTTGGTTTTTAAGCCTAGCACGCTTGTTTTGTATAAAGCGTTTAGTCGATCTTATTTGAGTAAATGGGATAAATCGCTCCCAAGGGGGATGGGAATTTCCTGCTGTTCGCCACAGAACAAATAGGCAGGATTGTCACCTAAGAGTGAGAGTGTATCCCCCTGACGCCAGAGTGCGCTGCCTTCGACAATGCCGATAACGGGGGTTAAGGGATCGACACGAGTGAATTCGAATAAGCGTTGGGCACGGGTTTCCCCATTATGACCGGGTGCACGGTAATTGGAATAATGTGGATTGAGTTGAAAAGGCACAATATTTAATGCGGTGAATGAAGGTGGCTCAATAATCGGCATATCATTAGTGGTTCTAATGCTTAAACCTGCTACGTTAGCACCTGCGCTCCAACCAATGTAAGGTTTGCCTTGGGCGACTTCTTCACGAATAAGCTGCACCAGATCGTATTTGTAAAGCTCGTGTAGAAGGTGGAACGTATTGCCACCCCCCACCATAATCCCATCGGCATCTTTGATCGCTTTGCGGGGATCGCTGTGTTGGTGGATGCTACTGATATCGAGTTGCAGCTCACTCAAACCGGCGACGACTGAGGCTAAATAAGTGTCATAGCCCATGCTGATCCCCGCGTAGGGGATAAAGATCCACTTTTGGGCTTTTTCCGTCAGTGGCTTAATAAAGCGAATGGCATGGTTAAGGTAAGGAGTGTCACCGACACGAGAACTGCTCAGTAGTAAGGCATTGATTGTCATTTTTTATCCTGAAATCTCGGGGAGTGTCCGTATGTTAACAAAGATTAATCACGATAAACATACAGAAATCCACAGGAATCAGTGTGCAACGCCGACAGCGCCTAGATTTAAGTTTCGATTAATCTACTGTCCCTAGACTCACGAGCCATGAGAGACTGTGCCTGAATAAGAGAGAGTCTGAATAAGAGAAAGTCTACATAAGCGAAAAATAGCCCAATAGAAAAACTCTTTACATTTATCACTTGAATTTCGATTATTTGGACATATTATGTCTTTGAGCAAAGTTAAATGGCAATTATTGCCCTAAAGGAGCTGAAATGAAGCGTATTTTTTTATTAATTGCGACTAACCTAGCCGTGTTGCTGGTAGCCTCAATTGTGATGTCTATTCTCGGCGTGAATACGTCGACCATGGGTGGACTCTTGGTATTCGCGGCGATTTTTGGATTCGGCGGGGCCTTTATCAGCTTAGCCATTTCCAAATGGATGGCGAAAAAAGCCATGGGTTGTGAGGTGATCACCACGCCACGTGACAGCACAGAACGTTGGCTCGTTGACACTGTTGCCCGTCAAGCGCAGCAAGCTGGGATTAAAATGCCAGAAGTGGCCATTTATCAATCACCAGAAATGAATGCCTTTGCAACTGGCCCAAGCCGAGACAACTCGCTAGTGGCCGTGAGCACGGGTCTACTCTATGGCATGAGCCAAGATGAAATCGAGGGCGTATTAGCCCACGAAGTGAGCCACGTTGCCAATGGCGATATGGTGACCTTAACCTTGATCCACGGTGTAGTGAATACCTTCGTTATCTTCGCCGCCCGTGTTGTTGCAGGGATTATTAACAACTTCGTTTCCAGCAATGATGAGGAAGGTGAAGGTCTAGGCATGTTTGCTTATATGGCCGTTGTCTTTGTGCTGGATATGTTGTTCGGTATTTTGGCTTCTATCATCGTTGCTTACTTCTCACGTATTCGTGAGTATCGTGCCGATGAAGGTGCTGCGCGTTTAGCCGGCAAACATAAGATGATTGCTGCGCTGGAGCGTTTACGTCATGGCCCAGAAAGCACGGCGATGCCTGCTCAGATGTCGGCTTTTGGTATCAATGGCAAGCGCTCAATGGCGGAGATGATGATGAGTCATCCTCCACTGGAAAAACGTATTGCAGCATTGCAAGCCCGTTAATCTTAGGCTGTTAATTCCTAGCGATTAACTAAAATGCCGTCCCAAATGGGACGGCATTTTTTTATGCTATGGATAATCGCTTAGCCTCGCGCTTTAATCCGCCAATAAACCGCGACTACGTAACAGCGGCTCTATGCCTGCTTCCTTACCGCGGAAGTTTTTATACATCAACATAGGATCATCGCTTCCGCCCTTTGACAGGATATTGTTACGGAAGGAATCCGCAGTGGCCTTGTCGAAAATCCCATTTTCTTTAAAGGCTTCGAAGGCATCCGCCCCTAAAATATCCGACCAGAGGTAGCTGTAGTAGCCAGCAGAATAGCCGCCCGCAAAAATATGCGAGAAGTAAGTGCTGCGATAGCGTGGGCTGATTTCCTTAATTAATCCCATCGCCGCTAATGAATCGGCCTCAAATTGAGCGGCATCCTTGGGAGTGGTATCCGTCAGTGTGTGCCAGTCTAGGTCGAGTTTGGTCGCCGCCACATATTCAACCGTGGCAAAACCTTGATTGAACTTGCTGGCCGCTTGGATTTTCTTCACCAATTCCTGCGGGATCACTTCGCCGGTTTTGTAGTGTTTGGCGAATTGCGCCAGCACTTCTGGCTGAGTCATCCAGTTTTCGTTCACCTGTGAGGGAAATTCCACATAGTCACGTGGCACTGCGGTGCCGCCCTGTGAACGGTATTCCACCTTCGATAACATGCCGTGCAGGGCATGACCAAATTCGTGGAAGAGTGTGCTGGCTTCGTCGAAGGTCAGCAGTGCGGGTTCATCACCCACTGGGCGAGGGTAGTTGAGTACGTTAACAATAATAGGTTTAGAATCAACACCGTTCATATTGTATTGCTTGCGGTAGGAGTTCATCCAAGCGCCGCCACGTTTGCTATCGCGGGCGAAATAATCACCCATAAAGATGGCCATTAACTTGCCGTCTTTATCGTAAACTTCGAAGGTGCGGACCTCTGGATGGTATTTAGGTAAGTCGGTACGTTCTTTAAAGGTCAGGCCGTATAGACGGTTAGCCGTGTAGAACACGCCCTTTAATGTGCTGTCGAGGGAGAAATACGGGCGGGTCTGTTGCTCGTTAAAGCTGTACTTAGCCACTCGAATTTTGTCGGCGTAGTAATCCCAGTCCCAGGCTTGCAGGGTAAACTTGCCCCCTTGGCTGTCGATCAGGGCTTGCATATCCGCCACTTCCGCTTTGGCTTGGGCGAGTGCCGCTGGCCATACTTTATTCAGTAAACCGTAGACATTCTCTGGCGTCTTGGCGGTGCGTTCTTCGAGGACAAAGTCCGCATGGGTTTTGTAACCCATCAACTGGGCGCGCTCGGCACGCAGGGCGGCAATCTTAGCGAGGATAATCTTGTTATCGTTGGCGTTATTATTGTTGCCGCGCTCGATATACCCTTTGTAGAGCTTTTCACGTAACTCACGATTATCGGCGTAGGTTAAAAACGGCGTGATGGAAGGGCGTGAGGTCGTAAATACCCATTTGCCTTCATGGCCGCGTTTGGTCGCGGTTTGGGTGGCGGTGGCAATTACATCTTCGGGTAAACCGGACAGATCGTCTTTGGAGTCTATTACGAGTTCAAAGGCATTGGTTTCGGCGAGTAGGTTGTCACCGAAGGCTAAATTCAGTTTACCGATTTCCTCATTGAGTGCACGCAGCTTAGTCTTATCCTGCTCGCTTAAGTTAGCGCCGCCGCGGGTAAAGGCTTTATAGGTATCTTCCAACAATTTGGCCTGCGCCGTATTGAGCCCTAGACTGCCTTTGGCATCGTAAACGGTTTTAACGCGCTGAAACAGTTTATCGTTAAGCAGAATATCGTCTTCGGCGGACGATAGCATGGGCGACACTTCTTTCGAAATGGCTTGCAATGCAGGTGTAGTATCGGCGCCCGTTAGGTTAAAGAAAACGTTAGAAACGCGGGTGATGAGATCGCCAGAAAACTCCATGGCTTCAATGGTATTGGCGAAGGTGGGCTTATCTTTATTATCGACAATGGCCTGAATTTCTTCGTGCTGCTGGGCGATCCCCTCTTTAAATGCTGGGAGGAAATGCTCAGGCTTAATTTTGTCGAAGGCCGGAATTTCCATAAAAGTATCATAGGGTTTGAAGAATGGATTGCTGGCATTCTCGCTAATGATCTGTGCCGACATGACATTCGGCGCCGCGATAGCTTGCACAGCCGTATCACTTTGCTGGGCGCTGCAACCGCCTAAGGCCAAAGCGAGTGCGATTGCACTGAAGGTGAGATTAGCTGCGCGCGGTTTGAGGGCTTGTGGTTTGAGTATTAGTCCCTTCATTATTGGTTTCCCGTTTTGTCTATGGTGGTGATGGAGGTTTCAATGGCAGATAGCCAATAACCCTTAAATGGATGTTAAGTTGTCTGTTTTACATGTAACGAACGAGGGGTTCCATCGATTTTGTATTTTGTTTGTAACAAATATTGAGTAGCAGACTTTTACGCAAAGAACTATGGCAAACTTGGCGATGCCTTTAAGTCTGATATGACGCTAAGGCTTTAGGTTGTTTATTGTACGTTCCTAAATTTCTCAAATAATAAATAGGACCCCTAATGGATCTGCCTCTTTTTAATTATGCCAATTGCAGCAGAGCTTTTTCTTATTCCGTGTTAGCTGCTGCACTTTTTGTGTCGAGTCAAAGTGTTGCCTCCCAAGCCGTTCAAATCAAGGCCGTTCAAGCCCAAGCCGTTCAAACTAAGGTGCCGTCACTTAGTGCAAATGCGCTCAAGGTCGCCGATTATGCGGTCACTCAATACGATACGGCTATGGTGCAAAGCTTAGCTCAGTTAGTGAGTTTTAATACCGAGGCGGTAGCGGGGCAGACTCCTGATACTAATCCCGCTTTTGTGGATTTTAAGGCGAGTTTGAAGCAACTGAGCGAAGCTCTCGGGCTAGATTATGCCGACCATGGTTACGTGGTGTTGATTGGCCTAGATGCCAATTCGGCTGTAAGCAATGAACCTAAAAAGTTAGGCATAGTCACCCACGGCGATGTGCAGCCAGCCAATCCCGCATTGTGGGCGCAAAGCCCTTATTTACTCGATACCCAATCTGAACCTGGCAAACTGATTGGCCGCGGCACTGAGGATGACAAGGGCGCGATTGTCACCGCCATGTATGCGATGAAGGCGATTAAAGATCAGCAAATTATGCGCGATAGGCGTATCGAACTTTTAGTATATTTAGCCGAAGAGTCCGACTGGGAACCGCTGAAAACCTTTTTAACCAGCTACACGCCCGCAGATATGAACATTACTATCGATGCCGAATATCCCGTGGTTACCGCCGAAAAAGGCTGGAGTAAGATTAGCTTTACTGTGCCTAATATTACGATCGCTAATATAGAAGCTAAATCAGAGGCTTCAACTCAAGCGCCCACGTTAATGGCTTTCTCTGGCGGCTATTTTGCCAGCCAAATACCGCAGCAGGCTGAGGCGGAAATTAAAGCCGTAACCCCTGAGTTATTATCCAAATTACAGGACCGCGCCACGCATCAACAGGGGATGACGTATCGCTTCGAACATAGCTGCGCCAACAGCCAATGTGATGTACATATTTTTGCCGATGGCAAGGCGGCTCACTCCTCGACGCCGGAAGATGGTGTCAACGCTGTAACTCATCTAGCGGCCCTACTTGAAGTGCACTCTTGGCCAAAAACGACCGCTTCTTTAACCCTTGCCGCCATGAATGAGCTGGTGGGATTAGGCATTTACGCCGAGCAGTTTGGTGATTTAGCCTATAAAGATGATTTTATGGGACCGCTGACTTTAGCCCCAACTGTGGTTATGCAAACGCAGAAGGGCACAGAGGTGACCATTAATTTGCGTCGTCCTGTCGGCAAAACGCCAGAGCTGCTCGCTAAGCAAGCCAATGAAGCCTTAACCTTGTGGCAGGCTAAACACCAAGTGCAACTTGCTGATATCGAAAGTTATTGGGGCGAGCCTATGGTGATGAAGGATGCGCCGCAGCAACAAACTCTACTCGATGTATTTGCCCACTTTACTGGCATAGCTGACCCTAAACCCGTTGCGATTGGCGGCTCAACCAACAGTAAACTCTTCCCCAATGCCTTAAGTTTTGGCCCCGCCATGCCTGGCGTGGAATACACGGGCCATACCGAAAAAGAGTTCATCACCCATAAGCAATTTATGCTGAACCTAAAAATGTATACCACAGCGTTTATCGAACTATCGGCGGTGAAATAGCGCTCTTTGTGAAAGTGATTTTGGGATGGCACAAAAGTATTGGGTAGCAATAAAGTCTGTATCAAGTATTAAGCTAAGCATTAAGGGTTAATAGAACAATGGCGGTTAAATCTTAGATTTCCGCCATTTCAACTCTAAATACTCAAAGGCAGAAAGGCTCAAAGCTAGTGAGTTATATCGTCAGTTGTGCTGGATGAATTGTTATTGTTTCCCCTGTGACTCGCCGCCCTTGCATTTAACAAGAAGCGTCCCTGAGGGCTCGACGGCGACATCTGCTGTATATGGATTTACGAATGTTGCGATCACATGGATGTGAATGAGCAACCATGTCGCCAACGGTCACAGTTGCAACAATGCCAATCTTAGGTAAGTTCTCAATTTCGAAGTCTGCCCTAAAAAGCTGTTGCCCCATTACAAGTTTCGGCCCGTTAGCTCAATCGAAAATTCCCACTCCTACTGCCATACAAATTCTTATCTATTTGCCTATGTTTGGCCTTATCAGAAATCGTCTAACAATGCATGGGTATACAGTCATATTTAAATTTAGGTATTTTTTGTATGGTTCTAAGACAACAACAGTGCGCACTAATTCTATCTGAAATAAATAAAACTCTATAAAATCAGGTGAATATAGTAACTGAATTTTAGTTAATAGGTTTGGAAAACGCGCATGCGCGTTTTTCCGGATGGTGTATTAGATAAAAAGCTGATAAGTTCTTTGCAATACAAGCAGTTAATGATGCGCGTTTTTACTGGCCTAATGAGGTAAACGCGCATGCGCACTAATAAAAATGTTAGAGCTAAGGAAAGTGATGAGTATCACATTGGAAGAGATTACAAGTTCAAATTATGAAGACGTATGTGACTTAGATGTCACGGATGAGCAACAGGAATATGTTGCGAGCAATATTGGTTGAATCACATTACTGCCAAGGGCATACCTGCAGAGCTATCTATCAGAACGATAAGCCTGTCGGTTTTTTCATGTGGGTATCTGAAACGCCTGAAAAAGTTTCTATCTGGCGCTTTATGGTGGATCAACGCTATCAACAATCTGGTATTGGCAGAGTTGCACTAAATTTGGCGCTCAATGAAATCAAAGCCAGTGACAAAGTAAAAGAAATAGAAATTTGCTATGACCCTGAAAACCCAGTGGCCAAAAATTTTTATTCAAGTTTTGGCTTTCAGGAAGTGGGGCTGGATGAAGAGGGTGAAGATATGTTGGCAGTCATCAAGCTGTGAGCTCTAACAAATAAGGATAGGCCGCGCGTAGCCGCGACCTTATCCCAAGTGTTGAACAAGCCCGATGCTGGTTGTTGACACTTTATTATGCAAATAGCGGATTGAGAATGTGTACTGGCGAAGGTCTTATT
>NZ_JAKUKD010000008.1:0-297296 GCF_024197625.1 Shewanella sp. KJ2020 | reverse complement strand
GCAATATACAACGATATGAGACCGCATCTGAGTTTGAATATGGCAACCCCTAATCAGGTGCACAATAGAAAAGGCCAGCTACTGGAGCTGGCCTAAAAACTGTCAACCTATCTTAGGACGGGACAAAGTGTTGTCAAAATGGCATTTGAGAGCCCTGAAACCTTAACTTCTCTGGGCTTCTTAGAATCCTTTGGGATAACAGGGCATAATGCACAGTTAGATGATGATAGCCCCGCGGCGATGGATAAAACCTTTGCCCAAGTGCGGGTGCTGCGGGATACATTGCTCAGTTATCAAGATACCGATTTAGATGAAAATCAACGTATTTCTAAGGATATCGCCCTCTATCTGGCCGATTTTGCCCTCGCATCCGAACCCTATCGTTATCATAATTACCCGCTGAATCAGCTGTTTGGTGTGCAAAATGGTTATCCCAGCTTTATGCAGGCCCAGCATCAGGTTCATTCTGTCGATGATGCTGAAAACTACCTTGCCCGTCTGCAATTAGTGCAAACTAAATTTGCCCAAACCATGGAAGGGCTTACTCTGCGCGAATCTAAGGGCATTATTCCGCCCAAGTTTGTGATTGAGCGGGTACTGACCGAAATGAATGATTTTGTCGCGGCCCCGATTCAAGAGAATATTCTCTACAGTTCATTCAAAACTAAATTGGCTGAAACGGATATCGGTGCCGATGAGCAAGCGCGTTTATTGGCTGCGGCTGAAGCGAACATAAAAGCTTATGTGCATCCTGCATATCAATTATTTATCGATTACTTTACCCAGTTACAAGCCAAAGCGGGGACGGATGACGGTTACTGGGCGCTGCCTAACGGCGATGTCGCCTATGAACAGTTACTGAAGTTTTTTACCACGACTAACTACAGCGCCGATGAGATCCACGCCAAAGGACTTGCTGAGGTGGACCGTATTCAGAGCGAGATCATGACTATTTTAGCTGCCCAAGGCTACGATGCGAGTCAAGGTTTCTCGGTTGCGATTGAAGCATTGGCCGCCGATCCTAAGTTTTACTACGAGGATAGCGATGCGGGTAGGGCGCAAATCCTCGTCGATTATCAAGGGATCCTCGATGAAGTGAATGCGGGACTCGGTGATGCCTTCCGTATTCGTCCACAAGCGGGCATGGAAGTGGTGCGTATTCCTGAATTTAAAGAGAAAACGGCGCCAGGTGCCTATTATCAACAGCCCGCTATTGATGGCAGCCGCCCCGGTCGTTTCTTCGCCAATCTCTATGATATCAAGGCGACGCCTAAATATGGTATGCGCACTTTGGCCTACCATGAGGGTATTCCTGGGCATCACTTTCAAATTGCCGTTGCCATGGAGTTAGAAGGTCAGCCGATTATCCGCAAGATGGCGCCTTTTACGGCCTATATTGAGGGTTGGGCACTCTACAGTGAGCGTTTAGCTTGGGAGCTGGGTTTCCAAAAGGATCCCTTTGATAATATTGGTCGATTGCAGGCGGAGCTATTCCGCGCTGTGCGTCTAGTGGTCGATACGGGTATTCACCATAGCCGTTGGACCCGTGAACAAGCCATTGACTATATGAAGAAAAACACTGGGATGTCCGACCGTGATGTGACCGCTGAAATTGAGCGCTATATAGTGATGCCAGGCCAAGCGACGGCCTATAAAGTCGGGATGATGAAAATTCTGGAGTTAAGGGAGAAGGCTAAGTCGGCACTTGGAGATAAGTTTAATTTGCCGGATTTTCACGATGTTGTGCTTAAAAATGGTGCTGTGCCCTTAGATATTCTGGAGAAGCTTGTCGATCGTTATATCGCGGAAACGAAAAGTAAAACCTGATAATTAAGCTTTTTTAGCCGCTCTTATTTACGGTTAGTTCCCCGTCCTATACCTTCGAGTTACCGCTTTTGGGGCTCGAAGGTATGTCCCCAATGCTGGGGTTCTGGCTTTCCGCCAAGGCTTTCAATACAATCCCAATCACTCATTATTAAATGCCCGCGAGCAATAGCACGCTATTGCCCCTATGGCTATTTGTCGTTTCAAGGTTTTGCTGATGAATCGCTTGTCCCCCCAAGAACCTATCCAATTGACTCAAAGTGCTATCGAGTCATTATTCACTCCGCCAACACTGATGCGCGCCCGTGATTATGTGATGAAAGGGCGAGTGATAAGTGCAAAGGCCAACGCCGATTTTCGCCATATTGAGGGGCAAGTCAGTGGTACGGAGCGAACACCCTATCGTCAGGATATTCGCCTATTCAGCGTTAACCATAAATTGATTATGAATGGCTTTTGCTCCTGTCCTGCGACTGGACATTGCAAACATATTGCCGCCGTACTTTACAGTTTACTCAGTGATAAAACCGTTGAAGATCAACGCATCGCCCAGTGGTTACATTTACTCGATGAGGCCGATGATCCTAAGCTTTATGAGGTTGAACAGCTCTATGAGGATAGGGTGCTCTATGTGCTGTCGAAGGATGACAACGGTGTTTTTATCGAGCTACGCCGCGGCAAACTAGCCAAGAATGGGGCTTATAGCAAGGGGTCTAAAATAGCCCTGTCCGATGTGCAATATTTTATGCCCGCCTGGATCGGGGCCGAAGATGTGCTCATTCTCAACCTTATTATGTCTACCCGCCGTCACGGCGCCTCTCGCCTGTATTTAAAGGCACAATTAGGGGCCGTAGCCCTCGATAAAATGCTCGCAACCGAGCGTTGTTTTTGGGAGGAAAGTCGAATAGCCCTGAGCCGAGGAGAACCCGTAAGCCCGACATTTGTTTGGAATGACATAGATAATGAGCATAAACAGATGCAATTGGTGCTCGTGGGTAAGGATAACTGGGAGCTTATTCCCACAGAGCCGCCAGCCTATATTGAACTGGATTACTTCCTGATTGGGCCGGTAGAAACAGACATTGGTATTGATAAATTAATGCTGTTAAATCATATGCCGCCTGTACCTAGCTCGCAGATTGAAACCGTGAGTCACAAGCTGATAAAACATTTTTCCGTTGAAACTGTGCCAACCCCCCTTGCGATTGATTTTGTCGAACTGCGCGCGCCCTTACAGATCCGCTTAACATTAACGTCATTGGCATTACCTGAGTTTACTCTGGTGCAGCCCTTTGTGTTGCTGGAGTTTGTCTATCAGGATGTCGTGCTGGGTGGGCGCTATATCGATGAAGCACTCTCTTTAGTCACTCAGGGAGGGAAAACTTACCAAGTTGTGCGGCAGCTCGCATTGGAAAAGGATGCGATTGATTGTTTGATGGGCCTAAACTTCGTTGAACTCGCCCCTTCTTCTCTCCCCAATAGCGCTAGCTTAACCAGTCTGTGGAGTTTAGGTCCTGTACCCGTGGCAATTAAACAGTGGTTACAGTTTATCGAACAATGCATCCCCATCTTGGAAAGCAGGGGTTATCAAGTATGTTATGCCGATAATTTTAACCTAAATGTGGTTGACACTCCGTTGGCGATTGAATTGGATGACTCCCAGGAAGGTTGGTTTTCCTTATCACTCAATGCGGATATTGATGGGCAAAGCATTCCCATGTTGCCCCTCATTGCCACTTGGCTTAAACAGCATGGAGAGCCCGCGGATCATGCTGAACTGTTGCTCCCAAGCCCAAATGGGACTTGGCTAAAGGTTAAAGCCAGTGTGATCAAGCCGTTAGTGAGTATTATTTTAGAGCTATTCGATGGACATAGGGGTAACAGCGTCGCTTTGCCTAAATATCGCGCCCATCTACTCAATGACTTTGCTGAGAGTGATATTCGCCTGCTCAATGGCCAGCGAGTCCTTGAGTTAGCGACAAAGCTCGAAAACTTTAATGGCGTAGTCGAGGTTACAGTACCTGACACGCTAAAGGCCAAGTTGCGCCATTATCAGCAGCAAGGGTTAAATTGGCTTTGTTTTTTAAAGGAATATCAGCTCGGTGGTATCTTAGCTGACGATATGGGACTAGGTAAAACGGTTCAAACCTTAGCCTTTTTACTCAAGCAGCGGGAATTTGGCGCCGTAGGGGCGAGTCGCGGACCGAGCCTGATTATTTGCCCCACCAGTTTAGTGGGTAACTGGGCTAAAGAGGCCGCTAAATTTGCCCCTTCGCTAACGCTGGTGGTGATCCACGGTGCCCAGCGTAAACCTTTGCTCGAACGCTTAACCGAATACGATATAGTGGTGACGACCTATCCATTAATGGTACGGGATAATGAATATTATCAGTCACATAATTTTGAACATATCATACTCGATGAAGCCCAGCAGATAAAAAATGCCCAAGCGAAAGTGACTCAAATCATCAAAGAATTGCAGTCGCCCTTTAGACTATGCCTAACGGGGACACCGCTGGAAAATCACCTCGGCGAGCTGAAATCCTTAATGGATTTTTGTTTACCAGGCCTCTTAGGCACAAATGCCTTCTTTAACAAATCCTTTAGACACAGCATCGAGCGCTATGGTGATAGTGAAAAGGCTAAGATATTAAGCCAGCGTATCGCTCCCTTTGTGCTGCGCAGAACGAAAGATCAAGTCATCACCGAATTACCGGCGAAGACGGAAATTACCCAGACCTTAGAGCTTGAAAAGGATCAACGCAATCTCTACGAGAGCATCCGCTTAAGCATGGAGAAAAAGCTGCGGGATCTGTTTGCGACCCAGGGAGTAGGTAGCAGCCATATCGAGTTTTTGGATGCACTGCTCAAATTGCGTCAGGCTTGCTGTGATCCGCGCTTGGTGAAGCTAGAGCAGGCGCAAAAGGTGAAGAATAATGCTAAGTTAAATTGGCTTACTCAAAATTTACCCGAGATGGTGCAAGAAGGGCGTAAGATCTTAATTTTCAGTCAGTTTACCAGTATGTTGACCCTGATCGAGGCCGAGTTACAGTCCTTAAATATGGATTACAGTAAGCTCACTGGGCAGACTCGCTTGCGCCAAGCGCAGATTGATAGGTTTCAGGAGGGGAACACGCCCGTCTTTTTAATTAGTTTAAAAGCGGGTGGAACTGGGCTTAACCTCACAGCTGCCGATACGGTGATCCACTACGATCCTTGGTGGAATCCCGCCGCGGAAAAACAAGCTACGGACCGCGCCCATCGCATCGGCCAAGAAAAGCCCGTATTTGTATATAAATTGATTGCCGAAGGAACTGTAGAGGAAAAAATCCAAGAAATGCAGCAACATAAGCAAAGCTTGGCGGACAGTATTCTCGAGGGCAAAGGTAAGGGAACATGGCAAGGCAGTGCCGAAGAGTTGTTGTCACTGTTTAGCTAATTCTAATGTATTTAATTGGTTGAATTATCTGACAGAGGTGAACCATGCAGTACCAAGTCGACACTCATACCCATACCGTGGCATCGAGCCATGCGTACAGCACTATTCATGATTATATTGCCGTGGCCAAGCAGAAGGGCATTCGCCTGTTTGCCACCACAGACCATGGGCCAGCCATGGCCGATGCGCCGCATTTTTGGCATTTTGTGAATTTAAGGGTGTTGCCCCGCATGGTGGATGGCGTTGGGATTTTGCGTGGTATTGAAGCCAATATCAAAAATATCGACGGTGAGATTGATTACTTTGGGGATTATTTACCCCAGCTCGATATAGTGCTCGCGGGATTTCACGAACCGGTTTATCCACCCTCGGATAAGGCAACCCATACGGAGGCGATGATCAATACCATCAAGAGCGGTAAGGTCGATATCATTACCCATCCGGGGAATCCTGCTTATCCCATCGATATTGAAGCCGTTGCCCGCGCCGCCGCCGAATATGGCGTGGCATTGGAGATCAATAATTCCTCCTTTGAGGTGTCCCGCAAAGGCAGTGAAGCCAACTGCACCGCCATCGCTCAGGCGGCAAAGGAATTTGGGACTATTTTGGTTATGGGGTCTGACTCCCATGTGGCCTTCAGTTTAGGGGAGTTCGGCTGCGCTCAAGCCATTATCGATGCAGTGGCTTATCCCGAATCTCGCTTACTTAATCGCAGTCCAGCTGCATTGCTGGCCTTTTTAGCTGGCCGCGGCCATCAAACCGTTGCCGATTTGGTCGCCCTTTTTAATGATAACAAGGGTAAATAAGCTCTTGGCTGACCATGGGAATACCACGGCTAATGGGCCGCAAACCGTGCTTATCACGGGGGCCGATAGCCAACTGGCTAAGGCGCTGCAACGTAGGGCCAGTACTATTGCCCAGGCATTTAGCACTCAGTCATTTAGGTTAATTCCCCTGACTCGAGAGCAGCTAGATATTAGCGATGCGTTGGCTGTGGCAAAGGCATTTAGCGAATATCGCCCCGATTGGGTCATCAATTGCGCCGCCTACAATGGGGTGGATGATGCTGAACGCGAGCCAGAACTCGCCTACAGGGTTAACTCACTCGGCCCTGAACTTCTTGCTAAACAATGCGTTAATTTCGATGCACGTTTAGTACATATCTCCAGTGACTATGTGTTTAATGGCGGGGTGTTTAATGGCGGGGTCTTTAGTGGCGCTTTTGACGGCAACGCAGTGAACTCAGATGCCAGTCAGCTGCAAAAAATATCACCCTACCTGGAAACCGACTCGCCTTTGCCGCTGTCCGTTTACGGTAAGAGTAAATTGGCGGGCGAGGATGCGGTACTGGGATTGCTAGGTGATCGCGCAATAGTGATTAGAACTGCCTGGCTCTACGGCCAAGATGGGCATAATTTTGTTAAAACCATGCTTAAGCTGATGCAAACCCAAGCGAGCCTAAATGTGATTGACGATCAAATCGGCTCGCCCACTTGGAGTGATGCGCTGGCGTGCACTGTGTGGCAGTTGATCCTCAAGCAGGGAGAGGGGTTGTTCCATTACGCGGGCCTTGGTGAATGTAGTTGGTATCAGTTTGCCTGCGAGATCCAGCGTCAAGCGCTTGAGTTTAAGCTGTTAACCCAGCAAATTCCCATAGTTCCCATCGATAGCGCAGGCTATGCAGCTAAGGCTTTAATGCTGGGGAAATCCCTTGCATTAAGGCCTAGTTACAGTGCACTTTGCAGTGAAAAATTGCAGCATTTTATCGCTATGCCAGCGTTACCTGCAGCAAATTTACAGACACGCAATTTACAGGATCATCAAGACCCTCTTATGTCGATAGCGTGGCAGGATTGGCGGCAACAGCTCAAGGCTATGTTGCAATCACTCTAGAGCGTGCATGTGAGTCTTGTCGCGCGCCGCGATTCCCACTTTTGGCCTGAGCTAACATCTGTGAATACGAATGCAGCTGTACCTAGGGCTCTTTTCAGTCGGTTGGGCTTGGCTTAGACTCGAGTAGCCTAAGTGCTTTTGCCCTTGGTCCAATAGGCGTCAGCGATTGTCTTAGTCGATTTTGCTCGATGTATGATGAATTTGTTCTTAATTTTCAATCTATGGCGGTGGCATAATGCCAAGATACTCAACGGATAAAGGACATCGAGATGATAGATAAGACGACAGTGGCGACCCTCACTAAGCAAGATTTGCTGGCGGTGGTGCAGATAGCCAAAGCCGCGGGCGATGCCATTATGACGATTTACGGTCAAGAGGACTTTTCCGTAAGCCATAAGGGCGATGATAGCCCTGTGACGGCCGCCGATCTTGCCGCCCACAGTGTGATAGTGGCATCTCTGGCGGAGCGATTTGTGGGTATTCCCGTGATGTCCGAAGAGGCCGCTGAAATCAGTTGGGATGAACGCAGCCAATGGGACACCTATTGGTTGATCGATCCCTTAGATGGCACCAAAGAGTTTATTAAGCGAAACGGTGAGTTTACGGTCAATATTGCTCTTATTCATCAAGGTGTTGCATTAGCTGGTGTCGTATATGCCCCCGTGCTTGGCACCTATTATTATGGTGCAAAACATTTGGGTGCTTGGCGGCAAAAGGCGGGGCTGGAAAGCCCATTAATGGGCGCGAGTCACCCGCGGCAGATACCGATAGTCGTCGGCAGTCGCTCGCACTTAAGCCCTGATATCGCTGAGTATTTGCAGCGTTTGGGTGCTCACGAGATGCTCAGCGTCGGCAGTTCTCTGAAGTTTTGTATGTTGGCAGAGGGGGCGGCCGATCTCTATCCTAGATTAGGTCCGACTAGCGAGTGGGACACGGCCGCAGCACAGGCCGTATTGGAAAGCGCAGGCGGAAGCGTCGTCTGTTATGACTCTGGTTTACCCTTAACATACAATCAAAAACCAGCAATATTAAACCCTTACTTTATTGCCACAGCCCCTGGCTGGGTAGCATAACTATAACGATAGATCGAGTGCGACATATTCACTCGATAATACGGCAAGATAAAATTGGAGAGCGATTCATGATACGCATGGGCATCGATTTAGGCGGAACAAAAATAGAATTAGTGGCCCTAGGCGAAGAAGGCAATGAGCTATTTCGCAAGCGTGTCACGACCCCCCGTGACTATCAGGCAACCCTTAACGCCATTGTCGATTTAGTCCATGAAGCCGAAGCAACCTTAGGTGAAAAAGGCTCTGTGGGAGTAGGCATTCCCGGGGTGATTTCTCCCTATTCTGGTTTAGTTAAAAATGCTAATTCCACTTGGATTAACGGCCATCCGCTCGATGTGAATTTAGGTGAATTGCTTGGGCGTGAAGTGCGTGTCGCCAATGATGCGAACTGCTTTGCGGTTTCTGAGGCGGTCGATGGCGCAGCCGCAGGCAAATCTGTGGTATTTGGCGTGATTATCGGCACGGGCTGCGGCGCTGGTGTGGCGATTAACGGTAAAGTCCATGCCGGCGGTAATGGGATCGGCGGTGAGTGGGGACATAATCCATTGCCTTGGATGACGAAGGAAGAGTTCAATACCACCCGCTGTTTTTGTGGTAACCCAGATTGCATTGAAACCTTTATTTCCGGTACGGGTTTTGTACGCGATTATAATGCGGCACTCGAGGCGGCGGGCAAAAGCCGAGCGCCCGCGAAATCGGGAGCCGATATTATGTTATTAGTCGATCAAAAGGATGATATCGCCCTCGCTGCCTTTGATCGCTATATGGATAGGCTCGCCCGATCACTGGCCCATGTGATTAATCTGCTCGATCCCGATGCGATTGTGCTGGGTGGCGGTATGTCAAATGTTGAGGCGATTTATCCAAGATTACCAGCCTTATTAACCCGTTATGTGGTTGGCCGTGAATGTCGTACCCCTGTGGTCCAAAATTTTTATGGCTGCTCATCGGGCGTTCGCGGCGCCGCTTGGTTGTGGGAAAAATAATCCCTGCGAATGCATTTCCCGTGTTTACTTTTATACCATCGCCCAGCGTAATGCTGGGCGATGCGTTTATGGCACTTTTGATGCTATGATGGCGCTTTTTTGAGGGGGCTTGGTATGGATATCCTGTTTTGGGTCAAAAAAGTGGTTTCTCAGGGGATCATGCCTATTCCCTTTATCCTGTTGTTATTGCTGGTTTCAATATTCGTTTGGCGCCGTCGCAGCCTAGCTAAATGCCTAGTCGCGAGTGCGTTTTTCCTGTTACTTTTTCTTGCTAGCCAACTGAGTGTCAATACCCTAGTGCGGCCGTTAGAAGCGCAGTATCCCGTTAATTCCACTCCTATTACTGGCCAGTGTTATGTGATGGTATTAGGTTCGGCCCATTCTGATATCCAAGGTGCAACGGCGGTGCAATCACTTTCAGCCGTAGCCCTTGCAAGACTTTCTGAAGGCATACGGCAACTCAACTTAGGTCAGGATTGTAAGTTGCTGGTGAGTGGCTGGGGAGGCGAACTTACCCAGATCCCCCATGCTGAAATGATGGCCAAGGCTGCCGTTGAGCTGGGCGTCGACAAGAATAAGATCATTCAATTTCCCCTCGCACGGGATACCTTAGAAGAAGCGCAATATGCCAAATGGGAGCTAGGGGAGGAACCTTTTCGCTTAGTCACGTCGGCCTCACATATGCCAAGGGCGATGGCGATTTTCGCTGCGAAAGGGTTACATCCTAGTGCAGCGCCAACGGATTTTATTGCGCGGGATGACTTTGGCTGGCGCGTGACAGGGGATCATTTATTAGCCTCCCAACGGGCTATCCATGAATATATTGGCCGTTTATGGTTATGGGTAAAACAGGAATAAAGTGATGACTTTAGAGTCAGATGTAGTCTCGATTCGGCCATTGTCTAAGCGCAATGGGCTGACGTTAACTTGGATTGGTGCCAGTGCTGTTATGTTAGGCTTTGGCTTGTTTATTGTTTTTCCTGACCTAATGGCACTCGGTTTAGTCTTTTTTAGTTTAGGCGCCATAGCGTTGATCTTAGGTTTAGCTAAGGTTTATGAACCTGAAACGACCATTAGTCTCGACGAACAAGGGCTGACCTATTTCCATCGCCGCGGCAAGGTGTTCATCACTTGGGATAATATTCAGCGGGTCGATATTCCTAGGGTAACGCAGGGTGTAGATACGATTGAACTGTCCTATTTAGGGATAAAACTCAAGCACCTTAATCCCATACTCGATAATATTTCCCTACGTTTAGCCGCGGGATTACTAACTGAGCAGCGCCCTTTGTTAGTCACGGCAGCCTCCCAGCAGGAGGACCTTGCCACCTTAGAAACTTACCTTGGGGCCGAATTTAGCCCGTTGGTGGTCGAAGGGGACCGTTATCGCGGCGTATTAGCGATGTTTGGTCACCGATGTGTGATGCTCAATACTCACCTCGGTTATCACCTTTATATTCCCCACGATAGTTTGGACCGAGACCCCAAAGAATTTATTAAACTGTTAAGGCAGCGTATCGTACAGGGGATGCCATAGTTAGTTCTCTAGGGCATCATCACTAATCTGCATTTCACCGAGTTGTTCGACTCATTCAGTAGGAGCTGACCGAACAATTGCAAGACCTTGCTAAGGGGGAGGCTATCGACGTTGTCTTCTATCCTAGGGAATGTTATTCCTGCATGGATTTGATTGCTCAGTCATTAAATAAATTTCGCTGCCAATAAGCCAAACCAAACATTTGGCCCCAACACCTGTCGCGACCGATTTATGACGTTGATAAAAGTTAATTAACTTGCTAGCCTGATAAGTGGTTTTAACATTTTTACAATAAAATACAAGGATGTATTTATGTTTAAAGTATTTACACCGTTTGCTGTGTTACTCTTTTTTGCATACATAGAATCTGCTGAATATCCTTCACATGTCGGTAATTCGCCGTTTAGTTTCGATAAAACTAACACCCCTTCAAATACATTTGTTGTTTCGGATAAAGGTCAAGACAATGACGTATATCTCAAGCGCGACGATGCAAAAATTTTTGACTTTCAATTCAGTCTGAAAATCGATCGTTATGTCGGTGATGTCGTCAAACTCAAAGAAAACAAGTTGATATCGGATAAGTTCATAATATCTTTGCCGGTATTTGATGTCGACAACGAATCCGAATTACAAGACTGCGATTATGATGGTGAGTTAGATCATTTGGCCGCAGAAATAGATGAAGTGTATTTCAATGGTGAGAAAATTGGTGTCTTGTCAGGTTCAAATGAATTGTGGGTAGAGAATACCTTTGAACTGGATATTTCGAAATTAAATCTGCCTATATCTCCTGGCGAGGTTAGTGAAAACTTAGTACAGATAAGAATCGATACCGGAAATGAGTTTGTGGAACTCAGTTCTGGCGCCATTGGCTGTCAAAAATGGGCGGTTGAAGTTGATTACGTGACTCTGGAATATCAAGTAGCCGATCCTGTTTTGTTTTTACCAGGTATGGGGGGGAGTAAATCTGCTTTTAAGAATAGTGGTTACATACAAGTTGTAGAAGATTTTGGTTTGCCATATCTAATTATTGAGCATGACCATTACCCAGAAAATAATGCTTGTATCGACAATGATGCCGGTTCAATAAAAGAGTTTAGTGTTGATATTTTAAATGCAGCTAAAGAATTTTCAGAAATGTATAAAAATAATAATTTTAATCTGATAGCACATTCAAAAGGAGGATTGGACGCAAGGTATTTTGTATACCTGGCCAATAATAGCAATGTCTTAGTTGAGAATGGAGTTATGGATGGCAGCGTTATCTTAAAAACTATGAGTGTCAATTCGCTAGTGAGTCATGGTTCACCATTCTACGATACCATACTTGCTGATGCTATAAAATTTGACCAGATTAAATATTCTAACGAAGCTAAAATATTGTTTGCAGATATATGTGATATAACTATTGATGTGGCAACAAAATTTTCTGAAGATTATAGTTTTCCATCTAATCAGAAGTTTTTGTCTATTAGTGGCAATATTGATTCTGATGATAATGGAACACTCTCTTCTGATGAAGTAAGCGGCAATCAGGTTAATCAAAATTTCTCCCAGAGAATGTTCGATTTAATAAATGGGGTAAGCCATTGTGAAGTAAATTACGAGAAAGCGTACTTTCAAAGTTTTGAATATAATAAACCAATTTATGTGCCAATACCGAATTCTTCACCAAAACAGAATGATTTAATGGTAAGTGTTGATAGTGCATCTCCAATGGACTCAAATAAAAACGTTTCAATATATGCGAATCATGGCACTGTAATTAAAGACAGGGCTCAAGAGGTTTTTTTAAACGAGGCGCTTGGTGGAATGTTGGATTGGAGTAATTTGAAATGAACAAGCTGATTTTAAGTATATTATTAGGTATCTTAGCTGCACTCTACACTTTTAGTGCTAGTTCAATACCACAAAGCATACAGATTCATAAGTCAGCCGAGATTATAAATGGTGAGTTTTCAACATCATTTTTGTCACCTGCTCTTGACAAGTTTGTCATTTCGATCCCTATGAATTATGAAACAAATGTTAGCGATATTCAGTTAATTACGCCGAGTGGAGTTGTCATTAACTCCGAGAATGCTTCAAGTTACAATTGTAACTTTCTATTCTTTACCCCATTGACTCCGGAAGAACACTTAATTTCGTTAGAAAATAGCCTTATCATAGAGCTCAACAATGTTGCCTCAGGTAAATATGTCATTACAGGAAAGGCGAGTGGCACTCAAAATCTAATTCCAATCAGAATAAAATTCCCTGCTTCAAAAATAAAGTTTGCATTGACAGTTGGTGAAGTTGGTCCAAATAAAAAACCAATTAGCGTAGGAAATATGTTTCCTGTATATGTGCAACTGTATGATGATAGCGTTCCACTGGCTACAGCCGAAGCCTCTTTTGAATTTGTGAAAGATGGTGTTGTAGTCAGCAAGATTATAGCTGTAGATGATGGCTCTGGAATGGACTTCAAAGCCAGTGATGGGAGTTATCATGCTTTTTTCACCCCTGAGGTTGAGGGGGAGTACACTGTGCTTGTCAGAATTAATGGCACTAATTTAAACGGTGAGAGATTTGAAGTCAGTGTTGACCAAAGCTTTAATTCTATTCTTCCACAAGTATATGTTACCGGCAGTGTTAATGAGATATTGGTCGACTTGGATAAAGACGGTTATATTGATGAACTCAGATTGGAGTTTGAGACTGCTGGCCAATTTCAATCGACAGGATTTTATTACAATAGGGTTACATTAGAGACCGAAGATGGAACTAAAATTTTTTCTGGGCGCAAAATGGATGCTACAGAAAATAAAATTTCTGTAACGTTTAAGGGGGAGGAACTCAGGAAGTTAGGATATTCAGGTAAATTTACAGTTTCAGATTTCTGGCTTGATTATGGTTATTTGAGGATTCAAGATAAAGATAATTTTTACACTACTTCATATTTTGAACATGATTCCTGGGAGCGTGACGATTTACTTTATTTAGGTAATGTGACATTCGAGCCTATTGACAGTGAGGATGGGCGTTTCATCGAAATGATAGACGCATCCTTTGAGGTCGATACGCTTCCCGCAACAGCAAAGTTTGGCTATTCGGCGACAATAACCACTGTCGGTGACGAGCATGTCGGAGTCTATGGCAATCCTGACATCGAACTGAAGAAAGGGGTTAACAGAATTACATTCTCCATTCCTGCAGCTGATTTCGCGAAACTACAATCAAATACGGCATTGAAAATAAAACAATTAACCATGTATCCCTTAATAAAGGGTGGCAAGGTTATATCTAAAAGAAATGTGGCTACCAGTTTAGTATATTCGTGTTGGGACTTTCGAGGTTGTTCGACGGCCGACAATTCGATTCCTGTAGCTGTAGATGATGCTGTGACTTCTCTTGGAAAAGCAATGTATATACATGTTGCTCAAAATGATCTTGATGATGACGGCGACTTACTTAAGGTTAACTCAGTAACACCCGCTCAGCATGGGATAGCAGAAATAGTCGGTAATTCTATTCAATATACGCCAAGTTCAGGCTTTGAAGGTGATGACGTTTTCCAATACGAAATAGTTGACATTCATCCAAGAAATAATATTTTGAAGGGTGGTTCTGCACTTGGCACTGTGCGCGTATCGGTAAAACCCAACCATGCACCTATTGCCAATGCAGATTCCTATCATATCCCCGAAAACATAACCTCGTATTTCAAGGTGCTAGTTAATGATACTGACCCGGACGGCGACGGACTCTACATTTCTTCGTTCACGCAACCCAGTCACGGCACTATTGTCAATTATGGCAATCAACTTGGATACACTCCAACCCCAGGTTACCTCGGCAATGATAGTTTCAGTTACACCATCATTGACTATGATGTTGCATCCAACATCGTCAAGGGCGGAACTGCGACATCTCAGGTGACTTTGCAGATAGGCAACGTGGTAAATCGTCCTCCAGTTGCAGTGAATGACGCCTATTCACTGTCTCCTGGATCCCAGTCAGTTTTGAATGTGTTGGCAAATGACACTGATCCAGATCAGGATGACTTGCGAATTTCAGGCTATTCTTTGCCAGGCAAAGGCAGTCTAGTGGTAACAGATAAGCTCATCACTTACACTGCCAATCTCAATGCCAGTGGTACAGATACTTTTGCCTATTCGATTTCAGATGGCAGAGGCGGGTCTTCCAATGCAATAGTTAATATTAACTTTGTGCTTGCAAACAACCCTGCCGTGGCCGTAGATGATGTGTTCGAAACGACCGAAAATACCACTCTAGTGATAGATGTGCTGCGCAATGACTATGATCTCGAAGGGGACCACTTCAATGTTATTCGCTTCACTCAGCCATATAATGGAACAGTGACAAGAGGTATAGCAAACGAGCTGGTTTACTCTCCTGACGTTGACTTTGTGGGTGAAGAAGTCTTCTCATACACAATTCAAGATGCCCAGGGCAACCTTTCTACCGCACAGGTGCATTTGTCGGTCAGTAATATTAGACCTCAAGTTGTTGCCCTTGACGATGTTGTCTCTATTGCCATCAATACGTCAATCGAGATAGATGTATTAAGCAACGACTCGGCGTCATCATCTCAAGGATTGGCTATTTCTGATTATACTCAGCCAGCACATGGGACGGTAAGTCTTGCACACGACAAGTTAACCTATACCCCACAAGCTGGCTTCTTTGGCGATGATGTGTTCACTTATAGGGTGATAGATACACTTGGAAATGCAGCTTCTGCTTCTGTATATGTTACTGTGAATAAAGGCAACACAGCTCCAGTTGCCATGGATGATGTTGCCTTTACCCAAGCCAATGTTGCTGTGAGTATCGATGTGCTTTCTAATGATACTGACGCAGATAACGATCCCATTCAGTTAATCGGCTTCAGTCTGGGCGCTCATGGCGGCACTCTTTTTTCTGGAAGTAACATAATCTATCAACCAGAGTCTGGTTATGTCGGGCAGGATTCTTTCACTTACCTGATTGCCGATCCCTCAGGTGACAGATCTCAGGGGACTGTCCTAGTGAACATTGTTGATGGCAATAGTGTCCCTTCGGCCGAAGACGATGCCATTAGGGTCTATCAGGGCGCAAGTATCAAATATGACGTTCTGTCCAACGATTCAGATCCCGATGGAGACCTGCTGACTATTGAGTCTGTCACTCAAGCAACTAACGGCTTCACGGAAATAGAAGACAATAAGGTTAAATACACTGCTCCGGCAAATTTTGTCGGTACGACCCAATTTACTTACGTGATCACAGATGGTCAGTCAAGGGCTACTGCTACCGTTTTAGTCACTGTTGAGCCAAATCCAAACAATGCTCCTGTTGTCGAAATTCATGCTCCCGTCGATGGTCAACAGTTTAGTTTTGGATCGTCAATCCAGCTAAATGCCATCGCATGGGATATTGAAGACGGAGACCTCGGTAACTTTGTTACCTGGACCTCCAATATCGATGGTGAATTAGGAGAGGGGAAATTGGCGGATGTCATCTTGTCCCTTGGGCAACATACTATAGTTGCAGCCATCGTCGATTCCAGACAAGAAGTGTCTTCAGATTCAGTGACTATTAACATTGTGCAAGCTGCTGGTCAGGTATTCACCAACGTTTCACAGTTCGAGATACCTGATAATAAAGGTTATGGAGTGTCTTCAAGCATCACAGTGCCCTCGGATATTTATCCATCAGGCATCACAGTATCAGCCAAGATATCGCACCCCAACCTAGCCGACATTGCGATTCAATTAATATCACCTTCTGGTCGACATTATAACTTGGCTAACCCTGGTAGCTATGTTTTGAATGAAACATGGATTATTGACTCGAATATGATTGAAACGGTGAAGGGTGTTTGGACGCTCAAGGTTAGCGATCAAAAGAAGAATAACCTTGGTACATTAACACAGTGGAGCATTCAGTTTGATTAAGTGAAGAATGTTAGAGGCGTTGTGTTCGCTATTATTCGGCGTTGCACTGTTTTACAGTGCAACGCCCGGAGATACAGGTGTCTCTTTTTCCCTATGTTGCAGGATTTGGAGCCGCTCTACATATGCTTTGCTATCAGGCTGATATTATCCGGTCTTATCGCTTGGTATTTCGGGCCTGCTAAATGGCCGAATATGTTGATTTTGGGGCCATAGGCATGTTGGCTGTTGACTTGGTATACCCTGTTGAAAAAAGAATCTATTAGCCCCCAACCAAGATAGTTGCCGCGGCGACATAGTATTTGGATGACAACAATTCCTTATGATAGTGAGACCATAACATTTCTTATTAGGTGGCCAAATTCAGTGTGCCACTACAATAAAAAAGGGGCCCCGATGGGACCCCAATGAGTTGCAGAGATAAAATCTGGGTTGTGCAGGGCAACCCAAAGGTACTAGTACTAGTGTGCTACCTCTGCGTGTACCTTATCTATGCCATAGGTTTTACCTTCAGCATGGCAGGTCGCGCATGATTCTACTGGTAGGTTAGGATCAGTCATTGCATCTGCTTCAACCATAGCACCGTTACTTCTAAAGTGAGCTACAGCAGCCGCATCTGAGTGAGCGTGACAGCTACGGCATGACTCGGCCACTGGGCTAATATAATTAGCACCGACTTTGATTGCGCGTTTGCCAGAGGCTAAACCACCATCGCTTGCGAACAGTGCGGTATCATCTTTATGACATGCGGAACATGCGGTTTCAGGTGATGGGTAACCGACTAATTCACCTTGAGCGTCACGGAAGATGCCTGCGATAACATCGAAGTTACCACTGTGGAAACGGTGCGCCACAGTAAATAAGTCTTTGTTATTAAAGGTTACATCTGGATTAATGACCTTGCTACCATCTTCGCCTTTGTAGACGACGGTTTTATGGCCAGAAGCACCCGTTGTATCGTTATGACAGTTCATACATTGGTCAAAGGTGTAAGTTCCGTGTCTGGTGCCCTTGATATAATCTAAGGTGCCGTGACAGGCATTACATTTTGCTTCTTCTACCGTGATACGAGTGGGATCTGTCATCCGAGCCGTGCTGACTGCACTACCATCTAAGCTGTAAAACTTAACAGGAGACGCGTTACCAATTGGGTTTGTTGGACCAAACTCAAGTCCTGTTGCATTACAACTGCTGAATTTACCCTCTTTGATACAGGCATTGGCCTCTGAACTCACATAGATAGTACCGACTGCTTGTGCGTCAGGGATATCTTTTACGAAGGTTAAGACACCACCAGCAAGAGTACCATCCTGTAGTTTTAGGCTGATGGCTGTTGGTTTAACATCACGCCACGCATATACAGTACCGTCAGTTGCTACATTGCCTAATAACAAGCCGTTAGCGACTAACATACCTGTTGGATTACTGGTGGCATTATAAGTAGCGAGACTGGTGCCATCAGCGATTGGTGCGCCATTCATGGTCACATTAGCTTTGATGGTTAAGGTCTTCATACCCAGAGTGGCAGATGGAGCGACTGCTGCGCTGGTAAAGTCCACTTTGAACAGATCTGCATATTCGGCACGCTTACCGACACTGTGTACCGCTTCAGGCGTTAAGCTGCCGCTACCGTGACAGGATTTACATTGAGTGTCGTCGGCTTGAGCTAAACCAAATTCTGAATGGTTTTCACCAGTGGCGAAGTTGACATTGATATGGCAACCCACACAGGCTTTAGCATAAATATTCGTGTTATAGCTTGGTGCGCCATCATGGCAAGACTTACATTCTTTCAGATCAGATGGGAAACCAATCTCACCAAAATATTCTTTTGCTTCACCGCTTAGGCTATCACTAATGTGATGACCCGCATGGAGCCTGTGGATCATAGGGCCAAAGTCAAATACCCAACCTTCTGCCAGTTGCGCATCACTTGGAACTTGATCAGGGTTATGACAAGTTACGCAGTTTTTAACATCTTGGTAGTTATGATGGGCTTCAATCTTAGCGATATGGCCGTCTACTTCACCGTGACAGTTTTTACATGCAGCACTGGATACTGTGTCTTTACCCGATACACCTAATTCATCAGTTGCAGGGATAAAATCAACGGGGACAGATAGCACTTTATCTGATAAAGCGACACCTGCGCTGTTGGTGATATTGTACGCACGTAAAATTACCCTATGCACGGCATTGGGGTTATCGTTTGGATTAATGATGGGTGCCGTACCATCATTGGCCCAAGTGGCGGTATAAGTACCAGGAGCTGCAGCATCTTCGGTTAATGTACATACCTTAGTTGTACCGTTAAGGCCAGTAGGGGTACAGGTTAACGAAGTCGTATCGACATTGTTTGCCATGGCATTGTTTTCCCATTCAATGGGAGCGCCAGTTCCTGAGGTATTTTCATTGGCCGTTAACGAGTAAATGGCAATTCGACTGAGTCCCATAAAGGGAACATCTTTACCCGCATTTTTACCTGTTAGAGAAAATTTAACACTGAAGCCTTCGCTGCTCGTCACTTTAATATCCGCGGGACTTAAGGTGAAGTTCAGATCGGTAATGGATTCAGCGGTTTTAGCAAAGGATCCCGCTGGGAGTCCTGGGGTGCCTGGTGTTCCGGGGGTGCCTGGAGTACCTGGTGTTCCAGGTGCGCCATCTTGACCATCGTCACCGTCCCCGCAGGCGGTTACACTTAGGGCACTGACGAGAGCCAGTGCCAGTAGAGATTTATTGTAGTTTTTCATCATCGCGTCCCTTTTCTTTCTATAGACTGCGTGCGCAGTGACTCTAATATAGAAGGAACCCTCTACTTATAAAGTGGTATTTGCAAGTTTGTGTCTATTATGTGAACGATGATTTAACACCCTAAAATGGTAATTCCATATTCTGAAATTAAGTATTTCGAAAATTGAAATTTTGTGTGATTTATTTGAGCTTTATCCCAAATATTTATTTTAATTTTAGGCGGTTAGTGAAATTAATTCTCAATTAATCTTTGGCGTTGAGACTGTTCTGTATCTCTATCTGCTGAATATTTGACTCGATTATTGTCTTTTTTAGGGAAGATGTTCACTAAGATGGGACGGGTTATTTTAAGGTTGGCCACAGCTATCGTTAACAGACACAACTTGGATTTAACACTGTTACATTTTTACCTGCTAGGGGAAGCTTAACTGTGCTCGGGAAGCAAGGCACTAACCAGTGAACTGATTACAAGCTCACACTGTGCTGGTGTGTAACGTCTATGGGTTCTGGGTTTTTCTACCAAAAAGTATTGGGGTGCAAACATACCATCGTGTAGCCGAGCTAGCTCGGTAGTGGGGAGCGGAACTAATTTTAGCCCTGGTAAATGTTTAATGGTTTGCATATCGATGCTAGAGCAAAAGGCGAGGCTCTGCATGGTCAGTATGTGTGCATACCATTCCTCCCTCTCGAGCACTTTCTCGATGGAAGGTAGTATTATTCCCTGACGCTGACAAAAGAGTTCAAGGGGATCGATTTTATTGTTAAAACCTTTCATTTCAATGCATAAAAACGGATAACGGCAGATCTGTTCTAAACTGATTTGTGAGGCAGATTGCCAGATAGAATGGTGTTTTGAAGCGACTAAATACACACTAGATATTCCACCGAGTCTCGTTAACATTAACTCCTTATTTTCGATGTTTTCTAGTGAGATACCAAAGTCCAGTTCACCCGCATGGATAAGCTCGGCACTGTTCTCCTGCCATGGGCGTAAATGTATTTTGCCTAGTTGTGCCATGACTTCTGGTGAACATAATTGGGGGGCTAAAAAACTGAGTAACCCTTTGCTGGCAGCAATATTTAGCGGTAAGTCTGTATTACTGGCGGTATTTTGATTTTGGAGGGCCGACTGCTCTAAATGGTGAACAGAATCAGTGAATTGGCATATGGCAACATAGAGACTTTCGGCAAGAGGCGTCGGCTTTAGGCCTTGTTGGCGTCGATAGAAGAGCTCATCATTAAAGGCAAGGCGAAGTGCATTCAAACTGCGGCTAATTTTAGGGGCAGAGACCCCCAGTGTCTTCGCGGTTGTGTTGGCATGCCCAGTATCAAAAATACTCTTGAAGACGAGTAGGGTGAAAATATCTAGCTCACAGATTTGTTTAAGTAACGGGTGGCTCATTTCAGTTTACCTTATGATGAGTCTTTGAGTGCTTATCTTGACTGTTTGCTAATGGGGTTTACGGGGTTATTGTTACCATTTCCTCATGGTATGTAGTGCAAACCCTACGCTATAGGGTATTAAAGTAGCAGTAGTTCCGAGGATTTACTGTGATCCCCCTCTGTAAAATAACAAATTTGTAACCATTGTAAATTACAGGGAAACGCGATAGGTAAGTCATTGGCGATTAAATTGCCGATGACGGAGTTGTGAGATTAACCGATAAATCCTTAGGAAATGTCGGTTTTGAGTGGCTCTGAAGCTAGCGGTAAATTTTTAGGTTCGTTGGGCGCGGCTAAACCGTGGGTTTGGATGGTGCAAATATCTTCTTTTATCCGTAAGCCAATAAATTGTCCGCCTTCCAGTATCTGCATCGATGTACTTGCCACATCACCATCTACGATGCCATGGCGCTGGATCACTAAGCGTTCGCAGATTAAGCGGCCTTTAAAGAAACCATCAACGATAAATTCTTGGCACTTGATTTCACCTTCAAGCCTACCACCTTGCTCAAGCGTAATATTCGCCTGGGAAAGAATTTGGCCGCTGACATCGCCACCAATCAAGACATCACCGATAAATTCAATATTCCCCGTGAGTTTAGTCCCCTTGGCGATAAAGCTAAGTGTAGTGGGCGGTTTTTTGGGGAAAAAGAGTTTTTTGCCAAACATGATCATGATGCTGCTCAATAGAATGAGGGTCGATAGTATCGTTAATGCCAGTATAAAGCTAAGACTTATCCTAAGGGGATTGCCTTAGCTTTTCGTTTGTTCATCCGTTTTTATCTGTATGGCCTGACTTGGGCAAGGAGCGACACAGGCACCACAGCCAGTGCACAGATTAAGATCAATTTTGGGTGTGGGCGCCTTACCAATGCTAAGCGTGAAAGTAATGGCCCTAGGTTCGCAGGCGTCTTTACAGCTTTGGCACCAAATACCTTGCTGGGTTAAGCAATTATCTTGGATATGAGCTTTGTAATGCCAAGGGGTTTGGGTTAAATCGAACAGGGCTTCAGGACAAGCTTTAGCGCAAAGGGTGCAGAAAGTACACTCGTTATCCTGAAAGGATAATTCGGGAAAGCCGCCATCACCTTTGCGAATAATCTGAGTTTCACAGGCTGTAATACAGGCGGAGCAACGGGTGCAAATATCGGTAAATTCAATATCTTCACGAACCCATGGCGGTCTTATCGCTGTACTTTTACGGCGATTAAAGAGACTGCGACGACTATGGTTAATGCTTTGTGTCATGTGGCTTCTCGAACAAGATTAAGCGGTCAAACCTTAAAGAAAAATGGCTTGGGGAAATCCACAAGCCATTGAGTTGATGACTAACCGTGATAACCATTAGGATTACTTGATTGCCAGTGCCAGCTACTGTTTGCCATGTCCTCTAGGCTATGGGTGGCTTGCCAGCCCAGATCTTCCCGCGCATGGGTAGGATCGGCATAACAGGCGGCAATATCACCGGGACGGCGAGGAGCAATTTGGTAGGCAATGGCTTTGCCACAGGCTTTTTCAAAGGTCTTGACCATATCTAATACGCTATAGCCTTGACCCGTACCTAAGTTATAGGTCACAAGTCCTGGCTGAGTGCCCAGCTTTTCAAGGGCCTTTAAATGGCCGTTGGCTAAATCCACCACATGGATATAGTCACGCACCCCAGTGCCATCGTGGGTCGGATAATCATTACCGAATACACTCAGGGCATGGCGCTTACCTACGGCAACTTGCGCAATAAATGGCATTAAATTGTTAGGAATATCATTAGGGTCCTCGCCAATTAAACCGCTGGCGTGGGCGCCAACGGGATTAAAGTAGCGCAGACGGGCGATATTCCAACTTGGGTCGCTATGGTGAAGATCGGCAAGGATATGCTCGACCATCAGTTTAGATTGACCATAGGGATTGGTGGCTCCCGTTGGAAAATCTTCGGTGATAGGCAGGCTTGCGGGGTCACCATAGACGGTTGCCGATGAACTAAATACAAGATTTTTAACCTTAAACTCCGCCATGACTTGGCAGAGTATTAAGGTTCCAGTGACGTTATTCTCATAATATTTGAGGGGTTTAGCGACGGATTCTCCCACCGCTTTTAATCCTGCAAAATGGATAACAGAGTCGATAGCGTGGTCACTAAAGACCTTCTGCAACAATGCCTTATTAAGAATGTCGCCCTGGTAAAATGTGACCGTTTTTCCTGTGATTTGCTCTACACGGTTTAAGGCTTCGATGCTCGAATTAGACAGGTTGTCTAACACGATCACTTCGCTTCCCGCATTGAGTAATTCCACCACAGTATGGGTGCCAATATAACCGGCGCCTCCGGTCACTAAAATCGTCATTATTTAATTCCTTTTACAACGGTTTTTAAGTAATGGGCAAAATCTTCACCGATTTCGCTGTGGCGCAGGGCGTATTCCACGTTTGCACGCATATAACCTTGCTTATTACCGCAATCGTGGCTCTTACCTTCCATGTAGTAAGCATTTACCGTTTCTTGCTTCATTAGCATGGCAATCGCATCCGTTAATTGGATTTCATCGCCTGCGCCCGCTGGGGTTTTGGCCAGCAGTGGCCAAATGGCTGCAGGTAACACGTAACGGCCAACAACGGCTAAGTTAGAAGGTGCGTCATCAACGGCGGGTTTTTCAACTAGCTCGACTAATGGCTCCGACTCACCGGGTTGTAGATCGTGGCCGTTCACATCGGCAATACCATATTGATTGACTAAGTGGTGTGGTACACCCTCTACCATGATTTGACCCACTTGGGTTTCATCAAACAGGCTTACCATCGCGGCAAGGTTGTCGGTTTTTAAGTCGCAACTGGCATCATCGATAATCACATCCGGCAGCAATACGGCAAAAGGTGCATCACCTACTACGGATTTAGCACATAAAATGGCGTGTCCTAAGCCTTTCGCTTGGGATTGACGCACGCTGATCACTGTTACATCTTTTGGACAAATAGATTGTACGGCTTCAAGCAATTGACGTTTTACCCGGCGCTCTAGCTGGGCTTCTAATTCAAAACTGGTATCGAAATGGTTTTCGATAGAGTTTTTACTGGCGTGGGTCACCAGCACAATTTCTTTGATGCCTGCGGCAATAGCTTCACTAACAACGTATTGGATCAATGGCTTATCAACAACGGGTAGCATTTCCTTAGGAATAGCTTTCGTTGCTGGCAGCATACGAGTGCCTAGGCCTGCGACAGGGATCACTGCTTTACGAATTTGATGTTGTTTCATTGCGAACCTTTTAGGTCAAGGAGATGCGGTTATTGGCCAATATTGTAAATGACCTACACAGAAAAGCTATTTGTAAACGCTGAAATTTATCGGTATTTCTGCGTTTTATCAGTCTATCGTTTTAGTTTTTTAGCGTGGGTGTCAAGTTTTTCCTCTGCAGTGACTACTATAGTCGCCCTCTAAGTCATCGTTTTTAATGAATATGTAATATTTGCTTTACGTTTGCGTCACCTGATAACACCAACAATAAACTGTGAGGGAGTTAACAAAAAACGAGGCTTAGATCACTATGGACAGTATTAGCGTCAGCCATGAAGTGAATTTTATGACTAAAGATACAACCCACATCGCCCCCTATGTTGCCAGAAGAGCCGATGACTCCGGGTATATAGATTACCCGCAAGAAGAACATGATATCTGGAGCCAACTTTATGCTCGCCAAGCGGTCAATTTGCCCGGTCGAGCCTGTAAAGAATATCTGCAAGGGTTAGATGCCTTGGCGATGCCAAAGGATCGTATTCCACAACTTGCTGAAATTGATACTGTATTGCAGGCAACGACAGGTTGGAAAACGGCAGCCGTGCCCGCATTGATCTCCTTTGGGCGTTTTTTTGAGCTTTTAGCCAATAAAGAATTTCCGGTAGCGACCTTTATCCGCCGTAAAGAAGAATTTGATTATCTGCAAGAGCCTGATATTTTTCACGAAATATTTGGCCATTGCCCTTTGCTGACCAATCCATCATTCGCACATTTTTCCCATATGTATGGCCAACTGGGCTTAAATGCCAGCAAGGAAGAAAGGGTCTTTTTAGCCCGTTTATATTGGTTTACCGTTGAATTTGGTCTGCTCAAGCCAAAGGATGGGCAACTGTGTATCTATGGTGGTGGGATATTAAGTTCGCCCGGCGAGACCTTGTATGCGATGGAGAGCGAAGTGCCAGAGCGTAAACCCTTCGACCTATTAGATGTGCTGCGTACACCCTACCGTATCGATATTATGCAACCTGTTTATTACGTGATTGAACATATTGATATGTTAGATGAAATCGCCATAATGGACATTATGGCTTATGTCACTAAGGCCCGTCAGTTAGGCTTATTTGCCCCTAAATATCCACCTAAGGCGAAGGCAAGTTAAGCCAGTGTTATTAGAAATCCTTCTGATTTAGTTAAGTAAAAAGGCAACGATAGGCACATTATGTGTTGCGAAAAGATGCGTTGCGAAAAGGAGTATGTATGACCGCGTTATCAAATATGAAATGTGAAGCTTGTCAAGCCGATGCACCGAAGGTGACCGATGAAGAACTTGCCGAGCTGGTGAGAATGATCCCCGATTGGAGCGTGCAAGTACGCGATGGCATTATGCAGCTTGAGCGAGTGTATAAATTTAAAAATTTTAAATTGGCGATGGCCTTCACTAATAAACTTGCCGATCTTGCCGAAGAAGAATTTCATCACCCCGGCATTTTAACTGAATGGGGCAAAGTGACAGTCACTTGGTGGTCGCACTCGATTAAAGGACTACATAAGAACGACTTCATCATGGCTGCCAAGACAGACCAGTTATTAGATTAAAAAATTAAACTATTAAATCAGCGTCTTATTGCTAATTCGACGCTGATTTTTGTTTGCTGTTACAAATGTGCTGTAAACTTGACTTGCCACTTTCACATTTACCTTCTAACGTATATACGCCCAGCTATCAATCCTACCGCTTACGTCTGCGTAAAGGCGAGCGTGCTCATCCAGCAAAGATCACTTTAAGCAAAGTGGATGGACAATAGCTCTGCACGGTTTATCCCAAAATTCGAATCAAAAAGGGAATATCAGTCATTATGCGCTTGGAAGTTAGCTGTCAAGATCGCGTGGGTTTAGCGAAAGATATCTTAGTCGTGTTAGAACGTTATGGCATTAATTTAATTGCCATCGATGCCAGTAACCAAGGCTTTTTGTACCTACAGTTTGCCGAAATCAGTTTTGAAACCTTAAGTGCCCTGATGCCACAGATCCGCAAAGTGGAAAGCGTCCACGATGTGCGAACTGTCTCTTTTATGCCATCGGAGCAGGAACATTACGCCCTCAAAACCTTACTTAAGACCTTACCCGATTCAGTGTTTTCCATTGATGCCAAAGCCCGTATTCGGATTGTTAACGAATCGGCACTGCTGAATATTGGCATGGCGGAGCATGAGGTGCTCGATGAGTCGTTAAATCATTGGGTTCAAGGCTTTAACTTCAGCCGTTGGTTGAGCGAAACCCAAGTACTCCCCCAGGCGGCTAGGGTGCAAATTGGTCCGAATGAATATCTCGCCGAGATGCTGCCGATTTACCTGCCCGATGAGGATGATAAAACCATCCTCGTTGGTGCTGTGGTGTCGTTAAAATCCCCCGCGCGGGTAGGGAAACAGTTTAATGCGCTGCAAAATCAAACCACGGGCTTTGAAAATGTACTCGCCAGCAGTGACAAAATGAAGGAAGTGCTTAAGCAAGCACGCCGTATGGCACAGCTCGATGCGCCGCTGCTTATTACGGGTGAAACCGGCACAGGTAAAGAACTCATGGCCAGAGCCAGCCATGATGCCAGCATGCGCCGCGAAAAACCCTTTATCGCCATTAACTGCGCCGCGCTGCCCGACAGCGCCGCCGAAGAAGAATTATTCGGTTATGTCAGCCAAGGCAAAGTGATTAAACGCGGCTTTTTTGAAGAGGCCAAGGGCGGCACTGTGTTTCTTGACGAAGTGGCGGAAATGTCTAAGGCAGCGCAGGTGAAACTGCTGCGTCTGTTGCAGGATGGTACTTTTAGGCGTATTGGCGGCGATGAGGAAGTGCGTGCTGATGTGCGGATTATCTGTTCAACCCAGAAGAATCTCGCCGAACTTTGCCAAACGGGGGAGTTTAGGGAAGATCTCTACTATCGCATCCATGTGCTCAGTTATCACATTCCCTCATTACGTGAGCGCAAGGTCGATATTATTCCACTGACCGAAATGTTCCTCGAGCATTACAGTCAGCAGCTCTCGAGCCCAGTACGGCGGATTTCGGCCCAGTGCCGGGATCATTTATTGACCTATGCCTGGCCTGGTAACGTTCGTCAATTGAAAAACGCGGTATTTAGAGCCGTGTCTATGTGGGATGGTTCGGCCGAGCTGACGGTCGAGCAGCTTAAATTACCGTCCTACGCCGAAGGGTTTGGTTATTTCGATAACGCCTTTGAGGGGAACCTTGACGATGCGATGAAGCAGTTTGAGGCGAGTCTCCTACGGCGCCTGTATCCGGCTTACCCGAGTACGCGGCAGTTAGCGAAAAAGCTGGGCGTGTCCCACACTGCTATCGCCAATAAACTCAGGGAGTATAAGATTTCTAAGCGCCGTTAAGGGATAGATGTAACATTATCGTTCCACTTAATTGCCGACTTTTTAGTCAGATTGTTCACCTAGACATTGAAGCGTGCCAATTCGATTCTAGGTGTAATAGTTAGTTTACAAAATGTGAAATAATAGCGCTAAATGTGATTTTGCTCACGCTATAGGAATCTGACCGTGCATCGGGTATTCCTACGCGCAGCAAATCCCTTTGGGCCGAGTCATCGGGGGCTTCATTAGCGCGTAAAACCCGCGCAATTAACCGAATTTCAGTTGGCAAATCCTATAGTCCAACATAAAAAGACAGTACGCCGAGCCGTAGAAGCACAGGAGCAGATATGAAACTTGCAAGTTATAACAATGGACGCCGCGATGGTCAGTTGATGTTAGTCAGCCGTGATCTCAGCCAAGCGGTTGCCGTTCCCGCAATTGCCCACACTATGCAGCAACTGCTCGACGGTTGGGCGCTGTTAAAGCCCCAATTGCAGGAATTGTATGATGCGCTTAACGAGGGCAAATTAGATAACGCCCAAGCCTTTGATGAAGCTAAATGTTTATCGCCATTACCCCGCGCCTACCAATGGGCCGATGGTAGTGCCTATGTGAACCATGTTGAGTTAGTGCGTAAAGCCCGCGGCGCAGAAATGCCGGAAACTTTCTGGACAGATCCACTCTTTTACCAGGGGGGCTCCGATAGTTTTATCGCACCTAAGGCTGATATCCCGCTGGCGAGTGAAGATTGGGGTATCGACTTTGAATCTGAAATCGCGGTTGTCACCGACGATGTACCTATGGGTGTGAGCAGTGAAAATGCGGCTAAGCATATCAAGTTACTCATGCTAGTGAACGATGTGTCGCTGCGTAACTTAATTCCTGGTGAGCTGGCTAAAGGGTTTGGTTTCTTCCAATCTAAACCATCGAGCAGTTTTTCTCCTGTGGCGGTAACGCCAGATGAATTGGGCTCCCGTTGGGAAGATTCAAAGGTGCATTTACCGCTGATCACCCATTTAAACGGTGAATTATTTGGTCGTCCGAATGCGGGCGTTGATATGACTTTTAATTTCAGCCAGTTAGTTTCACATGTTGCCAAAACTCGCCCATTAGGCGCGGGTGCCATTATTGGTTCTGGGACTATTTCTAATTACGACCGCAGCGCAGGTTCGAGCTGTCTCGCTGAAAAACGTATGTTAGAAGTGATTGCCGACGGCAAAGCCACTACGCCCTTTATGCGTTTTGGTGACACAGTGCGCATCGAAATGCTCGATGATAATGGCGCCTCCATTTTTGGTTCAATCGATCAAAAAGTGGTTGAGTATAAAGCTTGATATTGCCCCTAACGGGATGTATCTATCATAACAACGGGGCTGAATGGCCCCGTTTTTATAAGCACTTTTATTTTATAAGGAAGTGGTCTGATGAAACTCTACGGTTATTGGCGTTCCAGCGCCGCCTATCGTGTTCGTATCGCGCTTAATCTTAAGGGCGTAAGCGCTGAGCAGCTGTCGGTGCATTTAGTGCGCGATGGTGGTGAGCAGCATAAAGCGGCCTATAGCGCCCTAAATCCTCTGGAATTGGTGCCTACCTTAGTCGTGGGCGATGAAGACGATAGCGATGTGCTGTCTCAATCCCTTGCGATTGTTGAATACCTCGATGAGCTATATCCCAAAACCCCGTTATTGCCGGCATCGGCACTCGAGCGTGCCCATGTGCGTGCGATGGCGCTGACTATTGCCTGTGAAATCCACCCACTAAATAACCTGCGTGTGCTGCAGTATTTAACCCAAACCTTAGGGATTGATGAGACGGCAAAAAATAGTTGGTATCACCACTGGATTGCGAGTGGTTTTGCGGCCTTAGAAACTCTGCTTGTACGCCATAGTGGCCGTTATTGTTTTGGGGATGCGATAACCATCGCCGATATCTGCCTAGTGCCGCAGGTGTATAACGCCCAGCGTTTTAATGTGGATTTAACCCCATACCCTAATATTATGCGCGTGTGGGCCGAGTGCAATCAGCTTGCCGCCTTCATCGAGGCGATGCCCGAGCACCAGGCGGATGCGATATAAATAGGACTGATTATGGACAGTTCCCTGTGATCCAAGGCGATAACAGCGCGCCCCATGAACTTGAGTTACAGACCCGTTTACTCGAATGGATAACCCAAGACAGTGAGCGGGTTAGGGCGCTTCAACTTGCCGCGCAGTGCGCGGCAGAATATGCACTCCCGCAGTGGTGCTTGGCTGCGGGGTTTGTCCGTAATTTGGTGTGGGACCGTTTGAATGGCTTTGAGCCTCGTCCGCTAAACGATATTGACCTGATTTATTATTGCCCGCTAGACATTCGCCCTGAACGGGATAGGGCAATTGAAGCCTATCTACGCCGTTTAGCGCCTGATTTACCTTGGTCGGTGAAAAATCAGGCTCGGATGCATCTTAAAAATCGAGACGCACCCTATATTTCCTGCATTGATGCTATGGCCCATTGGCCCGAATTAGAAACCGCAGTGGGCATTTGTGCCTCATCCAATGGGCTAGCCGCTGGCAGCCTTAACTCTCCCTACAGGCTTATCACTCCCTTTGGCTTGCAGTCACTCTTTGCGCTGAAATTAAGTCCTAATCCCCGCAGGGCATTAGCAATATGCCAGCAAAGGATCGCCGCTAAAGGCTGGCTTAGTCGATATCCTCTCCTCTGTCTCGAATAACGATTTTCTATTAGCCGTATTTTTATTAGCAATGGCTTCTTTGTGGCTAATATCACCGCGATTTAGGGCATTGCTCTAGCCCTAGCTATGTAGATCAAATGTTAAATCGTTTTTTAAGTACTACCCATAACGAGGGGGTTTAGTGATGGCTAATAAATGGCGCAGCTCACAAAAAATAAACCTGCATTATCAATAAGTGTTCACATTGCGTGATCAAGATCCCACGCGTAATACCTAAAAATGGGTACAACGGCACACCTTTGATTTGGATCAATAAAGTGGTCGTATTTCTCTGGCAGGGTAAGCCTCAATTGTTAAGGATGTAATATAAAACAAAAACCTATGTTGTACATATGGAGTATGATGATGAATAAAAATACTGTTTCTACACTGATCGCTGCGACCCTACTAGCCGCTGGTTTTACTGCTTCTGTTTCTGCACATCAAGCGGGCGATATTATCGTTCGTGCCGGTGTGGTCGTTGTTGCGCCGAATGAATCAAGCCAAGATGTTGCGGGTAACGGTGAGTTTATTGTGAGCAGCGATACCCAGTTAGGTTTGAACTTCGGTTATATGTTGACCGATAACTTTGGGGTTGAATTATTAGCCGCCACACCGTTTAGCCACGATGTCTCTTTAAATGGCGTGGGTAAAATCGCCGAAACCAAACAGTTACCACCTACCTTAGTGGCCCAATATTACTTTGGTGATGCGCAGTCAAAATTACGCCCCTATATTGGTGTCGGTGTGAACTACACCAACTTCTATGATAATGAATTTACAAATGATTTAGGCGGCGCTTTAACTGACCTAAGCATGAGCACTTCTTGGGGTTTAGCGGCTCAGGTCGGCTTAGATTTTCAAATGAGCAAAAACTGGTTACTTAACGCATCTGTGTGGTACGCCAAAATTGACAGTGACGTGAAATTCAAACTGGCCGATGCGCCTGTCACCATTGAAACCGATATTGACCCATGGGTTTATATGGTGAGTGTGGGTTACACTTTCTAATGCTGAATAAGCATTAAATAAAAAGGAGCCTTAGGCTCCTTTTTTGTTTATTACCAATACGTTAAGCTAACTTTTTGGCTTTTTAGCTTTCCAGTGGCGAGTGTTATAGATAAATTCGGGTAATAATACGGTGAGCCAAGCGACGAGGCGCCAGCGTTTGGTCACATAGACGCGGCGTTTGCCTTGCTTCATCGCTTTGATGATTTGCGCTGCCACTTGGGGAAGAGGCGCAAGCCAAAGCGCACTTTGCTGCATGGCTGCCTTATCGAGCAAACCGAGTTGGATATCGGTAATGGTAATAGGCAACTTGAGGCGCTGGGCATGCATACTTAAGCCTTCAAGGTAATTTTGCCCAAAGGCCTTTGAGGCGTGGTAGGCCACACTCGGTCCACCGCGCAGTCCTGCAATCGAATTAATTGCCGCCAGTTGCCCATACCCTTGCTCGCGAAATAGTCTAAACGCCGTATTGCAGATAGCGGCAAAACCTCGCACATTAACGTCGATAATGTCCTGCTCTGGCTGCCAAGGCAGCTTTGGATCATAGCTATTAAGGCCAGTATTGACTAAGACTAAATGGGCGCCCCCTAGGCTATGCCAGACGGTTTCAAGTTGCTTGATAATGGCTTGAGGCTGATCTATCTGCAGTGCAAATACTTGTACTTTTGTCGGTAATCTTGAGGCAAACTCCCGTAGCGATTCTGGATCTTGAGCAAATAAGGCTAATTCAACCTGTTGATCTGCCAGTTGCTTTGCAAGTTCGCGGCTTAAATGTGAGCTAGCGCCCACAATTATCGCAGTTGCTTGGGTCATAAATTTTTCGGCAACGAAATGGTGGCTTATGATAGGAAGATATGTTCAGCAAGACAAGATTTATAGCACGGACATGTGGACATCTAGAAGTCTTTATGTATGATTAGGAGAAATAAAATGAGTCAATGGTCAAACTTGAGTGTGCTGATCTCGGCGGTGCAAAAATTCACCGCAATCGCATTAATTGCTGTGACGGGGTTATTAGCAGGTTGTGCAACCCCCAATGCGGTGGTCGAGATCAAAGGTGAGGCTATGTACCGTGAGCGAATCGCGTTGCCCAGCGAAGCCAAACTCATCGTTCAGTTGCTCGATGTGTCTAAAATGGATGTGCCTGCCATAGTGATGGCCGAACGTGTGAGCCAAGGGGCACAAACCCCAACACAGTTCAGTTTTACTATGGGGCGGGATCAGTTTGAAGCTGGGCATACCTATGCCGTAGGCGCAAGGATAATGCTCGGTGATAAGTTATTGTTTATTAATACTCAAGCCTATCATGTCGATCTCAATTCGACCGCGGCTATGACCATAATGCTTGAGAAAGTCGGTGGCTAGTTAGCCCGCTCAGAAGTGAGCTGACATACGCGCCGGATCCGTTGGTATTTACGAACAGAAGAGGCGCGGTATGCCGGTTAAAATTCCAGATCATCTGCCCGCGGCAGGGGTTTTAGAGTCAGAAAATATTTTCGTGATGTCCGAAACGCGGGCGGCGAATCAGGATATCAGGCCGATGAAGGTACTGATCCTGAATCTGATGCCCAATAAAATCGAGACAGAAACCCAGTTATTGCGCTTACTCGGTAACACGCCGCTGCAGGTGGATGTGGATTTATTGCGCATTCACGATAAAGAATCCAAACACACCTCCATCGATCATATGAACACCTTCTACCGTGACTTTGAGGATGTGCGCCACAAAAACTACGACGGCCTGATCATTACTGGGGCACCGCTGGGGCAAATCGATTTTGAAGATGTGGTTTACTGGGACCATATTCGCGAAATTATCGATTGGTCCCAAGAGCATGTCACCTCAGTGCTGTTTTTATGTTGGGCGGCCCATGCGGGTTTATATCACCTCTATGGTTTACATCGAAAAATTCTGCAGCAAAAGCGTTCTGGCGTGTTTGTGCACCGCCGCACTTGCCAGCATTTTCCGCTGCTACGTGGTTTTGACGATGAATTTTTTGCGCCCCATTCCCGATTTGCCGAAATGGACCTAGAAGAAATTAGGCAACATCCACAGTTGCAAGTGCTCGCCGAATCCGATGAGGCGGGGGCCTATCTGGTTCTTAGCCGCAATAATCGCAACTTGTTTGTGATGGGCCATCCTGAATATCAAAAATCGACCTTAAATGATGAATATCGCAGGGATTTAGCCCAGGGCTTAAATCCAAATGTGCCACAAAATTACTATCGCAATAATGACCCGAAAGCCGACGCGATTGCCCGCTGGCACAGCCACGGTAGCCTGTTGGTCAGTAATTGGCTCAATTATTACGTTTACCAGTTAACGCCCTACGATTTAAGCGATATGACGGCGATGACACCGTGGGAATCGCGTTAGAAGATGTCGAGCTAATATTTTCCCATAGCGCAACAGGGATACGAGACATCGTCGCGGTTAGCTTCCATTATTATCATTGATGATTAGGTTGCTTTATGCTGATTTGGCTTGTATTTAATCGCATCGACGAATGCCATAAAGGCTGGTGAAGCTTGGCGGCGATTTGGATAGTACAAATGGTAACCCTGAAAATAGGGACTCCAATCGGTTAATATCATTTTTAGTCTGCCATCAGCCAAATAAGGAGCAGCTAAAGGTTCGGGTACATACGCTAGCCCAATGCCGTCCAGTGCGGCATTGAGTACATGGATAATGCTGTTGAACACTAGTTGTCCATCGACTTTCACTGTGAAGGCTCGTTGTTGTTTTTCAAATTCCCAGGCATAAATAGAGCCCGCTATTCTATGTCTAATGTTAATGCATGCATGTGCGGTTAATTCATCAGGTGTTATCGGTGCTGGGTTTCGCTCAAAATAATCGGGTGAACCCACCACCACCAATCGCCAGTCGGGCCCGATGCGGACTGCGATCATGTCTTTGCTGATAGCCTCTCCCAAGCGGATCCCTGCATCAAAACGCTCCTCAACCATGTTGGTAAAACCGTAATCAATATACATTTCTAGCTTGATTTCTGGGTACTCACGCAAAAATGTCGCCAGTATCGGCCGTAAATGTAGTTGGATCTGATCATCGGTGCAGGTGAGTCTAATCGTGCCTTTAGGTTTATCCCTGAGCTCACTTAATGCTTCTATTTCTAAGTTGATCTGCTCAAACAGTGGAGTTAGGGACTGGGATAAGCGAATGCCTGCTTCTGTGAGAGATACATTTCGTGTGGTGCGAGTAAGTAAGCGTACGCCTAATCTTTCCTCTAGACCTCGAATGGTATGACTAAGTGCCGAGGGGGTTACACGCAACAGGGCTGCGGCTTTGGTGAAACTTTGCAGCTGAGCCACGGCCAAAAATGCCTGCAAATCGTTCATCTTCTGGTTTGCCATTACTGAATTTATCTCACAACTACATAAAGATTATACCTACTAATCAAATCTTAAACTGTCTGTCAATATGAACTTATGTTTTTGTCAGTTAATCATGTGTTGGAATGAATACAACTAGTTCTGCGGGTCATACCGCAATATTGAATTGCTGGAGTGGGGTTGTTGCGTTATCAATTTGTGCTTTCGCATTAGTTACTTCAGAGTTTTTGCCGGTCAGTTTATTGACTCCCATTGCGAGGGACCTCGATGTTACAGAGGGAATGGCTGGGCAAGGGATCGCTATTTCTGGCATTTTCGCTGTAATAACAAGCCTGTTTATTTCTTCGCTCTCAGGCAACCTTGACCGCAAGCTCCTATTGTTGGGGCTCACTACTGCTATGGGGATATCCGGCGCTATCATTGCCCTTGCTCCCAACTACCCCATCTACATGCTCGGACGGGTGCTGATTGGTGTGGTTATCGGCGGTTTTTGGTCTATGTCAGCGGCCACCGCTATGCGTTTAGTTCCTACACATCAGGTTCCTCTCGCCTTAGCCATAGTTAACGGCGGTAATGCCTTGGCAACGGTATTCGCTGCACCATTGGGATCATGGCTTGGTGAAGTTCTTGGTTGGCGTAGTGCTTTCTTCTGTTTGGTCCCCATCGCACTCATCGCCTTAGTGTGGCAATGGTACGCGTTACCTTTTATGCCTGTTACTGGGCGGTCAAGCCGTTCTGGTCATGTATTGCAGATGGTTCGGTTATTAAAACTTTCGGGCATCAAGATGGGGCTAGTGGCCAGCAGCATGATGTTTATGGGGCAGTTTGCATTATTCACTTATATCCGGCCGTTTTTGGAAACTGTCACTCAGTTGCATGGCACCACTCTTTCATTTGCGCTGTTGGTAATAGGTGTCGCCGGGGTTATTGGCACTTTGTTGGTGGTTAGAGTTTTGCAATGGGGGTTTTATCAGACATTGGTCGTGATACCACTGCTAATGGCCGCAACGGCACTTGGTCTGATCGCCGCAGGTACATGGTTTACGGCTGTGATTGTGCTACTTGCGCTATGGGGACTGACTGGCACTTCGGCTCCTGTCTGCTGGTGGGCGTGGATTACCAAAGTATTTCCAAACGATGCTGAAGCGGCAGGTGGTCTCTTTGTTGCCATCATTCAACTGTCTATTGCGCTTGGTTCTACACTCGGGGGACTCCTGTTTGACTACAGTGGCTATCAAAGCACCTTTTTGCTCAGTGCCACACTTTTGCTGATATCAGCATTACTTTCAATACTCACGGCACAGGCCTCTACTAACACTATTCACAACAACTGAAGATATAAGGAAAAATCATGGGTGAACATTTAGAGCAAGTCACACAAAATGATGATACACCAGATACATCACGTCGAAATCTGTTGAAAATAGCAGGTGTAGGTATCGTAACTGCCAGTGTTTCATCAATGGCAGCCATGCCAGTTGCGGCTGAGACTGAATTACAGCTTGGATCTGAGTGGGATAAAACTTTTGCTAAAAGTGATAAGGTTGACCATAAAAAAGTCACCTTTAAAAACCGTTATGGCATCATTTTAGTCGCTGATCTTTATCAGCCCAAAAATATCAGTGGTAAATGTGCGGCTATTGTCGTCGGTGGTCCTTTTGGGGCCATTAAAGAACAATCTTCCGGTTTGTATGCACAAATCATGGCAGAGCGTGGTTTTGTTACACTCGCATTTGATCCTTCTTTTACCGGAGAAAGTGGGGGAAAACCGCGCCATGTGGCATCGCCAGACATCAATACTGAGGATTTCAGTGCCGCCGTCGATTGTCTTGGTTTATTGCCCGCAGTTGATCGCGAGCGAATAGGTATTATTGGGATTTGTGGCTGGGGAGGTATGGCCTTAAATGCAACCGCTGTCGACAAGCGAGTAAAAGCAGTCGTTGCCAGCACTATGTATGATATGACTCGAGTGATGTCCAAAGGTTATAACGACGGTATGACTAAAGAACAACGCACGAAAACGCTGGAGCAGCTTAGTTTACAACGGTGGCGTGATGCAGAGAAAGGCGAGCCGGAATTAGGCCCCATTTTTAACGAACTCAAGGGCGGTGAGCCGCAATTCGTAGTGGATTATGCTAACTACTATAAATCTCGTGACCGTGGTTTTCACCCAAGAGCCATTAATTCAAACAGCTCTTGGACTATTACTAATCCGTTGTCCTTTATGAATATGCCTTTATTGTCGTACATTGATGAAATATCACCACGCCCTATGTTGTTAGTTCATGGTGAAAAAGCGCACTCGCGCTACTTCGCGGAAACGGCCTTTGCCGCTGCCGCAGAACCTAAAGAGTTGATGATAATTAAAGGTGCTACTCATATTGACTTGTATGACCGGGTTGATGTTATTCCCTTTGATAAAATGACCCAATTTTTTCGCCAATACCTGTAAGTGACAGCGGCGTTTAGCCGCAGCACTCTAATTACAATCCACGATGATTTATATAAGGAATTTACGATGACTATCAAAGCGTTCGGTGCTGTTGCTGCTGATCAACCCCTTGGCCCACTGAATATCAGCCGCCGCGCACCTAGTGCCCATGATATCCAAATTGCTATCGATTTTTGCGGTGTATGTCATTCCGATCTGCATACTGTACGCTCGGAATGGGCGGGTACCTTATATCCCTGTGTGCCAGGGCACGAGATCGTTGGGAGGGTTACCGCTGTGGGTGAACACGTCACCAAATTTAAGATAGGTGATTTAGTGGGCGTAGGCTGCATTGTTGATAGCTGTAAACAATGCGCTGATTGTGACGACAACCTAGAAAATTACTGTGATCATATGATCGGCACTTATAACGCCCCAACCACTGATGCGCCAGGTCATACGCTCGGTGGCTATGCCGAACAAATCGTGGTTCATGAGCGTTATGTGCTGCGTATCCGTCATCCTCAAACGCAATTAGCGGCAGTGGCTCCTCTCTTATGCGCGGGTATTACTACTTATTCTCCGCTTCGCCATTGGAATGTTGGACCGGGTAAAAAAGTCGGTATTGTTGGCATTGGTGGTCTTGGGCATATGGGCATTAAGCTCGCCCATGCAATGGGGGCGTATGTTGTTGCATTTACCACTTCAGAATCTAAACGTGATGCTGCCAAAGCTTTGGGTGCTGACGACGTGGTTATCTCCAAGAATGCCGATGAAGTGGCGAAACATGCGCAGAGTTTTGATTTGATTGTGAATACCGTTGCAGCTCCCCATGATCTGGACGCTTTACTTAGCCTATTAAAACGCGATGGTACTATGACCTTGGTTGGCGCACCTGCAACAAACCATCCATCCCCCGATGTTTTTAATTTGATAATGAAACGCCGTACCCTTGCGGGTTCAATGATCGGCGGGATCCTTGAAACCCAAGAGATGCTCGATTTTTGTGCAAAAAACAACATCGTTTCAGATATAGAACTGATTAGGGCTGATGAGATTAATACCGCCTATGAGCGCATGCTGAAGGGCGATGTGAAGTATCGGTTTGTTATTGATAACGCAACATTAACGCGATAACCGATCTGACTATGAGTGATGGGATGCATCAAGGTAGCTGGACATTCTACTGATGACGTTGCCCATTTCACTCTAACTTGGCTGCTATTGAGTTGTGCTTTCTACGGGTCTTAGTACCATAGGGGCACTCTTTGCTAGTCAACACATGATATCAATTCTATTAACAGAACCCCGCTCTTTTAATTGTTCTTTGCTGTAAATCCTTGCTGACATTTCCAACTGAGAAAATCTGCACATTAGACCAAGGAATACTTGCTTTACGTTCGCGTAAACGTCAGAGTGGTTTTATTGTCGATTTTATTAAACGTCCCGAGACTAGCACTAGGCTTAGTGGTCAATTTAGGTTGGAGTTTCCATGAGTACTGAACAGTTAAATCAAGATATCGTTATCGTTATCGTTGCCGCTAAACGCACCCCGATGGGCGGATTTCAAGGGAGTTTATCATCCGTAGCATCGCCAGCCTTAGCGGCGACGGCGATCAAAGGCTTGTTAGCCGATACCCAATTGGCGGGTGAACATGTCGATGAAGTCTTGATGGGCTGCGTATTGCCCGCAGGTTTAGGTCAAGCGCCTGCGCGTCAGGCAACCTTGGGGGCCGGATTGCCGCTGTCTGTCGGTGCGACGACTGTAAACAAGGTCTGTGGTTCAGGCATGAAGACTGTCATGTTAGCCCACGATTTGATTAAAGCAGGCAGTGCAAAAGTGGTAATCGCTGGCGGTATGGAAAGCATGAGCCAAGCACCGTATCTCTTGGATAAAGCCCGTAGCGGTATGCGTATGGGCCATGGCAAAATGCTCGACCATATGTTTTTAGACGGTCTTGAAGATGCCTACACGGGTGGCGCCATGGGGACTTTTGCCCAGAAAACCGCCGATGAATACGGCATTACCCGTGAGCAAATGGACGCTTTTGCCCTAAGCTCGCTCGAAAAAGCCAATGCGGCGATTAACTCGGGTGCCTTTAAAGCTGAAATTACCCCTGTCACTGTCAGTGATCGCCGTGGTGATATGACTATCGATACTGACGAGCAGCCCGGTAATGCCCGCCCTGAAAAAATTCCTACGCTGCGCCCAGCCTTTAGCAAAGACGGCACTATCACAGCGGCCAACTCTAGCTCGATTTCCGATGGTGCTGCGGCACTAATGCTGACCTCGCGTGGCGAGGCTGAGCGTTTAGGCTTAACTGTATTAGCGACCATTAAAGGCCACACCACCCACGCCCAAGAGCCTTCACTCTTTACCACTGCACCGGTTGGCGCTATGGCGAAATTGCTGGCGAATGTGGGTTGGTCAACGGATGAAGTCGATTTATTTGAAATCAACGAAGCTTTTGCCATGGTGACTATGCTTGCCGTGTCTGAACTCGGTTTAGATATCGCTAAGGTTAACGTTAATGGCGGCGCCTGCGCCTTAGGTCATCCTATTGGCTGCTCGGGTTCACGTCTGCTGGTGACCTTAATCCATGCATTAAAAGCCCGCGGCCTTAAGCGCGGAGTTGCCTCTCTGTGTATCGGCGGCGGTGAAGCGACGGCGATGGCCATCGAAGTCTAATCGCTAAGGTTTTAGTTAAATCAACAAGGCTTAAATCAACAAGACGGGCTGGCAAGGGCAATCACTTCCCTTGAGGATAATCATAATATCGCACCGCTAGCCCATCACTCTACAAGGAAAAGGATTGCAACATGACCACACAAGTAAAGCATTACATTGACGGCGAGTTTATCCAAGGTACTGGCACATCAAAGATTATTGTCACCAATCCCGCGAATAACTCGCCGATTGCCGTGATTAATGCTGCCACGAGCGAAGAAGTTCATGCCGCGATTGCTAGCGCCAAAGCGGCCTTTAAAACCTGGAAAGAAGTGCCCGTGTCAGAGCGCGCGCGCGTCATGTTGCGTTATCAGCATCTGTTAAAAGAGCATCACGATGAACTGGCGACCATTCTTGCAAAGGAAACTGGCAAAACCTTCGAAGATGCCAAGGGCGATGTATGGCGCGGTATCGAAGTCGCCGAGCACGCCTGTAACGTAGCATCATTATTGATGGGCGAAACCGTCGAGAACGTTGCGCGTTCAATTGACACTTACAGCTACACTCAACCGCTCGGTGTGTGTGCCGGTATTACGCCATTTAACTTCCCGGCGATGATCCCATTATGGATGTTCCCACTGGCGATTGCCTGCGGTAACACCTTCATCTTAAAGCCTTCAGAACAGGATCCTATGACGCCGCAGCGTTTGGTTGAGCTGTTTGTTGAAGCGGGCGCACCTAAGGGTGTGTTGCAATTAGTGCATGGTGATAAAACCGCCGTTGATACCCTGCTGGCAGACCCTGCGATTAAAGCGATTTCCTTCGTCGGCTCAGTGGCCGTGGGCCAATATATCTATAAAACCGGTACAGATAATTTAAAACGCGTACAAGCCTTTGCGGGTGCGAAAAACCACTGCGTTATCATGCCAGATGCGAACAAACAGCAAGTAATCAACAACTTAGTTGGCGCATCTGTGGGCGCGGCGGGTCAGCGCTGTATGGCGATTTCGGTGGCCGTGTTTGTTGGCGCCGCGAAAGAGTGGATCCCAGAGTTAAAAGAAGCCTTAGCCAAGGTTCGCCCAGGTTTATGGGACGATAAAGCCGCGGGTTATGGCCCGGTTATCAGCCCAGCAGCTAAGGCGCGAGTGCTTAAACTTATCGCCCAAGGTAAGGCCGAAGGCGCCGAGTGTTTACTCGATGGCAGCGATTTTACCGTGGAAGGTTACGAGTCCGGCAACTGGATTGGCCCAACCATGTTCAATAAAGTCACTACCGACATGAGCATCTACAAGGAAGAAATCTTCGGCCCTGTACTGTGTTGCATGGAATCAGACTCCTTAGAAGCGGCCATCGAACTGGTTAACGCTAGTCCTTATGGCAACGGCACATCTATCTTTACCGCCAGCGGCGCCGCTGCCCGTAAATATCAACACGAAATCGAAGTCGGCCAAGTGGGCATTAACGTGCCCATTCCTGTGCCATTACCTTTCTTCTCATTCACCGGTTGGAAGGGCAGTTTCTACGGCGATCAACATGCTTACGGTAAGCAAGCGGTGCGTTTCTATACCGAGACTAAGACCATCACTTCCCGCTGGTTCGAGTCCGATATCGCCGTGGCTTCTACGCCAAATATGAGCATTAACCTACGCTAAGCTCGGTGATTTACCTATCAAGCTATAAACCACGGCGTCTTTATGGCGCCCAATTTATTAAATAAAAGAAATGACCACAGAGTCATAGGAGAGCCAGATGGATTTTAATTTCAACGATGACCAACGCCAGTTTGCCGATCTGGCGCGCCAATTTGCCGCAGATGAGTTAGCCCCTTTTGCCGCTAAGTGGGATGAAGAACATCATTTCCCTAAAGAGGTGATCCAAAAAGCCGGTGAGCTGGGTTTTTGCTCACTCTATTCGCCAGAATCCGAAGGTGGCATGGGCCTATCGCGCCTCGATGCCTCGATTATTTTTGAAGAACTCGCCAAGGGCTGCACCGCGACCACGGCCATGTTGACCATTCACAATATGGCAACTTGGATGGTGACGACTTGGGGCACGCAAACCCTGCGTCAGACTTGGTCCGAGGCGTTAACCACAGGACAGATGTTAGCGTCCTATTGCTTGACTGAGCCGGGCGCCGGTTCGGACGCCGCATCTTTGCAAACCAAAGCGGTGCGCGACGGCGATGAATATGTGATTTCGGGTTCGAAAATGTTTATCTCGGGCGCGGGTGCAACTGAATTGCTGGTGGTGATGTGCCGTACGGGCCAAGCTGGACCTAAGGGGATTTCGGCGATTGCTATTCCAGCCGATGCCGCTGGTGTTATCTATGGTAAGGCCGAAGATAAAATGGGCTGGAATGCCCAGCCGACTCGCCAAATCACCTTTGAAAACGTGCGTGTGCCAGTAGCTAACCTGCTCGGTGAAGAAGGCCAAGGTTTTACCTTCGCAATGAAAGGTTTAGATGGCGGACGCATCAATATCGCGACTTGTTCAGTGGGGACCGCGCAGGCGGCCCTTGAGCGTGCAACTCAATATATGAATGAGCGGCAGCAATTTGGTAAACCCCTAGCGGCATTCCAGGCGCTACAATTTAAGCTTGCCGATATGGCAACTGAGTTAGTCGCTGCCCGCCAAATGGTGCGTCTGGCCGCCTTTAAACTCGACAGTGGCGACCCAGAAGCCACTGCCTATTGTGCGATGGCAAAACGTTTTGCTACCGATGTGGGCTTTCAAGTTTGTGATGCGGCGCTGCAAATTCATGGCGGATATGGTTATATCAGGGAGTATCCGTTAGAGCGTCACTTCCGTGATGTACGTGTACACCAGATTTTAGAAGGCACCAACGAAATTATGCGCCTCATTATCGCCCGTCGTTTGCTCGATGAAAATGCCGGACAAATCCTTTAAGCTGTCCTGATGGGACTGTAGGATTTGGCGATAACAGATTGGAAATATAAGGGAGTCGATATAGATGGAATATTTAGTTGAACGTATCGAAGGCCATACGGCCATTCTGACGATGAATAACCCGCCAGCAAACACTTGGACCGCCGAGAGTTTACAGGCACTCAAGGCTAAAGTGCTTGAGCTAAATGCCAATAAAGAGATTTATGCCTTAGTGCTTACGGGCCAAGGGCAAAAGTTTTTCTCCGCCGGTGCCGATTTAAAGCTATTTAGCGATGGTGACAAAGGCAATGCGGCAACGATGGCAAAACACTTTGGCGAAGCATTTGAAACCTTAAGTCAATTCCGCGGTGTGTCGATTGCGGCGATCAACGGCTACGCTATGGGTGGCGGTTTAGAAGTGGCGCTCGCCTGTGATATTCGCATTGCCGAAATCCAAGCGGTAATGGCATTACCCGAAGCGACAGTCGGTTTATTACCCTGCGCGGGTGGCACTCAAAATCTGACCGCTTTAGTCGGTGAAGGTTGGGCTAAGCGGATGATTTTATGCGGCGAGCGTATCGATGCCACCCAGGCATTAAATTTGCGTTTAGTCGAGGAAGTGGTTGAAACGGGTGAAGCCCTCAATGCGGCCATTGCCCTTGCGGCGAAGGTGGCGAATCAGAGCCCGAGCAGCGTCACCGCCTGTAAAACCCTTATCCAAGCGGGCCGTAATATGCCGCGTAGCCAAGCCTTACCAATAGAGCGTGAACTGTTTGTCGGATTGTTCGATACCGAAGATCAGGCCGAAGGCGTGAATGCGTTTTTAGGGAAACGTAAAGCCGAGTGGAGAAACCGCTAATGACCCATGCAGTAGATCAGGCCACGACCACACAAAATGTGGTGTTTCAGACCTTAGCCACCGCTTCTGGCAAGTTGATTGGAGTGGTGACACTCAATGTCGAAAAAGCCCTCAATGCCTTAGATTTAGGCATGGTGCGCGCGATGACGACGCAGCTCAATTTGTGGAAAAAAGATCCGTTAATCGCCTGTGTGGTACTCGATGGCAGCGGAGAAAAGGCCTTCTGTGCGGGGGGCGATGTGCGCGCGTTATATCACGCGTCTGTTGCCGCTAAGGGACAAGTGACTGAGGTCGCTAAAGTATTCTTCGAAGAAGAATATCGTCTCGATTATCTACTGCATACCTATGGTAAACCTGTGCTGGTATGGGGAGATGGCATAGTGATGGGCGGCGGTCTGGGTCTGATGGCGGGCGCGAGTCATAGAGTGGTGACTGAAACCTCCCGTATCGCTATGCCTGAAGTCACCATCGGGCTTTATCCCGATGTGGGCGGCAGTTATTTCCTCAACCGTATGCCGGGCAAAATGGGACTGTTTTTAGGACTCACCGCCTATCAAATGAATGCCGCCGATGCCTGTTATGTGGGACTTGCGGATCACTATTTAAATCGTGACGACAAAGAACTGATGTTTGATGCCATGGCAACCCTCGACTGGAGCGACACGCCTGCGCTGAACCATCAAAGACTCGACTCTATGATCAACGAATTGTCGAACCAAGTGGACATCCCTAAGGGCGATAGTTTACTGGCCGAGAGTCAAGAGATTATCGACCGACTGATGGCGGGCAGTTTGACGGATATCGTCAGCCGTATGTCGACCTTAAGTACCGAAGAAGCTTGGTTAAATAAAGCCTGTGCGACCATGTTGGCGGGTAGCCCAATCAGTTGGCATTTGGCGTATATTCAAACCCAACTCGGCACCAAACTCAGCCTAGCACAATGCTTTAAATGGGAATTAACCGTCAGCGTTAATGTTTGCGCCAAGGGCGATTTCTGTGAAGGGGTACGGGCACTGTTGATTGATAAAGACAGACAGCCAAAATGGCAATTTGCCGATGCGCAATCCGTGCCAAACAGCGTTATCGAAGACATTTTGACCTCACCTTGGGGAGAAGAACATCCCTTAAGCCAATTAAGCTAAGCCAATCGATGGCAGGCAAAGCGAGCACTTTGCCTGCCATTTTTATCTGGAATAAAAAACTATCTGGAATAATAACGACACCAGAACACAGGAGTGATGGCATGAGTACAGTAGCATTTATCGGTTTAGGTAATATGGGCGGCCCAATGGCGGCTAATTTATTGAAAGCGGGCATGACGGTTCGGGTATTCGACTTAGTGCCAGCCGCCATGCAAGCCTTGGCCGACCAAGGCGCATTAGTTTCTACCACCGCCTGCGGCGCCGCGGCGGGTGCGAATGTGGTGATCACTATGTTGCCCGCGGGCAAGCATGTAAAAAGTTTATATCTTGGTAATGGCACAGATAAAGGCCTGCTCGAGGTGGTCGCTGGCGATACTTTGCTGATTGATTGCTCGACTATCGATGCCCAAAGCGCCCAGTTAGTGGCGGCCGAAGCGGCTAAAAGCGGCATCGAATTTATGGATGCCCCCGTTTCTGGCGGCACGGCAGGTGCAGCGGCGGGAACCTTAACCTTTATTTGTGGTGGTTCGGACATCGCCTTTGAGCGCGCACAACCCGTACTTAGCGCTATGGGCAAGAATATTTTCCATGCGGGCGGAGCCGGTGCAGGTCAAGTTGCTAAAATCTGCAATAACATGTTGTTATCTGTGCTGATGGTGGGCACTTCCGAGGCGCTGCAAATGGGGATTGACCATGGTCTCGATCCTAAAGTGTTGTCGGACATTATGAAGGTCAGCAGCGGCGGTAACTGGACGTTAGAGAAGTACAACCCATGCCCAGGCGTGATGGAAACTGTGCCGTCTTCTAAGGGCTATCAGGGCGGCTTTATGGTAGATTTGATGGTTAAAGATCTCGGCCTGTCACAGGAAGCTGCATTATTGAGCAACTCCAGCACGCCAATGGGGGCACTTGCCCGTAGCTTGTATGTGAATCATGCACGACAAGGCAATGGCCGCCGAGATTTTTCCAGTATTTTTGAGCAATTTGCACCACTAAAAAAATAGACATTAAAAACAAGGGATAACCAGATGGATTTAAAAGATAAGGTGGTCGTCATTACTGGCGGCGCGGGTGGTTTAGGCTTAGCAATGGCGCAAAACTTTGCCCAAGCGGGTGCTAAGTTGGCGCTTATCGATGTGGATCAAGAAAAACTTGAACGTGCCTGTGCCGATCTCGGTGCCACCACTGAAGTCCAAGGTTATGCGTTAGATATTACCGACGAAGAAGACGTAGTCGCAGGCTTTGCCTATATTCTCGAAGACTTTGGCCAAGTTAACGTGCTGGTTAATAATGCCGGTATTTTGCGCGATGGCATGTTAGTCAAAGCCAAAGACGGTAAAGTGACTGACCGTATGTCATTCGAGCAATTCCAATCGGTGATCAATGTTAACCTTACCGGTACATTCCTCTGCGGCCGTGAAGCGGCGGCGGCGATGATCGAATCCGGTCAAGCGGGCGTGATTGTAAACATTTCAAGCCTTGCTAAGGCGGGCAATATGGGCCAATCAAACTACGCTGCCTCTAAGGCTGGCGTTGCGGCCATGTCAGTAGGCTGGGCCAAGGAACTGGCGCGTTATAATATTCGCAGCGCTGCAGTCGCTCCCGGCGTGATCGCTACCGAGATGACGGCGGCAATGAAGCCTGAAGCCTTAGAGCGGTTAGAGAAGTTGGTACCCGTAGGGCGTTTAGGTCATGCCGATGAAATCGCTTCCACCGTACGCTTTATTATTGAGAACGACTATGTCAACGGTCGTGTCTTTGAAGTCGATGGCGGTATCCGCATCTAATGGGAATTCCCTATCGTTGCTAAGCAAAACCGAGTCTAGGCTCGGTTTTTTATTTATTGCTAATATATTGCTCGCCTTTGGTGGAATTTGCTTGCTGGAGTTGACATTTGGTTGTTAACCTTCAACAATCGCCATCCACTTTTTTACATAAGTTTACAAACATGTTTAACGACATGATGATGGAGTTGATTATCTGAATGTCTTGGCAGGAAAAAGCCCTTTGGCTTGAGAAAATCACCAAACGTATGATGCTGATTGTGGGTATTTTAGGTGTGTTAGTGATCTACAGCGGTTTCTTTTTCCTCCTATTTACGGGTCGTTCGCTGGCTGTCATTCCGTGGTTTTTCCTCGTGTCGCCTTGGATCTGCATTTATTTTGGTTTGACACAGGTGCAGCAACTAAAAGTGTTAAATTGGTTTGTCCAAAAGTTTAAAAAATAGCCCAAAGGTACATTGAGATACCGCTGCGGTTGCTAACATGATCGAACTTGGGGAAAAAATGGAATTACGACGCTATTTTCCATATCTGTTAAGCCTAGCTTTACTGCTGCTTAATGGCTGTGAGCGTACGGATACACAGAGCTCATCCGCCAAGGAACATGGCGATAGAATTGTTGCTCCCTATGGCAGCTGGCAATCACCCCTTTCGGCGGCAGAAGTCTTTGAACAGGTAGATGATATTGCCGAGTTACAGAGTGTGGATGAGGCTATTTATTTTTCCGAGTCCAGCGGCAAAGCACAGGGTAAGGTTGGAATTAAACGCCTCGATAAATTTGCCAATGTCACTGAGGTGGTTCCCCCTGAGTTCAACGCCAAGTCCGCAGTATATGAATATGGCGGCGCGGCATTCTTAGGCATAGGTCAGAGCCTGTTCGTGACCAAACTGCAGGATCAGCTGTTTTATCGTTTTGCCCCCAATCAACCCCCGCTTCCCTTAACCCCCAATGGCACACGCCATGCCGATTGTATTTCCTATCCTAAGGGATCACGCATTATCTGCGTGCGAGAGGATCTCCGCCAAGGTGGGGAGCCAAAGGCGAGCCTAGTCACTATCAATCTGAATTTTGCAGGGGAGGGGGATACCTTTGTCTCTGGCCATGATTTTATCAGTTCCCCTCAAATTTCCCCCGATAACACTCAGCTTGCCTGGATAACATGGGAACATCCCTATATGCCTTGGGATAATAGTGTGTTGTGGCTTGGGGATTTAGATCGTAAGGGCCAGTTGCGTCATGTCCGCAGAATAAACACCCCTAAAGACTCCTCCGTAACCCAGCCGCTGTTTAGCCCTGATGGTCAGCTTTATGTGGTATCCGATATCAATAATTGGTGGAATATTTACCGCGTCACGCCTGAGGGCTCGCTCGCGCCTGTGCTGGCCAAAAACGCCGAGTTTGCCGTACCCGATTGGCGCTTAGGGAATCATAATTACGCCTTTGAAAGCGCCAATACCTTGATTGCCAGTTATGTTGAAGGTAATCAGGCAGCGTTGATCCACATACATTTAGACTCAGGATTAACCGAGTCTTTAGCGGTGGATTTTGCCGAAATCGCCCAAGTGGTTAAGGGGGAGGACGGTGTCTATTTTGTGGGTGCTAAAGCCACTCCTGAAAAGGGCATTTACCGTGTCGTTGGCCGTGGTACTGAGCTAGTCTACGCCCCAGCGCTGCCAAAACTGGATCCTAACTATGTGTCGCGGGCGAAAAATATCGCCTTCAATACGGGCAAAAATCAGCAGGCTTACGGCTATTTTTATGGCCCAGTGAACCCTAACTATATTGCACCAAACGATACGCGCCCGCCGTTGATTGTCATGTTGCACGGCGGCCCGACGGCAAGGGCGAGCCTCGCCTATCGCAGTGATATTCAATTTTGGACCAGCCGCGGCTTTGCCGTACTGGATTTAAACTTCCGTGGCAGCAGTGGCTTTGGCCGCGCTTACCGCCAGAGCCTCTATGGCAACTGGGGGCAGAGTGATGTGGAGGATGCGATCAACGCGGCCAAGTATTTAGTGGCTAAGGGTTGGGTGGATGGTAGCAAACTGGCGATCCGTGGGATCAGCGCTGGTGGCTTGACTGTGATGTCATCCTTGGCTTTTTACGATGTCTTCCAAGCTGGGGTGAGCTATGAGGGGATCAGCGATTTTGAACAACTCGCCAAAGGCACCCATAAGTTTGAAACGGGTTATCTAGACCAACTAATTGGTCCCTATGCTGAAAATAAAGCCCGCTACCGTGAGCTATCGCCTTTTTACCATCTAGAGGGACTCAATGAACCTTTACTGATCTTTCAAGGGCTAAGAAATAAGATAGTACCAGCGCAGCAATCCCGGCAAATATATGAGGCGCTTAAGGCAAAGGGTGTACCTACGGCCTATGTAGGCTATGAGGATGAGCCCGATGAGGGCAGAAAACCAGAGCATAAGGCGGCGGGGTTAGAAACTGAGTTGGCTTTCTATGGCAAAGTATTTGAATTTACCCCTGCGGGTAAGCTACCAAAACTCGTGCTGGATAATGCATCTGCACTGCGACGCAGATAATTACGTCAAACTAAAATAATACTAACAATGGCTTGTGAATGGGTTGATGGTTTATGCCTTCGCTTTTTATCGCCTAAATGCACGGCTTAGATTGACGGCTTAGGTTTACGGATTAGGCTCATTATTTAGGTTGATTGCTTAGGCTCATGGTTTAGGCACTCGATTATCGCGCAGTGGGGCTGTGTCCCTCCTTGGCACTCGTTCACCATTTGTTGTAACTGTGTCCTGAGATTGTGTAGCTTCAAAATTTGTTGTTCTACATAATCAAGGTGGCTGCGGGTCAGTTGTTTGACATCTTCGGCATTGCGACTCTCATTATCCCTTAACTCCAGTAGCTGCTTACAGTCCTCTAGGCTAAAGCCGAGATCGCGGCATTGATGTACAAATTTAAGGGATTCAATATCCTGCTGGCGATAGACGCGATATCCCGCTTCATTTCGACCGCCACAGACTAAACCAATATCGTGATAATAACGGATACTCTTAACACTTAAGCCCGTCTGTTTCGCCACTTCACCTATCTTCATCTTGACCTCGGTTATTTACACCTATAATGCTAAGGTGAGTCGCCGATAAATTCATCCTTGACTCTCCCATAGTGGGAGACTCTATCTTAATCCTATCGTGTTTAAGTTCAACCAAGGAATATCCCATGTCTCAGATAAGACTCTATGTCGCCAATATGAATTGTGCCGGCTGTGTTGCCAAAATTGAAAAGGCTTTTGCTGCCCAGCAGGGTATCGAAGCACGGGTAAATCTCGCCGATAAGCAAGTTACAGTAAACGGTGCAATGAGCACTGATACCGCATTGGAGCTGATGGCAAATGCGGGCTATCCGGCGCAGGTGGTTATCGATGCCAAGGCTGCTGCAGAAGAAAAGCGGCGAGAAGATGCGGCCGAGTATCGACTGCGGATGCGCCAAGCGCTAGCCGCGCTCGTTGTGGGCGTGCCTATGATGCTCTGGGGATTACTGGGCGGTGAGATGATGATCAATAGCCCTAGTATGCAGTTAGGTTGGGGCATTATGGGGCTGGTCACCTTGGCTTTGCTTGTCACCACGGGCGGACATTTCTACCAAGGAATGTGGCGCGCGCTTAAGGCAAAAACCACCAATATGGACACCTTGATCGTGCTGGGGACGAGTACTGCATGGGCCTATTCCATGTTGGTGGTTTTGATCCCAACGGCATTTCCTATGGATACCCGCCATGTGTATTTTGAGGCGAGTGTGATGATCTTAGGCTTAATTAACCTAGGCCATGCCCTCGAGCTTAAGGCGCGGGGGAAAACCAGTGAAGCGGTGCAGCGTCTGCTCGGCCTGCAATCTTCTACCGCTATTCGCATCGGGGAGAAGGGCGATGAAGAGGTTGAGATTAGCTTGCTAAAACTTGGGGATAAACTGCGTTTACGCCCAGGAGACAGAGTCGCTTTAGATGGTATGGTGGAGTCGGGCCAATCACTGCTGGATGAAGCTATGCTCACGGGTGAACCTATTCCCGTGCCTAAAAATATCGGCGATAGCCTCAGTGCTGGCACAGTCAACGGCAATGGCAGCTTAGTGTATCGAGTGACCGCTGGGCTTAAGGATACGCGGCTTGCCAAGATTATCGCCTTAGTGCAGGAGGCGCAAACCTCTAAAATGCCCATTGGCCGGCTGGCGGATAAGATCTCGGCGGTGTTTGTGCCGAGTGTGGTGGTTATTGCGCTACTGGCGGCTTTGATCTGGTTCTTTGTTGGCCCCGCTCCCGCCCTAAGCCATGCGCTCGTGGTGCTGACCAGTGTGCTGATTATTGCTTGCCCCTGCGCCCTCGGGCTAGCAACGCCCATGTCAATTATGGTGGCCGTGGGCCGCGCCGCACAGATGGGCGTACTGGTCAAAAATGGCGAAGCCCTACAGAGTGCCAGCAAAGTCGATTGTGTTGTGCTCGATAAAACCGGCACAGTGACCTTAGGTAAACCCCAAGTGACGGATGTGAATTGGTCATCTGTCATTGCTGAAGAGGAGCAATTATCCCTACTCGGTGCGATTGCGAGCCTAGAGCAGCATTCCGAACATCCATTGGCGAGTGCGATAGTCCACTATGCCAAGCAATCCATAAGCCTATTGCCAGAGACGCAAGTCTTCACTAACCACCAAGGCAAAGGGATTGAGGGGCAAGTAGAAGGCGCGGCGCTGCTGGTGGGCAATCTCGCCCTGATGCAAGCCTTTAATGTGGCCGAACAGCATGGCTCTGGATTAGAGATTGAGGCGACTTCACACTTTGCCAAACAAGGTAAAACGCCTATCTATGTGGCCAAGGCGGGCAAGTTAGTGGCCACTATCGCCCTTGCCGATCCTATTAAACCCGATGCAAAAAGTGCGATCCAGGCTATGCAACAACAGGGGATCCGTGTGGTGTTATTGACGGGGGATAATCCGTTAACGGCACAGGCCGTTGCCGATAGCGTCGGTATTAGCGAAGTGATAGCCGGCGTATTACCCGAGCAAAAGCAGCAACATATTAAAGCATTGCAACAACAGGGGCATATTGTTGCCATGGTGGGGGATGGCATTAATGATGCGCCCGCCTTGATGAGCGCCGATGTGGGCATTGCCATGGGATCGGGCACTGAGGTGGCGATTGAGAGCGCCGATATGACGCTGCTGTCCCATCAGCTGATAGTGATTGCTAACTTATTGGCCCTGTCGCGGGCGACCATTACCAACATTAAGCAGAATCTGTTCGGTGCCTTTGTGTATAACAGTTTAGGTATTCCGGTGGCGGCGGGCGTGCTTTATCCCTTAACGGGCATGTTGTTAAGCCCTGTGATTGCTGGCGCGGCCATGGCCTTATCTTCGCTTACCGTGGTAACCAACGCCAATCGTTTAAGGAAACAGCAGTTGTAGCCTCAGCCTTGACGCAGATCCGATTTGGATTTCGCCGCCATGACAAGGCGTTGCAGGGAGAAGGATGAGGCCTTTTTAGTTGATAATTTAGCCCAAACTGCTATAGTGCCACGTTTATTTTTACCCCCTCAGGCTAGTGGAAATTGGTTTATGCTTATTTGCACTGCCAATAGTCTGGCCAACATTACTCGATTTGGAAGTTCATTTTGATCACAACAGCGAATATCACCATGCAGTTTGGCTCTAAGCCACTGTTTGAAAACATCTCAGTTAAATTTGGCGGCGGTAACCGTTACGGTCTTATCGGTGCAAACGGCTGCGGTAAATCAACCTTCATGAAGATCCTTTGCGGTGATCTAGAGCCAAGCAGCGGTAACGTATCTTTAGACGTGAACGAGCGTCTGGGTAAGCTAAGCCAGAACCAATTCGGTTATGAGGAATACACCCTGATCGACACAGTGATCATGGGCCACCGTGAGCTGTGGAAGGTTAAGCAAGAGCGTGACCGTATTTATTCTCTGCCAGAAATGAGCGAAGAAGACGGTATTGCCGTGGCAAACCTTGAGATGGAATTTGCCGAGATGGACGGTTACACCGCCGAATCTCGCGCCGGTGAACTGCTACTTGGTGTGGGTATTGGCATTGAGAGCCACTTTGGTTTGATGTCTGAAATCGCTCCAGGTTTAAAACTGCGGGTTTTGCTTGCTCAAGCCCTGTTCTCAGACCCAGATGTACTGCTGCTTGACGAACCAACCAACAACTTGGACATCGACACCATCCGCTGGTTACAGGACGTATTGAACCAACGCGACAGTACCATGATCATCATTTCCCACGACCGTTACTTCCTAAACTCGGTCTGTACCCATATGGCGGACTTAGATTACGGTGAGCTGCGCGTTTACCCTGGTAACTACGACGAATATATGCAGGCAGCGACTCAGGCCCGCGAGCGTTTAATTGCGGATAATGCGAAGAAAAAGGCTCAAATTTCTGAGCTGCAAACCTTCGTTGCCCGTTTCTCCGCCAACGCTTCTAAGGCAAAACAAGCGACCTCCCGTGCCCGTCAAATCGACAAAATTAAGCTGGATGAAGTCAAAGCCTCTAGCCGCGTGAACCCCTTTATTCGTTTCGAACAGGAAAAGAAACTGTTCCGCAACGCCTTAGTGGTTGAAAACTTAACCAAAGGTTATGGCACACCGCTATTTAAGGACTTGAACTTAATCGTAGAAGTGGGTGAGCGTATCGCTATCCTAGGTGAAAACGGCGTGGGTAAAACGACCCTGCTGCGTACCTTAATCCATGATATCCCACAGGATGAAGGCCATATTCAGTGGTCTGAAAACGCCAACATTGGCTATTACGCCCAAGATCACGAATCTGATTTCGCGAACGACATGACTTTATTCGAATGGATGAGCCAGTGGCGCAAACCCGAAGATGACGATCAGTCTGTCCGTGGTATTTTAGGCCGGATGTTATTTGGCGCCGACGACATTAAAAAGTCCGTTAAAGTGCTGTCGGGTGGTGAGAAGGGCAGGATGTTATTTGGCAAGCTTATCATGCAAAAAGCCAATATTCTGATGCTCGACGAACCGACCAACCATATGGATATGGAATCTATCGAGTCATTAAACAACGCGCTGGAAAAATACGAAGGTACACTGTTGTTTGTGAGTCACGATCGCGCATTCGTATCGTCACTTGCCAACCGTATCCTTGAAATCACCCCTAATGGCGTGAATGACTTCAAGGGCACCTACGATGAGTTCCTCGCTAGCAAGGGCATCGAAGGGTAATTTTTTGCCTTAAGAGTACTAAAAAAACGCCGCTCAAATTGAGCGGCGTTTTTGTTTATGGCGTTTGCCTCGGCTTAACGGTTATTGTTTTGCCTCGGCTTGTTGGTCGACATAAATCAAGCTATCAGTGTCAAATCCTCTGGCTTTGGCCATGTCGACAAATTGCTGGATCACCTCGGGGGATACCGTTGGGGTTCGGGCTAATAGCCATAAATAATCCGTATCTGGCCCAGAGATAAAGGCGTATTGGTAATCTTGTTGGTCGAGTCCAAACACCACATACGAGCCATAAAAAGGCCCGAAAAAGGAGACTTTCAAGTAGGCTTCGTTCTCCCCATTCACAAAATAGGCTTTACCTTCAGCTTCTTTCCATTCCTGTTTAGCGGCAGAATAGCCCCGATTAATGACCTTCACGCCGCCATCGGGCTTAAGGCTGTATTCGGCAGAAACTTGGGTTAATCCGCGCTCGAAGGAGTGGTCAAGCCTAGCAATTTCGTACCATTTGCCTAAGTAGCGGTCGAGCTCAAAATCCTTAACGGGTTCGACATAGTTGGGCATTCCTAGGCAGCCTGTCAGGACCAAGGCGCTGATCATTAAGAGTAGTTTTTTCAAGTGAGGCTCCTATCAACAAGGTTTAGTTTATTTTAATCATCAATCAATTATGGCAAACCGAGGGATCTTCTGCGCTTTTTAGGGCTTTTCTCTGGCTCAGCCACCCCTGAGTTATGCCAGCCAGTATAATCAATCCAACACCGCACAGCTGCTGAGCCGTTAAGGCCTCATAAAATAGCCACCATGCCAGCGTCACCACTACGACAGGTTCCACATAGGAGAGTGTGCCATAGGTGACCGAGGTCAGTTGGCTTAAGGCTTTTACCGCAAATAAAATCGCTAAAAATCCCGGAAAGAATCCAATGGCAAGCAGCCAAGCAAATTGATTGAGGCTTGGCAGCAATGGTGTGGTTAGCACTAAGGGCAACAGGCATAAAGCGCCAATACTTAACTGTACGAGTGTGCTTTGGTAGGGCGAGGCCGCGCTGGGTTTTCGATTGATTAAGATAAAGCTGCTATAGGTCAGTAACGACAGTAAAGCATAAAAATATCCCAATATTTCATAATCATATAGCGACTGGCTCGATGTGATGGGCAGCATTAATATAAAGCCTGCTAAGGCGAGTACCACACTTGCCATACTGAATCGGTTGAGTCTTTCATTAAACACAAAATGCGCAAATACCGAAGACACCACAGGCGCGAGGTAGATGATCATAATCACGGTTGCCATTTGAGTGTATTGAATGGCCTCGATATAAAAAGCCATAAATCCCGCGAGCATAGCGCCATTTATCAAGGTGCGTTTGCTCGGTTTATGGCGAATTTGCTGTCCTTTTCCCGTTAACAGCATATAGGCCATTAAAAATAGGGCGCCGAGTAGCAGGCGGTAAAAGGTAATATGTTTGGCGGGCAGGGCTGCAAAGCGTGCGAATACGCCAATAGTGCCCATTAAGGTGGCAGCCAATAGGGCAAAAATTAAGGCCAAAGCGGGGGGCGGATTCATATGTCACCTTTAGCGTACAGTCCAGTACTGTAGAAACAGTCCAACGGGTAAGGACGCTGAGTTTGCCCTAAAATACCTTGCTAGGCTAGCGAGGTATTAGATTGCACTGTAGTTGTAGTGCGAGGGCCAAAGGCCACTTATGCCATTAATGACAAAGGGGCATTTGTTATCGACGATATAAGGGGCGCGCCTCTTCACTTTTAGTTTCACTGATACGAATTTCGGCGATTAATCGACTCGGGGTTGATTGGCTGATAAAGCAATCAAATGTCAGTTCATGAGCAAGCTGTAAATGAACATGGGAACGGTTCGGGGTGAGGGATTTTAATATATCAAAAGTTAATTCAATATCGTTTTTTTCTTCGGCGATGTAGTTTGTTTGATAAATAAAGTGTGGCCAAGTTTGATTGTTTGACTCAATGATATAAGCGCAACGCTCATTGGCGGGAATGCTATTAGGGAGTTGTTTATTAAAATTATGCATATTTAAGGTGTTTTTAATAAAGTGATATTCGGTATCATTGAAAATAATCAGCATCACTTCCTGTCTTACGGGATAAAGCGGGTTTAAATCGATATTCATTTGTGGTTGTTTATCTGGATAAGTATAAAGATTATTATCAGCGATGAGAACTTGAACATATGGCTGCCGATAATAGTCTAAGATTTGATTATCCGTTAAGCAATTTTCAATTAAACTGATGTTGGTTATTTCTCCCTTGAACAAGGCTGTTTCAGCGCATATGGCTTTTAAGGTATGTTGAACCGTTAAAGGCATAATTTGTTGCTGAAGCTCGATTTCATCGCCATCGATATAACATTTTAGCTTATGGTATTGGTAGCTGATGGATAATAAATGCCAATAATCATCATTGAATCCACCAGGAATTGATACCATTTCAATAGACAATAACCGACTATTAACAACAGATTCAATATGGCCCAGTGCATTAATCTTGACCATAAAACCGGTATGATTAAACTCACAAAAATATTGAAAGACCAGCCCCCCATGCGGGGTTTTTATCCAAGCTTGAAAGGTGAAAACATCGAGTGTCCCTGTGCCTAAGAGGTGTGTTTTAGCCGTATTCTCTGGCGTCTCTTGAGCTATTTCTTGAGATACATCCTGAGTTAAGCTATTCGAGCCAGCATATAAGGTTTTTGAGGTTTTCATGGGCGATATCCTTGGGTTATGTCATGCATAACCCTTTGGCTTTATTTCCGATAAACACCATCACAGGGAGGCATTAATTCTATCGCGGCCATCGGCCTTTGCACGGTAAAGGGCCGTATCGGCGGCGCACACCATGGCGAGTGAGGTGCGAAATTGCCCATTCACTTCACTGGCAATCCCTTGGCTGGCGCTTACTGAGACATAATCCCTGAGCCCTTGGTCAGTAAAGCGAATGTTATTAATCCCTTGCTGAATCTTTTGCGCTATGGTCAGCGCCATTTTGGCATTATGGTTAGGTAGGATTAGCGCAAATTCTTCGCCGCCGTAGCGGGCGGCAAGACCAATGTCGATAGGCACAATAGTGGCAATCACTTTTGCAATTTTTCTAAGGCATTCATCACCTTGGATATGGCCAAACTGATCGTTAAACACTTTAAAATAATCCACATCGATAATAACCACGCTAATGGGGCGCAGTTTGGCGGTGCATTCTTCCCAGTATTGTTGCAGCATTTCATCGAAATAACGACGATTCGCCAGTTGGGTGAGGGAATCCGTGGCAGCGAGTTTGCGCAGTTTTTGGTTTTCTTCCTTATGCTGAGTTAAATCGTGCATCACCATCACAAATACAGGTTCATGGCTGGGAATATAAGAGATTGATAACTCAATATCTTTGGCCTTGCCGGAGGCGCTGATCAGCGTGGTTTCCTGCGCAGGGTGTTGCACGGGGTGACCACAGTTTGTGCCTAATTGCACATCGTGGCTGAGCAGATTGTCATAGCGGGCTTGATGATGATCGGTTAAAAAATTACGCCAATCTTGGCCCTTTAAACTCGCCTGCGGGCAATCGAGTAGCTTGGCACTGCGTTGATTGCACGAACGGATAAAGCCATTGGCATTTACTAAGATCACCGGCTCAGTTAAATGTTGAATAAAGAGTTCAATGGTCTCTAGGGAAGAATGCTCGAAAAAGTTCAGCGGTAGCTCGGCAGCTTTTGCATGCAGAGTTGAGGGCAATGCAGCATCATCGACTATGGATAAGGCGGGTTGTTGGCGAGCCAGTTTCGGTGAGTTTGTCATTGTTATCTTTCTCCGTGAACTTTAATCATCTGCGCTAGGCGCTTTTCTGAGGATGACTTTATTCTGGCGGAAGAAAAGATACCTTCTGCTTACCTTCTTGTTTAACTTTATGATTTTAAATGTTTTAAATTCTACCTTCTGCGCTATTTAGTTTGCGCGGAGGTAGGATGGTTAAAGAAGGGACAGGGTTAGCTGTCCCAAAGCGACTTCCTTTAACAAAGATTAGTTTTGTGGGCGGTTGGTAATTTCAGGATCAGGACTTAATACCAACAGAGTATTGGTTGTATTGCTCAATACAAATTGGAACTTAGTAGTACCTGGGGTTCTATCTAGGTCGACGAGTTGTACTAACATACCATCGCTGCTGATGGTGACTGCATCGACGATTTCGTCGAACGGGGTCACAAAACCTACACCGACAAATTTTAACCCTTTACCAGTTTGGTCATTTAGCAGGTAGGTTATAGTACCAGCTTGAGTGATGGTGACATCACCTAGGCACGGCTCACCGCTGGCATCGGTATAGATAAATACTGGTTCACCATTTTCTAGGGTAACATTGACTTTAATAAATTGAGCAAGACCTTGTGGTGCGAACATTTTTACTTCCTTTTCATTGTGCCGTTATAGAATAGCGTCATTGTACATGTATACAATTAATAGAACGCTCAAATAAGAGTTTATACTTTGGTTCTCTACTTAATTCCATTAGTTTTTTAATACGTTCATTTGCTTTGCGGCAAAAAGAATTAGTAATTTTAATAGGGTATTCGTTGCTCTCGGAAATTAGTAACTCACTTTCTGCTAGTTTGAGTTCAAAAGCCATATTTTGTGAATAGCTTTTTGATAATGTTAGATACGACTCGTATGCTTTTTCTGCGTAAGTTTTGGCATCTTTATATTTTCCAGAGTTCATGAAAAAATAAGATGATGATAAGTAAAAATTAGCCCACACCTCAGATTTTTTTTGAATTTCATTAAGATTTTTATCTGCAGACATAGAAGCTTCTAGTGTGCTAATTTTGTTCTCTGGAGTTTCCTCAATTGAATAGTTACTTAATCTGATTACTTGGAAAATAGAGTAATATCTCAATGTTTTCCATATGTCATTTTTGGGATCTTGCCTTAGTATTTCTTCAACAGTTGATAGGTTTAACTTTGCTTGATTAAGAGCTTCATCTTTATGTTCAGTATAGCTAAGCAAATCTGCGAGAGTTTGGTAGCTTCCGCTTAGTTTTTCTAGCAAATAAGGACTTTTAATATGATTACCTTGCTCTAATTCTTTTTGCAGCTCCTTATGGATTGATATTGCTGTGTTTATGTCACCCAAAGACACTGCCGCACTCGCTAACCAAGAACGTGCATTCGCTACATCCGCAATCAGCTGACTATCCTCAGGTGCTTTTGCCAAGGCGAGCCATTTAAGTCTTAGCGACTCTTCAAAATCCTGTCTCGCTTGATCAAACTCCTGCTGTTTCATCGATACTGAGCCAAGAGTGTTATGGGCGTATGACAGCTCCATTAATGCATCTTTATCCTCTGGCGCTAGGGCATACATGGTTTGGCTATAGGCTAAGTACTGCTCGAAGAACGGGCGTGATGCCGCCCAGTCGCTAACATCATATTTCAGTTGTCCGAGCCAAAATGCATTGGCACCTAAGGTTTTTAGCAGGGCTAAGTTTTCTGGCTGCAATTCGAGCAGCGGCAGCATTTTCTCCTGCGCGGCGAGCAGGGCGCTGCGGGCTTCATCGATTTTATTGCGTGAATAGGCGACTTCGCCCATGGCCTCTAAGGTCTGCCCATGTTGGAAGCGGGCATCAAAACTTAAGTGCGCATCATCCTCTTTATTGGAAAAATCAGTGAAATATTCCAGTGCCTTATTGCTGATACCATCGAGTAAATCCATCCGGCCGATGCCGCGCATCTTGTCGGCGAAATCACCCACCATAAAGCCAAGTAAATCCTCGGCGGCGAGACGTTTTTGCTGGGCGAGCTTTTCGGCTTCGATACTGCGCACGCTCATAATAATTGAGGTTAAGGTGAGGACGCACAGCAGGGCGACGGTCACGCGCCTAGTCCAGCGCAGCATAGTGGCGCGTTTGCTGGAGGCGGTAATAAAGTCGATTTCCCGTTCATCTAATACAAATAACGGGTTTTGACTAAGGCTTTGGGCCTCTTTTAACGGTTTACCCTCGGCGAGTAAATAAGCGCTGTGTTTGGCTTCGCTTAGCCAACGTTTAGATAAATGCTGCAGGCGGCTTTTAATGCTTAAGCTGTCATTATGCTCGCTAATCCAAGCGGTTGCACGCGGCCAGCGGCGTAGCAAGGCTTCATGGGCGATGCTAAAACAGGGTTCACCATTTTGCAGGTGGGACACAAATAAGCGGCTATCGACCATGGCTTGCACTAGGGCGGTTTCGGCTGTGCTTTGCAGTTGCGACCAGCGGGCGGTGCGGCTAGTGATGGATTTTTCATCCTCACGCAGGGTGACTAACAGGGACAAAATCCGCGGCAGACTGGCTTTTTCGGCCTCGGTTAAATGGGAGATGGCCTGCTCGGCATTTTTACCGATAGCGCCTTCGATGCCGCCCAAGGTGCGATACACAGAGACTAATAGTTTGTCATCGTCGCTGCGCTGTAAATACAGCGCCTGCAAGGTGTATTGCAACATGGGTAGCGCATCTGGGTTGCTGGCAGCATCGCTACAGAGCATTTCATCGAGCGGCATGGCGGTGTCGCTGTCAATGTCCCAGGTTAAATTGGCGGCAACGGCTGGCAGGCGGATCATCTGCAACAGCTCGGTGCGAGTGGGCGGCGCTAAGTCAAAATGGGCGCCGCGCGCTTTGCCCGCCATCAGGCTGGGATAGTTAACCAGTAGCGGATAAAAGTCGTTGCGACAGGCACTTAAAATCAACACCGCATGGGAAGTGGCAAGGCGCTCTAGCAACTCGATAAAGGCGCTGCGCTCGGCATCGCTAAACAGCGGCGATGATAATAATACTTCTAATCTGTCGATAAATAAGGCAAAGCGTGGTGTAGCATAGGTCTGATTTTTAAGACTTTGTTTACATATGTCGACAATGCTCTGCGGATCTTGCTCAAGCTTGGCGGCAAGCGAGTCGGCGCTCATTCCCTCAAATACTGGGATATCGTTTACCTCCCAATCGAGCATGGCACTGGCCAGATCGGTGAGCAGTTGTCCCTTGCTGACATCGGCAAAATCGAGGCTGCTGTAGGCCACAACCCCAACACCATTAAAGCCATTGGCGGCCATAAGGTTAGGCAATACACCGGCATTAATTAAGGAGGATTTACCGCTACCACTCGGGCCCAAAATTAAGCAGAAGGCGCGGCCAAATTGGATTTGTTGGCTAATGCGATTCAGCAGCGTGCTAATTTGTTCGCTGCGACCGAAGAACACGTCGGCATAGTTGGCGCTGTAGGCTTGCAAGCCCGGAAACGGTGAGCCACCTTGCCAAGTCTGTGGCGTGGCGCTGGCCTCGTGGCCGACGGGAAAGCGCACCTCGGCTAAGGTGCGATAGCCACGTTTGCGAATGGTCTCAATGTAACGGGATTCGGTGGCGCTATCGCCTAAGGCGCGACGTAACTGGTTGATAATCTTGTGCAGTGGATTGTCGCCCGTGTCGACCCCCGGCCAGCAATGGCTAACAATTTCGTCGCTGCTGATCACTTCACCGGCGTTTTGGCAGAGAAACAACAATACATCCATCGCCTTAGGTTCAAGTTGTTTAACTTGTTTACCCAGAAGCAGGCTGTTGGCGCTGGGATTGACTTGCCATTCACCAAAAAAAAATGTGCTGTCACTCATAGGATTTCCATTGCTTGAGCATCGACTAAGGCGGGGAATAGGGAGCCGCGAGTCGCTGTTATTTTTATTGTTAGCGCGTTTTGTACATTGAGTGTCATCATTTTGCATGACGTCAAAACATTGACATTATGCCTAGACCCTTTGTTATTTAAAAGGAATAACCCTAGGTAATCAATGTAAATTTTATATCGCCATTGTGACGATGTTGCGTGGCTTAGCGCTCTGTTTATCACAGGGTTGCGGGCTTTGGCTATCAGGTGGCAGCCTTTGTTATTAAGTTGAGACGGCTTGCGCTGTGGCTTGACTCGCGACAGCGCTCAAAAAAAGAGTGCCCAAGGTGGGCACTCAAAGCGGTTGCGAAGGGAGAAATGGGAAGGGTTAGATTCAATTGAGTTAGCGAGTAAGCACCAGCGCATTGGCCTGAAAACTTAACCGTGCCATTTGCCCTTGATCCTGCAGCTCTAACCCATTGAGTTCAAAGGGCGGTTGCAGGCCTGAGGCTTGGATTAGCTTAGGGTCAAATATCAGCTTTAGCTTAGAGGACTCTGGCGTTAACCAATTGGCCGCTTGGGTGCGCATAATCGCCACCTTTTGGCCTTCGGCATTGGTGCCTGTGAGCACGCCACTTAAGCCAAAACGTCCGGCCTCGGCGACATCCAGTTCAAAATTCACTTGGTTTGGCAATCCCTTGTCCCACACGGTCAGCACTTCTGGCTTGATACTGGCCGAATTCACATAGGACTTAAAGACAGATTTCACCGTGCGCAGTACTGGGCGGCCATCGACTTGGGTTTGTACTGTGACTTCAATTTCACTGAAACCCGCATTGCTATTGGCTAACTGCATGCCCTGGGGGATTTGGGCTTGCCAGGTATCGCCTTGTTTTACCATGGTAATATTTTGAATTTCGCCATCGGCTTGCTTAAGTTTTGCCTGGGGCACGAAAGCGTTATCACTTTTGCTGAGTGCGAGTTTAAGCCCGAGGGTTTGCGCATCTGCCGCGACCACTGTGGGGGCTTTCAGACTCAGTTGATAGGGCGAACCTTTTTCCTTCACATTGACTAAGTAGCTGGCGCTCGGCGTTAGCGGCTGACTGACTTGGAGGCGATATTCTCCCGGTGTGGCCTTTTCCGACATTTGCAGGGCGCTGGAATCATCGGTTAACCCTGCGCTGGCTAGAGCTTCGGCACTGACCATAGATTTGACTAAGGACTCTGTTGCTATTGCACTGCTGGACGCAGCTTTGCCCTGCGGCGTTTGGCCTATCCGCTGAATTTGTACACGCTCGGGAGCAATGGCCTCGGCGTGCATTAGTGCGCCAGAGCTAGTGTCTCCCCTAGGGGCAATTCGCACTAAACTCGCCGCTTGGCTCATGGTCAGCGTCACGCCCGCATTGAGCTCGGCGCCGGTGACATTGAGCCAATATTCGTCACTTTGGCTAGCTTGCTCCAGTATGGGAAGGCTCGCTTGATATTCGCCGTAGAGCGGGGTGATAAAACTGACGTAATCCGTATTGGTATTGATGGGCGCAAGTGTTGGGCTGGCAATATTGCTATCGACAAGATCGGTATCGCTTGGCGCGGTTAAGGTTAACCCCTTGGCATACAGTGGGCTGGCTTCTTTTTGCGGCTCAGGGGTTGGCGCATCATCCTGACAGGCGCTAAGCAGTCCGCTTAGGGCTAAAACACTGGCAAGTTTGCCGAGTGTGTGCATGTTAAATGTAGGCATGGGAGGACTCCTTAAATATGGCTACGGATCAGCGTGTCTAAGTTAAAGCAGGCACGGCGACTCTGCTGATGACTTAGCGGTTCTTGGCCTCGGGTCTTTTGTTTATCGGTAAACCAGACAGTGCCTGCGGCTTTTTGCGAGCTGCAATTTAAGAAACCATCGGAGCAGCTATCGAGCCAGTTTTGGGTGGTTTCGAGGGCCACTTGATACTGATAACCCGCGCAGTAGCTGTCGCTATCCCAAATGGCGGAATCGACATCTGAGCCCACGACCACCTCGAAGGGTTTTCCTAAGGCTGGGCGCCCCGAAGTGCCATAGAGCCAAGTGTTGTTGTAGTTGGCCATCCAGCCTACTTGCTGTTGTTTGACCGCATTGCTGCCATAGCCGAGGAGCCAACCTAAACTGGTTTCGAACACATTACCTTGGTTAACGGCATCGGCCAGCGGCGTACCAGCACTGGAAGGGGCGAGGGCGATAACCTTTGAGGTAGCGTTGATCACCGCGGGATAACGGCTATCCCAGGTGGGATTTGATAAAATCCAGCGCACGACATTGCCGCCATTGGAGTGGGTGAGCAGGATCAAGTCGTCGATATTCTTGGCTTGGATAAAACCGTTGAGCTGGGTAGCGAGGCATCCTGCGGCAGTTTCTTCCCACATATATTGGTCAAAGTCGCAGTTGATCACTGTGTAGTTGTTGGGTACTGGGATGCCCTGACGCACCGAGTTCACAAATTCGGGCGTCCAGTAATCGGCTAGGGCATTGGTTTGATGACCCGTGCCGTGGATAAAGGCAATACCAGTTGTGGCTAATGTCGCTGGGCTGACAGCTAACAGACCCAAGAGCATAAGGGCTTTATTGATCTTCATGGGCATATCTCGTGTTGTTGGTCTTGTTGATAGTGGCCGCGCAGTCCGCTAAGGCACTCAGGATTTGCCCTAAATTAGCAATCGGCTGGCATGGCTCTGCTTATATGCGCTTAAGCGCGCGTTACTCATTTGGGGTAAAACATGACTCAAGGCCTGAATACGACGGAATAGATTAAATGCGCTAGTTTACGTCGGCATCATATGGGGCTGATGCAGTAGGCAATTATCAACAGGACTCAACTCAAGTTTATTAACCTAAACGCAACATTTTGTGCTGGCAAGTAAAAAAATGGCCATAGATTTTAATTGCATGGCAGCATTTGATTGGCTTCGTTTTAATGTCAATCGGAGGAGTGATAAACCGATGATAAGCAATGGCTAATAAACGGTATTTCATTTTATTGTGTTTGAAATTTTGGGCATTGTAAGCAAAAGAATTTTCTGTGACATCTGTCTTACACTGAGATTAATAGGTTTATCATTCTGTATATTAAAGACTTTTGTGATGGACGTTTTAAGCTTAAGTATTGGTTCCTCGATATAATCATCCCTTTAGTGCATTTAAGGGCTAAACCTATTAGTCTGAGCTTAATCTGATTAACACTAATACCGCCTATATCTTACAATCCTACGCCATCTTGCGAGCGGCGAAGAGATGTAGGGGTAATGGGCGGAACTCTACGGGCAAAAGGGAGAATACATTTGGCAATAGAACACAATGAGATGGTGAGCTGCTTAAGTGGGTTGCAATGCCGCACTAATTTCACCATAAAAAACATTACCGAGTACATGCTACCAGAGACCAAAGAGGCCTTTTATTTACACCTCGACGGTAAATCCCCCAATCTGATTATTCGCCCCGCCTTTGAGGTCTTTTCCGGCGAATTAGCCACGATTGCAGGTGTGCATGCCAAATATGATTATTTCCATAATGGGGAGATGACGCGTTTTCCTAAGCGTTTGCATAAGAGCCTGACCGAAACCCACTATGGCCTCGCCTTTAGCTTTGATAATGTTGAAGCCGTGCAGCAATTTATCGCCCGTTTGAGTGCTATCGTAAAAGGAGCATAAGCAAAGGGGCATAAATAGAACGGTTTCATGTCTGAATAACATTCCGTAGCCATGTTTTTTTCTCCGCTGTGAGCCCGGTTTACATTCCTCAAATTTGATGAAAATGAGGAATTACCCAGGGCGTGTTACGTGAACCTAGGAGCCCCTATGAACTTTGGAAGAGAAATAAGCTTAAATAAAAAAATCATAGGCCTGATTATCGGCTGTTTACTGCTGCAACTGATGGGATGTGGCGATAACTCGCTAAGGGTATTTGGCACAATCGAGCGCGATAGACTGACGCTCACCGCGCCCGTAGGAGAGTTGATTACTCAAGTGAATGTGGTTGAAGGTCAACAAGTTAAGGAGGGCGAGGTATTACTCAGACTCGATGCGACTTCGGCCAATGCGCGTCTTGCCCAGCGCCAAGCGGAACTTGAACTGGCCAAGGCTAAACTTACTGAGGCGGTGACCGGCGCCCGTTTAGAGGATATTGAAAAAGCGAAAGCCGCGTTAGATGGCGCCAATGCCAGTGTAAAAGAGGCGTTGCTGAACTTTGAGCGAACAAAACGCTTATTCGCCACAAAAGTGCTTAGCCAAGCGGATTTAGATACGGCCCGTGCGGCGCGGGATACCAGTTTAGCTAAACAAGCCGAGGCGCAGCAAAGCCTGCGATTGTTAGAAAATGGCACCCGTAGTGAGCAGCTAGAACAAGCCAAAGCGGCGGTAGCCGCCGCCAGTGCCAGTGTTGCCCTCGAACAAAAAGCCTTAGCAGATTTGAGTATAGTGGCGGCGCGAGATGGGATTGTCGATACTCTGCCCTGGCGGGTGGGCGATCGTATTGCGGCCGGTACTCAGTTGATTGGTTTGCTGGCGAGCGCAGATCCCTATGCGCGGGTGTACCTGCCTGCGACCTGGCTAGACAGAGTGAAGACAGGGGATAGCGTCAACATTCGTGTCGATGGCCGCGAAACGCCGATTGTTGGCACAGTACGTAATATCCGCAGCCAACCCGCCTACACGCCGTTTTATGCCCTGAATGAGCGCGATAGAGCAAGGCTGATGTATCTCACCGATATCGATATTGCGGCAGAGGGGCAGGATTTACCCACGGGCATGGCAGTCGAGGTGGAACTGCCATGAAAAGCGCCGATTTAGCCATCGAAACCCAGGGCATGACCCGCGCCTTTGGTGGCGTCAATGCGGTGGAAAATCTCGATCTAGCCATTCCCAAGGGCACAATTTACGGTTTTCTTGGCCCCAATGGCTGCGGCAAATCGACTTCAATTCGGATGTTGACTGGGCTACTGAGTCCCACCTCGGGGGATATTCGTGTCTTGGGTGAAACCTTGCCCGGCGCCGAGGAAAAACTGCGTCGCCGCATTGGTTATATGACGCAAAAATTCTCCCTATATGACAATCTTTCGGTGCGGGAAAACCTTGAATTTGTTGCACAAATTTATGGCCTTAATCGTCGCCAATCCGCCCAACGCTTAGTGGAGCTATTGGCGCTGTACGATTTAGCCAGCCGCGAGAAACAAATGGCGGGCTCGATGAGTGGTGGCCAGCGGCAGCGTTTAGCCCTCGCGGCGGCGACGCTGCATCACCCTGAATTGCTGTTTTTGGATGAGCCCACCTCGGCGGTCGACCCCGAAAATCGCCGCGAGTTTTGGGAGCGCTTATTCGATCTTTGCGCCCAAGGCACGACGATTTTGGTCTCGACCCACTATATGGATGAGGCCGAGCGTTGCCACGGTTTAGCCATTCTAGAGCGGGGGATAAAACGCGCCGATGGTTCGCCCCAGCAGCTGATGGCGGCGATGGGCGCTAGGGTTGTTGAATTCAGTGGTGATGATTTGCGCACCTTAAAACAATCACTTATTAGTGAGCCTGCGGTGTTGTCGGCGGCGCAGATCGGCAGTCGTTTGCGGGTGTTAGTGCGCAGTGATATTGAGGAGCCACTCGCTTGGCTTAAACCTAGGGTCGCGAGCCGGGCCATGGAAGAAGTGCGCGCCAGTCTTGAGGATGTGTTTGTCACTTGCACTGGCGGACGGACTCCCGTGAATGCTCTGGGGGAGGCAAGCCATGTGGCGTAGAATTTTTGCAATAGTCATCAAAGAGCTTAGGCAACTGTCCCGGGATCGCATGACCTTTGGCATGATAGTGATGATCCCGCTGGTGCAACTGATGCTGTTTGGTTACGCGATTAATACCGATGCGCGTAATTTACCCGCAGGGCTAGTGAATTTAAGTGATTCCGCCTACAGCCGCGCCTTAATCAAAGCGGTAGAAGCAACCCAAGTGGTGGATTTTAAACGCACTTATTTCAGTGCTCAGGAGGCCGAGGCGGCCATTACCCGCGGTGAAGTGAAGGCCGTGCTGTACCTTGGCGCCGATCTCGATGAGCGCTTAGTGCGTCATCCCGCCTTTGCGGGCCATGCTTATTTATCACAACCCGTAGGCCAATGGCTGGTGGATGGCTCTGATACGGTTGTAGCTTCAACCATTCGCAGCCTAAGGCAAATGCCCTTGGATGAAATCGCGGGCAGAGCGCTAAAAACCAGTACGCCGAGTTTTGAAGTGGTGCAATATTTCAACCCAGAGCAGCGCTCTGTGGTCAATATAGTGCCCGGTCTGCTCGGGGTGATTTTGACTATGACCATGGTGATGTTCACCTCCGCCGCCATAGTGCGCGAGCGCGAGCAGGGCAATATGGAGTTTTTGATCACAACGCCAGTGCGGCCATTGGAGTTGATGCTGGGGAAAATCGTGCCCTATGTGTTGGTGGGGTTAGTGCAGGTGAGCATTATCTTAACCGCTGGGCACCTGTTGTTTGCTGTGCCTATCCGCGGCGGCTTAGATTCTATCGCCCTGGCGGCCATGCTGTTTATTTGCGCCAGTTTAACCTTAGGCTTAGTGATTTCAACCATAGCCAAAACCCAGCTGCAATCGATGCAAATGACGGTATTTGTACTGCTGCCCTCGATTCTGCTGTCTGGCTTTATGTTCCCCTATGAGGCCATGCCCATCGCGGCGCAGTGGATTGCCGAAGTGTTACCCGCCACCCATTTTATGCGGATGTCACGGGCCATAGTGCTGCGGGACGCCGAGGTGATGGATCTGCAGTTTGATGCCCTGTGGTTGATAGCGTTTACTGGCATAGGGTTATTGATCGCCAGTTTGCGCTTCTCTAAGCGTTTAGATTGAGTTTACAAAGTTCCATCAGTTGTTTTTGCTGAGTGGTGGGGGAATGGCCTAGGGGCATGGCTAATCCGACGGTGCGTTTAAGTTCGATATCGTGCAAGGGGCGAAATACAATATCGGGCTGTTCGAGTAATGCCGGTATCGCAGGGATCAGCGCGATACCTAACCCGGCTGCCACTAAACCTACGGCATATTCCACCGTTTGGATCCTCGCCCTGATCTGTAGCTTAATCCCTTCCATATCTAATAATTGTTGCAGACTCGTCAGGGCCTCACAGGGGGCGCGGTGAATAAAGGGCTGCTGATGCAGATCCTCTAAGCGAATCGTGTCCTGCAGACTCAGGCTAAAGGACGGTGGAATGGCGAGCAGGTAAGTGTCATGCCACAGCGGTAAAAAACTTTCCTGGGTGGTTAAGTCGCTGGTGGTGATGATCCGTGCATCGGCATCCTCTGTGGGCTCCACTAAGGTGAGATCCATATCCGGACAGGCATTGGTAAAATCCTTTAGTAACATACTCATACGCTGAACCCCGAGGGAGCGGATCAAGCCTAATTTAAAGGGAACTTGGATTTCAGGCTTACTGAACAGGGAGCTAATGGCCTTGGATTCATTCAATAGCCGTTTTGCCAATGGGTACAGTCGATGGCCCGCATCGGTTGGGTTCACGCCTTTGCCATGGCGCTGGAATAATTGGGTATTGAGCTCAGATTCTAGGCTTGAAATGGCCGCCGAAATCGACGGCTGGGCGATATAACAGTGTTTTGCCGCAGCGCTAATACTGCCTTTCTCAAACACCACTACGAAATAGCTTAGGGCACGTAAATTCATCTTTACCTTTGCGTAAAATATAGAAAATAACTATGGATGATAGAGGAAAAGAATATTTTTCCTAGGGCAAAATTATGCCTATGCTAGGCAAATTAGCAAGCGGTACCGCCCATGCGCGTACCTTATTACCATCATTTTCTGGAAAGGAATCGACCTATGGCCCGTGTTAACTTTGACTGGCAAGACCCATTGCAATTTAACTCCCTATTGAGCGAAGAAGAGCGGATGATCCGTGACATGGTGCATGAATATGCCCAGGAAAAGTTGATGAGCCGGGTGTTAATGGCTAACCGTAATGAGCATTTTGACCGCGAGATCATGAATGAACTCGGGGAGTTAGGCCTGCTCGGGGCAACTCTGCCCGAGGAGTATGGTTGCGCCAATAGCAACTATGTGAGTTACGGCTTAGTCGCGCGGGAAATTGAGCGGGTCGATAGCGGATATCGTAGCGCCATGAGTGTGCAATCATCCCTGGTTATGCACCCCATTTATGCCTATGGCAGCGAGGCGCAGCGACGTAAATATTTACCTAAATTGGCTAAGGGTGAATGGATCGGCTGTTTTGGTTTAACTGAGCCCGATGTCGGTTCAGATCCCGGTGGCATGCGAACCCGTGCCGAACGCATCGATGGCGGTTATCGGATCTCGGGGGCCAAAATGTGGATCACTAACTCGCCTATTGCCGATGTGTTTGTGGTGTGGGCAAAACTCGATGGCGTTATTCGGGGGTTCGTGCTTGAAAAGGGCATGAAAGGCCTCAGTGCACCTAAGATTGAGGGCAAGTTTTCCCTGCGGGCGTCTATCACGGGGGAAATCGTGATGGATAATGTGGAGGTGGGCGAAGAGGCCCTATTGCCCAATGTTGAGGGCTTGAAAGGCCCCTTCGGCTGCTTAAATAAGGCCCGCTACGGTATCGCATGGGGCGCGTTAGGGGCGGCGGAGTTTTGCTGGCATAGGGCACGTCAATATAGCTTAGATCGCATTCAATTTAATCGTCCACTTGCCGCTAATCAGTTGATCCAAAAGAAATTAGCCGATATGCAAACCGAGATCACCCTAGGGTTATTTACCTGTCTGCAGGCGGGGCGTTTGATGGATGCTGACTGCTTACCCGTGGAGGCGATTTCGCTTATCAAGCGTAATTCCTGTGGTAAGGCATTGGACATCGCCCGCCTTGCCCGTGATATGCACGGCGGCAATGGTATTAGCGATGAATTCCATGTGATCCGCCATGTGATGAACTTGGAAGCGGTTAATACCTATGAAGGCACCCATGATATTCACGCGTTGATTTTAGGACGGGCTCAGACGGGCATCCAAGCGTTTGGCTAGCCACTAAGGCTTTTGCTATCAGCCTGCGTCAGCTCCTTAAAACGGTCAATTGGGTGGTGAATAAATGGAAGACAGAGCGATTGCCCTCGACAGACAATTTGTCGAACGAGTGCTAAAGGAAGAGTTTCAACCTTTGAGTCAGGGTTGGGATCATAGGCAACTGGGCCTGAGCGATGCCGACTTTTTGGGCATGTTTGAATCTCAGCTTAAGAGTCGGTTAGTGGATCTTGAATCCCGCCGTATGCGTGCCCGCAACCAAGGTTTTTATACCATAGGTAGCTCGGGCCACGAGGGGAATGCCGCCTATGGGATGGCACTGCGCCCCACGGATATGGCGTTTCTGCACTACCGCAGTGCGGCATTTATGCTGGAGCGGGGCCGCCACGTGCCGGGGGAGACGCAGCTTTGGGATATGTTGTTATCCTTCGCCGCCTCCAGTGAGGATCCTATTTCCGGTGGCCGTCATAAGGTGCTGGGCTGTAAGAGTTTAATGATCCCGCCGCAAACGTCGACCATAGCTTCCCATCTTCCTAAGGCCGTTGGTGCCGCCTTGAGTATTCCGCTGACCGAGCGGCTTAATTTGCCGGCTAATTTGCCCAAGGATGCCATAGTCATGTGCAACTTTGGCGATGCGTCGGCTAATCATGCTAGCGCGCAGACGGCCATTAATGCGGCGGGCTGGGCCGCCTATCAACAGGTGCCGCTGCCGCTCATGTTTGTCTGTGAAGACAATGGCATCGGGATCTCAACCCCCACGCCTAAGGGCTGGATTGCAGCGAACTTTAGCCAACGTCCTGGCATTGAATATTTTTACTGTGACGGCCGCGATCTGCTGGATTGTTACCGTGTTAGTCGTCAGGCCGCCGATTATGCGCGCAGCAAACGTAAACCAGTATTTTTGCATGTTCGCACTGTGCGTTTAATGGGCCATGCCGGCAGTGATGCCGAAATCGCCTATATGAAGAAACAGCAAATACTCGATAATGAGGCCCAAGATCCTTTGTTGGTCAGTGCCGAGCAAATTATTCGCGCGGGATTGATGACGCCAGCGCAAATCGTCGCGCTATACGCCGAATTAAAGGCGAGGATTGCCGCCATTGCCGCCGTCGCTGTGACTCGGCCTAAGTTGACGACAGTCACCGCGGCCATGGCATCGATAGTGCCACCTAAACGCGAGTCGGCGCTCTTGGGGACTAATAGCTTGGGGACTGAGCTTTCCCCACAAGCGCTGGAGTCATTGTTTATCGCCGATAAGCTATCCCTCGGTAAGCCAGTGCATATGGGCAAGCTTATCAACTTAACCTTAACCGAGTTGATGGCGCGCCAGTCTAATATCGTTATCTGTGGTGAAGATGTGGGCAAGAAAGGCGGGGTGTACCATGTGACATCGCGCTTAGTGGAACGGTTTGGGCCTAATAGGGTGATTAACACTCTGCTGGATGAAACCTCGATCCTCGGGCTCGCCATTGGCATGGCCCACAATGGCATTTTGCCTATCCCCGAGATCCAGTTTTTGGCCTATGTCCATAATGCCGAAGATCAAATTCGCGGCGAGGCGGCAACGCTGTCGTTCTTCTCTAATGGTCAATTCACCAATCCTATGGTGATCCGTATTGCGGGCTTAGGGTATCAGAAAGGGTTTGGTGGGCATTTCCACAATGACAACTCGTTTACTGTGTTTAGGGATATTCCTGGGTTGATTTTGGCCTGTCCGTCCAATGGCCAAGATGCCATGGGCATGCTCAGGGAATGCGTACGCTTAGCCCAAGAGGAGCAGCGGGTGGTGATTTTCTTAGAACCCATCGCACTCTATATGACCCGAGACTTACACCAAACGGGTGATAATTTGTGGAGCGCCGAATACCAACACCAGCATCAGGCCCCAAGGTTGCCCTTTGGTGAGATAGGCCAATACGGTCAGGGTAAGCGCCTGTGTATTATCAGTTATGGCAATGGTTATTACCTCAGTCGGCAGGCTGAAAAGCGCTTAAGCGAGCAGGGTATCGACTGCACTGTGCTCGATTTGCGTTATCTGGTGCCACTCAATGAACAGGCCATCGCCACTGCGGCGGGCCAATGTGAACATATCTTGATTGTCGACGAATGCCGTCGCAGCGGATCTGTGAGTGAGGCTATCTACACTAGCTTACACGAGCACTTAGGTGCCCATTGTCCGCCGATCCTGCGCTTAAACGCCGAAGATTGTTTTATTCCGCTCGCGGATGCCGCGACGCTGCCACTGCCGAGTGTCGAGGGCATAGTGAGCGCCGCATTGGCCTTAGTCGGGCCTCAGGGACAAAGCACATTAAAGAGGGCATCGAATATGACGCCTTTAATGGAAAGGGAGGAGATAATTGAGAGGGAGGTGCAGCCATGAATACCATATCGATAGACGCCGCTAAGCCTAAGCAACGTGTCGTGGTTATCGCGCCGGGACGCGGCTGCTACAACAAGGAAGAACTCGGTTATCTGGCTCGCTTTCATCCTGATAAACAAGAGTTTATTGCCGATATTGATGCATATCGCAAAGCTCTAGGCCAAGTGGGTATTGCCGCCTTAGATGCCGAGGCCAAGTATTCATTCAAGCTACATACCCCAGGGGAAAATGCCTCGGCCCTGATTTACGCCTGTGCCATGGCGGACTTTATGGATATAGACACAGATCAGTTCGAGATAGTCGCAGTGACGGGAAATTCCATGGGTTGGTATATTGCCTTGGCATTAGCGGGGGCATTGGCACCCGAGGCCGCCATTGAAGTGATCAACACTATGGGCTCCATGATGTCCGAGGGCTTGATTGGCGGCCAATTAATCTATCCAGAAATGGATGAACAGTGGCGCCGAGATGCGACTAAAACCGCACTGCTCGACAAGGTGATTGCGGATGTTAATCGCCATGAGGGTTGTGAACTGTTTACTTCTATCTTCCTTGGCGGTTATCGCGTGTTGGCGGGCAATGAGGCTGGGCTAAAGCTTGCCGAGGAGCAACTGCCCCAGCTCGATGATCGCTATCCGATGCGTTTATATAATCACGGTGCATTCCACTCGCCCCTGTTGCATGGGGTATCAAACAAGGGTTTTGCCCAGCTGCCCTTGAGTCTGTTTCAAACGCCTAAGATCCCGCTGGTGGACGGCCGAGGTCAGATCTGGACGCAATACAGTACAGATACGACCAAACTGAGGGAGTACACTTTAGGCGAACAAGTGGTTGAGCCCTATGATTTTTCTAAGGCAGTTGCCGTGGCAATAAAAGAATTTGCCCCCGATAAAGTGATCGTGCTCGGGCCTGGCAATACCTTAGGTGGCCCTGTGGCGCAATCACTGATCGCCATCAATGGTTTTGGCTGGCAGACAAAGGCCGATTTCAGTGCCGCCCAAGGTAGCGAGCCCAAGTTAATTGCCATGGGCAATGAACAGCAAAGGCCAATGGCGCTGGCGGATTAAGTCATCAGTGTCTACGAATAGGGATAAGCTTTATCCCTATTTTGCCTAAGCCTTTTAGCATAAGTCGAATTCTCACTGTGGTTCACAATATATGGCTTACAAAATATGGCTTGCGAGCCCCCTTTGATATAACGCAAAGTTAAAGGTAAACACTTTGGGTAAGATATTGAATAAATGATGCTTAACTTGCATTTTCCCTATACAGCCAAGGTTATCCCAGGACGTTCAGTATGCCTCCAATCAAATGTAACTGTGCGATCGATGCGGTTGCGTTAATTCAAAGCGGCGAGACGCTGTGGACCCATTCCATGGGGGCAACCCCACGAGTGCTACTCGATGCGCTGGCCAAGCACGCACTCACTAAAGATAATCTCACATTATTACAATTGCATACCGAGGGTGCTGAATCCTTAAGTCATCCAAGTTTAAAGGGGCATTTACGCCATCGCTGCTTTTTTGGTGGCGTACCGACGCGGGCCTTGCTGCAAAATGGTGATGCGGATTATGTGCCGATTTTCCTCTCGGAAGTGCCCAAACTCTTTCGTAGCGGCGAGCAAAAAATCGATACCGCGATTATTCAAGTCTCACCACCGGATAGGCATGGTATGTGCTCCCTCGGGATTTCGGTCGAAGCGACACTCGCAGCCTGCCAAGTGGCGGGCAAGATCATCGCCCATATTAATCCGCAAATGCCGCGCACCCACGGTGATGGTTTTATCCATATCGACCGTTTTGCTGCTGTGTATGAAGAAAGTGCGGCACTGCCAATCCATTCCTTCGGCACGGGCGATGCCGTGAGTTTGGCGATAGGCAAAAATGTCGCCCAGTTGGTGCGCGATGGCGATTGCCTGCAAATGGGCATAGGCGCGATTCCCGATGCGGTGTTATCTTGCTTAACCGAGCATAGGGATTTAGGCGTTCATACTGAGCTTTTTTCTGACGGTATACTGCAACTGGTTGAAAAGGGTGTGATTAATAACAGTAAAAAGCGTTTTTACCCCGGTAAATTAGTGACAGGTTTTGCCCTTGGTAGTCAGAAATTATACGACTATGTGGACGATAATCCCGGGGTGATTTTTATGGATATAGAGCAAGTGAACGACACATCCATTATCCGAAAAAATCCCAATGTGATGGCGATTAACTCGGCACTACAAGTGGATATCTCCGGCCAAGTGTGCGCCGATTCTATTGGCACTAAAATCTATTCCGGTGTCGGTGGACAGATGGATTTTATTCGCGGCGCGTGTTTATCCGAAGGCGGCCGCTCAGTGATTGCCCTGCCAAGCACAGCTGCGGAGGGCACCATTTCCCGTATCGCCACTGTGTTATCCCCCGGTGCAGGTGTGGTCACCACTCGGGCCCATGTGCATTACATTGTGACCGAATATGGCGCCGCCAATCTGCGTGGCCGCAGTCTGCGGGAACGGGCACAGGCGCTGATCGCCATTGCTCATCCCGATTTTAGGGAGCAACTGAGCCGCGATGCGTTCGAGGTATGGGGATTAAGGGTGTAGTTTTAGAGTTTTTTAGTCGTTTTTAAAGCCTTGGAGAAGCCAACGCTATGAATCAAGAAGCACCTTTAGTAGCAGGAAAATAGTAGCAGGAAAAGCCATCTTAGACGCCGTAGAACAGCAAATAAAAAACAATGATCCACCTAAGGTAAAACAAACATTAAAACGACTAAAATCCTTGGGCATAAGTCGAAAGGAATCAATAAAATATATCGCCAGTGCCTTATCGATTGAAATATTTGGCGTACTTCAAAACGAAGAGGGATTTAACCCTCAGCGTTACAATGAAAACTTGGATAAATTACCAGAGCTGCCGTGGGAAGATGAATAAATAAACACCATATTTGTAATCGCAATGCTTGCTCGGCACGAAAATGATTCCCAAGACGGATAACTTTACGACCTTTTGTATTGACCAAGATGTATCGAATGTTTTGTTGCTATTAGTCTTGTTGTTTTATTCTATTTTATTGTTTTAATTTGATTTTTATCTATTTTAAATCAAATGCAGTTACCTGCGCGACACGCATAATCCTCCTCTTTATATCGATCTATTCGCGGCCTTTTACGCTGACATGTATCACTCTTTTACTTTTGTCATTCCCGCAATGCTTTCTCTTCCCTCTGAGGTTCATAATACATCCTCGGTTAAAATGTTATACATATGATGTATTTTATAGATTGGTTAACTAGGTCAATAAACGGCTATGAAAAAATCATTACTATTGCACTGGAGTTGTTTATTCATTTTTAAATTTGATATGGGGTATTTAAATGGAAGGTTTGCGCCGCCTGCTAGGAAACATGAAGGTAACCAATAAGTTAAGGCTTGGTTTTGGGATCTTGTTATTGCTGATATTTATTGTGGCAGCGGCTGGATACAGGGGACTTACCTCAATTGATATCAGCAGCAGTCGGGTGGAGTTTATTGCCAATGTCGATAAAGCATTGCTTGCGGCTAAGGCCACACGCTTAGAATTTATCGCAAATGGCGATTTAACCAAATTGAATGAACTCCAGAGTTTAATTGAAAATACAAAAAGCGGTTTACAGCAACAATTATCAGAGCCTAGCGATGCCAACGATCGGCAGTATCTTCAAGAATCGTTAGTCGCGATGGATAAGTATCATCAATCGATAAATCAGTTTAGTGATGTGTTTAAGCATAAACAGGAATTGAAAGTCACGGGGGCTCAAGTGGGAGCCAAGTTGGTTGCCACCTATGCGGAGCTGGTCGATAGAATGACCGATAGGGCCCAAGCGACACAAAATACTGAATTATTAAAAGATGCCTTAAGTGTTAGCCAGCAAATGACCATGTTACGTTATCACATTCGAGGCTATGTCTATGATGCTAGTGATCTTAATTTAAAAACGGCAAAAGATGCCATTGCCAAATTATCCCAGACTATCGCCACCCTTAAGGGGGAAGATACCGCACAAGCCATCCAGATATTGGATCGGTATGACCATGATATTGATGCTTTGGTCAAGGTTAACCGTGATATAGATAACCTAACCCAGTCAATGGGCGGCGCAGCACAAACATTGATGGTGGATATTCGTGAACTAGTTGACATTCAAAAGCATAAACGTGCAGACGCTGATGCCCAAGCAAAGGCCGTGGTACTTGGTGCGTTAATTGTTGCCTTGGTTGTCGGCCCCTTACTTGCTTGGTTAATCAGTGGACAAATAGTTGGGCCACTTAAACAAACCCTTCTTACGGCGAGAAAAATTGCCGCGGGTGATTTAAGCAGCACTATCCACTCAGAGCGTCAGGACGAGATGGGGGAACTATCGCGTGCCATGGGTGAAATGAATAGCACCCTTAAGCAAGTATTGACACAAATAGGTGATAGCGTAGTGCAGTTGGCTTCATCGGCTGAGGTGCTTTCTGCGGTCACTGAACAAAATAGTGCGGGTATGCAAAATCAGCGTAGTGAAACGGATCAAGTTGCTACTGCGATTAATGAAATGGCGGCGACAGTGCAAGAGGTGTCTACCAGTGCTGAAAATGTTGCGCTAGCGGCTAAAGAGGCGGACCACACCACTGCGATAGGTAATAAAAAAGTCATCGAAGCGGTCAGTCAAATCGAACTGTTAGCCAAGGAAATCGCGACTACGGCACATGCGATGGAGCGTTTACAATCGGAAAGCGATAGTATCGGTTCCGTCCTTGATGTGATCAAATCGGTTGCACAACAGACCAACTTACTCGCGCTAAATGCGGCCATTGAAGCAGCAAGGGCAGGTGAGGCGGGACGGGGATTTGCAGTGGTGGCCGATGAGGTGCGAAGCCTTGCGAGTCGAACACAATCCTCTACCGAAGAAATTGAAAATATGATTGTTAATTTGCAAAAGGGGACTCTAGAGTCGGTACAAATGATGACCAAAAGCCGAACATTGAGTGATGGCGCAGTGTCCTTATCCCGCGAAGCGGGTGAAATGTTAGTGGATATTGCCGATGCGGTTAGCCGTATTCAGGATATGACACATCATATTGCTGCCGCCTCGGAAGAACAAAGTGCCGTGGCAGAAGATATTAATAAAAGTATTGTGAGAGTTAGGGATATTGCCGAGCAAACCGCTGATGGCGCGGCAGAAACAGCGCGCTCCGCCGATGATCTTGCTAGCCTGGGTGTTACGCTAAAAGGATTACTAAGACGTTTTCAGTTATAGGCTCAATAATTCTCTAAGTGTCTGCTGTGGTAAATATTTGCACTGGTTGACTAATAGGGAAACACACTGGCTAGCCGAATTAAGCACCCACTAGAATGAGTGTGCTTAATTGATGGATACCAAGGCTACCAGTTTATTTTGAACATAAAAAACCAGCACAAGTGCTGGTTTTTTGCTGCTAGAAGATTGTCGTTATGCCTGCAGGTGATTATTTACCTGAGCAGCCATAGGTGGTGAGGTAAGTATCGGCCGCTTTAGCGTTGACGATACCATAACCAAAGTAGTTATCTTTGCCAGCAGTACCCGCATCCATTGCGGTGGCTTTTAACGCCTTACGAATTTGGGTACCTGTACATTGTGAATGGTTAGACCATACCAGTGCAGCCATACCTGATACCGCAGGTGTTGCCATTGAGGTTCCGCTCATAAAGCCATAATCCACTGAATCGATAGAGACTGTGGCATTTTGCGCTGCCAGCAAGCTTGCTCTGTCTTCTAATGCCGCACCGACTGCAGGAATAGAAGTCGCATTGGTATCACCCAGAGTGCCGTAGAGCATGCCCGCTTCATTGTTGATCAGGATTGCGCCAACACCGCCTGAGTTTTCGCAGTTCAGCACTTTATCGTGGAAGGAAATCACGCCGCGGTCGATAACACAGACTTTACCGTTGGCGCCAGAATCAACGGCTTGCGCTGTGCCCATAAAATAAGTGTTGCCCGATGCCGAACCTGCGTTTTCCATTGCAGATGAGGTTACAGCTGCGCCATCGGCGGTTAAGGTTGACGCGGTTGCCATGCCAGCAGGGTAGGTTGAGAGGGTATCGACACCGCCTGCGGTGACTTCAACACAGATACCATCGTCGTTGACGGCTTTTTTACCACGGCCGCTCAGGCAACTTGGAAACTGTGAGAAATCGGCAATTTTATTGTTTGCATCGTTAGCGCCGATCATCATGACCGATGGGTATCCCGCAGGGTAAGAGCGTACTGAGTTACCGTCGTTACCCGCGGCAGCTACCACTAAACCACCTGCGGCGGTAAAGGCATCAAAGGCGTTCTTTTCGGTATTGTTTGCCGCGCCGCCACCTAAGCTCATGCTAATAATGTTCGCACCCGCATTGCTACATTTGTTAGCTGCATAGGCTAAGTCAGATGAATAACCCCAACCGGATGCATTGAATACTTTAACAATGTGCATAGGTACGCCAGGTGCCATACCGACCACACCAATGTTGTTATCCGCTGCGCCAATGGTGCCGGCGACGTGAGTTCCATGTGGGCCACCGTTTTGGAACCAGTTGCCAGTACCTGAATCGTTATCGCCTGTGATGTTATTCCAGTTGAAGTCTGGGTTTGAGTTGTCTAAACCTGAGTCAATAATACAGACCTTAATGCCCGCATTTGGGTTGAAAGTCACTTGATTTGCACGGGATTGATATACGGCATAGGGCGTCACTTGCTGTGTCATTGGGTTGCCAGCATCGTCGTTATATAGCGCCATTGGAGTACGGCGTACGTCTTCTTCAATCAGGGTAATATGTGGGTTATTCAGTAGTCCTTTCACTTGCGCTAGGTCTTTCCCTGCAAAAGTCGCCGCAATAAACTCATCCCCTTCGAGTTTGATTTCGCCACCTAATTTTTTAGCGAGTGCCTTAACGACGCCCTTGTGTCCCGCTTCAACTTGAATGACATAACGATTGTCATCGGCTTGTGCTTGGGCGATAACGCCAACAGATAAAGCGATGATGGCACTGGCAATTTTGGTTAATTTCATTGTTCTTGCTCCATTTGTTATCAAAGTTATAAGTCCTAAGCTGCATGGAATATCTAACTGCATCCCTATGCTGCGACTAAAGTCTGAGTACTTAGGAAATTGCAAACTAACACAGGGAAAATTAATTAACAAATAAATAACACACGTGCAAAAATGTAACATTGTGAAGGTGTAAAAAAATAGTGACAGATTTTATGGGGATAAATAGGGGGTTGGTTGTCGCGTGTTGAGGTAAGCGGATGAAGCTAATGGATTTTTAATGCATTAGCTCTTGGGATGTTTGGGGGTGGCGGGCTTAAAAAGTGATCTAAATAAGCAATGTAGGTTATTTACCCATGCACTCTGCTAACAGCTTGATGAAAAAGTCGCTGCCTTTGCGCTCGCAAAAGGCGATATTGCGCTCTGGAATAGATTCGGGATCGGTATAGCTGGCTAAGGCTAATTCCATGCTGGCTTCGCGGATAATATGCAGAGTTGGATAGGGCGCGCGGTTGGTAAAATTGGCCGGGGCGTCCTGTGGTTCACCATCGAAACAGTAATCGGGGTGGAAGGTGGCGAGTTGATAAACACCTTCATACTCGTTGTCGATTAACTCGTCATTCGCCAGATCGACAAGGTCGAGGAAGGCATAAAAGCCCTCAAAACCTCGGGGCAGAATAAACAGTGTGGTTTCGGCGTCGGGGTGCGTGTCGAGATATTGGCATTCTTCGATCAATGCCTTAAGCACAGGCTTAACTTTAGTCTGCTCCACCACATGATAGCGAATACTGCCACGCTCGACTTCTCGTCTGGCGAAGGGGCAAATATTGTATTTCATGATCACTTTTTTGACCCAGTTATCGGTTTGTTGGGTGATCATGTCGATTTCGTGCATGGTGGTCGTTTGCTCTTGCTTAAAAATTAGGGGGCAATCATAGGGATGATGGACGCCACAAGCAAGACTGCCATAGTGATATTAAAGATCTTCTGTTGGCGCTCATTTTTTAAAATGCGTTTAAGGGCCACGCCAAAACCCAGCCAAACCACGGCGCAGGGGAAGGCGACACATAAAAATACCGCCGCAATAGTAATCACTTGCGGAGTTAAATCTTGCTGTACTGACGTGAATGTCGCAATTGCGCCCACGGCCATAATCCAACCCTTAGGATTTACCCATTGAAAGGCCGCCGCTTGCATAAAACTAAAGGGTTTAGCCACGGTTTTACCTTCCATCTTGCTACTGCTGTTGGCAATCAGCCAAGAGAGATACAAAAGGTAACCTATACCAACGACTTTAATGATTTGGTGAATGATAGGATAGGCTTGGAACAGTGCGCTTAAGCCTAAGCCAATCGCCAAGATCATGGTTGGGAAGCCAAGGCTGATGCCCATCAGATGCGGAATACTGCGTTTAACGCCAAAATTAACGCCCGATGTCATTAACATTATATTGTTTGGCCCAGGGGTTATCCCCGAAGAAAAGGCAAACAGCGCGATAGCGAGTATTAACTCCATAGATAGATCTCACACCTTTCGTTTTGGTTTTATGACATTGTGATTTAAGGGGATGTAGCTGACTGCAAATTAACTGCCGATAATAGAGCAATCCATCTATCCTAAGCCTTTGCAGGCGAAGCATTCTAGCGGTTAAAGAGCACCGCGCCTATACGGCATGGCGAGTTTATAAAGTAAAAATAATAACAAAATATGTTTAGGCGATACCCTATCGGGATAAACGGATTTAACACTATGATGCATATTGACTTTCGGTCTTAGAAATAACAACTATCCTTAAGTTTTCAAAAATAATAGAGGTAAGGGAGCAAGAGTATGAGTGCACTACAGCAAGTTTGCCGCCAATTCGTATTACTCGTGTGTGGCCTACTGAGTCTGACGGCCTGTGTGAGTATGGATGACAACGAACAACCGCTCAGAACCACCATAGTCATGTCGGGGGATCTGAGTCAGCTACCGTCATCTGCTATGACCTACAGTTGGCATCCGCAGTTGCAAAAAATCTTTGTTGACGACCGCTTGGATAAGCAAGTCGTATTGAAACATATGCAAGATACCCTCAAAAAATCCATGTTGAGTAAGGGTTATCGCTGGGTTGAAGATCCACAGTTGGCGGATTTCCAGGTGGGGTTTGGTGTCGCCATGGGAACTGAAATGACGGATGAGCAAATTTTAGCCGCCGCAGGGCTAGTCGCAGGCCTATCGACCGAGGGGGTTAATACTAAAAAATATGATAAAGGTTCGATTCTTATCAGCTTTTTTAGGCCCATAGGCGTTGCCGGACAACCCTATGAAATGGTGTGGCGGGTATTAGCCCAAGGTTTTGCCAATATTAAAGATATGGATGAGCTTACGGAGAGGTTTGATGGATTAGTTGAGGAAATGTTGTTAACCCTGCCAGCGACCCAAGTGGTGCAATAAAGGCGATGCAATAAAGCGGTTATCAGTGTTGAATATTTAAGGCGAGTAACATACTCGCTTTATATTTAGCGCGTATAGATTCGGTAAGTGTAGGGGAGCAGTTACCTCAAGCAACATTCCAACATCCCGTACAGTGAGTTTTTGGGAACTATTTTCGTGTTGTAACAATTATATGCTGGACAAGGTGTTACGTCCGGTTAGCACTTATAAAGGGAGATTATTATGACTCAAAGCATCTTTGTTAATTTGGCCGTCGAGAGCGTTCAGGATTCTCGCGCTTTCTACTCAGGTCTTGGTTTTGGCATCAATGAGCAATACAGCAATGAGCAGGCTGCCTGCGTCGTCATTGCGGATAATATTTATGTGATGTTGCTGGCTAAGCCGTTCTTCTCAGGTTTTACCGATAAGCCGATTGCCGATGCCCGCACCACGACAGAAGTGCTCAACTGTCTTGACTGCGAAAGTCGGCAACGTGTCGACCAACTAGTTAAGCTCGCAGAGCAACATGGCGGTAAAGCCTATCGTGAAGCCAAGGATCAGGGTTTTATGTACGGCCATGCGTTTGAAGATCCCGATGGGCATATCTGGGAACTTGTCTACATGGAAGCGCAAGGTTAGTGCATCCTCTTGCACATTCCTCTAAACCAAGCTTGTCCAATAATAGCGCGCGTTGCGTGAGGCCTAAGCTGTACACAACGCTGCGCGCCTATGTTTAATTAACCAGCCTATCTTAAGCTGACTTATTCCCTCGGTTGGAAATATGAGTCTCAAGAAATTCCTTTATAAAATCAAAATCATCCACATTTATTTCCCTAGGCGTGAACGACACTTGGCCGGAAATGTGGGCAAAGTTGATCGTCAAGGTGCGTATGCCTCTGCGTTTTGAGTATTTTGTACTGGCAATCTCATCCAAAGGAACAAACTGCTGCTTCATCTCAAAAAGATGAAATTCGGCATCGTAAACATGAAAAATGAGGCCTTCTTGATAGATATCAATGTAATAGCCATCTGGCCCCGCTTCGGCTAATTTCCTTTGTTCATTTTTAGCGGCTTTGCCTAGTCTTATCGATTCAGAAATGATCATGAAGACGAAGAAAAATGCCACCACAACGGCTAAAACGACCACAATAGTAAATCCTATATCCCATGGTTCTGTCGAAAGCGATGCGGTCAGTTCCTTCCAAGGACCGCTTGCTATTATCAGCGGGATTATCAAGAGCAAAAATATTCCAGATTGCTTACTACGTAATGTTTGTTGGAATGCACAGCGACGGATAAAATTTTGAGGTCCTTGTTTCATCAAGAATATTCCATATAAAGATGTTTTTTACTTTGGGAAGCCAAGCGCCATTTTCATTCATACGGAGGCAAGGCTTGAGTTCCTCGGGGTAATAATGAAACGGCGGCAATCAATTAGCCTATGCTCTGGCACAGTATCAATACTTCAGCATGAGCCTGTCGAGGTTTCGCTATCAGTGTGTTGATAGCTATGACAGATAGCAACACACTAAGTTGAATAAAAATGAAGATATATTAGTCGGTTAGATCCACGCTCACCTCATAGGCCGTGAATTTACGAATGTTAATCACGCCCGTATCGAAGATCAGATACTGGCCTTTAATCCCCTGTAAAATCCCGCTTACCACCCCATTTTTATCGAAGTTGTGGGAAGTGATCTTCTTCGGAAAGGTGTCTATGGGATAATGAATCGGCTGAATCGTTTCATCTAAACGCTCGATACTGTAATCGCCTTTTTGCATGCCGATTTCGTGCAACTTAGCTTCAATTTGCGGGATCAGTTCCGCAGCCTTAGCATTTAAATCGATATCGTCGGCGTGGCCCTTGAGCATCGCTTGCCAATGGGTTTTATCATTAACCAGTTTGGCCAATTCTACTTCGACTAAGCCTGAGAGTTGTCTTGTTGAGACTTTAAAAATCGGCAAACCTTGGGTGGCACCTTGGTCAATCCAGCGGGTGGGTAGCTGCGTATGGCGGGTAATACCGACTTTAACGCCCGAAGTATTTGACAAATACACATAGTGCGGTACAAAACAATGGCTCTGGGCCCACTCAGGTTCGCGGCAAGTGCCTTGATCGAAATGACAGGTTTCTGGCTTCATGATGCACATATCGCAACTGGCGAGTTTTTGCATACAGACAAAACAGTGACCCTGCGAATAACTCTTCTTGCTCTTTTTACCGCAGTTGCAGCAGAAGATATTGCCCGTGTGGGTCAAGGTTAATTTCTTTCCTATCAATGGATTGAGCGGGAGTAACTCATCACCGACAACGAGTTGATATTGCACTAGCTGCGCGTCATCTAACTGTACGCGCATCTTTTTTAGCGTTCCTAACATGGGTGTTCCTAGTTTTTATTATGTCACTGGGTTTGGTAAGACATCCAGCGCACTTATGTATTCGTCATTGCTTGGTGTGCAGTATACAAGATTATCCCGCCGAGTTTAGATAGGAATTCTCGATTGAGAGCCTTACTGCCATTTGTAGCTAATCAGGGCTTTCTCGTGGCGTAATAGTGTTAATAATTTGAGTGTCTTGATAAAAACCAGTAACTTAGCTGCCATTATTCATGGAGGTTAACGATGCGGATTGTATTAGGACTGATTTTTTTCTTGTCGATGCAGGTGATGGCACAGGCAGACAAGATGCAGATCCATTCTGAAATATTGAATGATGACATTAACTTACAAATCAAACTCCCCGAAACCTATGGCCATTCCAGCAATTTTCGTTATCCCGTTTTAGTTGTCTTGGATGGTTCGACACAATTTGAGCATATTGCCGCGAATGTCGGTTTTTTAAGTAGTTATGCCATTATCCCAGAACTGATAGTGGTGGGTGTCAGCTCGAATAATTGCTTAAAGTCGTTTACGCCGACCCAATTAGAACAGTTTAAAGACCGAAGTGGCGGAGCAGAGAATTACAGGCAGTTTTTAGAAACTGAACTACTCAGCAGCTTGAGCCAGAAATATCGCATTGCCGATTACCACATACTGTCGGGACACTCTATGGCTGGACTATTTAGCAGTTATGTGGCTTTGATACCCGATACTCGGTTTAATGCGGTGATATCAATCAGCCCAAGCCTTTGGTGGGACAATAATTGGTTTGTCCGCGAGTCCGCTAAGTTAGCCGTCACCAAACGGACAAAACCCATGCGTTGGTTTTTGAGTATCGCCAGTGAACCCAACGAGATGGCTAGTGCTTTTGCTGCCCAAATCACCCAACTGCAAAATACGCTGGGTAACAGCCCGACAGTGAAGCATCCTTCAGCCCAAATGTTGCAATGGTTTGATAAACGATTCCCCGAAGAAACCCATGACAGTACGCCGCTTATCGGCAATGTTGAGGCATTAAAGACGCTGTTTGCGAGCTGGAATGCGGTGCCCGAAGTCGCGGTGATGCCGTTAAAGGAGTTAAAGCAGTTCTATCACCAGCAAACGGCGGTCTTCGGCTATGAATTTCCGCTTTCTGCCCAGCAGTACAATGTCTATGGTCTCAAGGCCAGCTATGAGCAAAAAACGGCGTGGGGTGTGGAGATTTTACAGGAGGGAACAAAGGTGTTTCCTATGTCTGAGGTGCTTTGGGATAGCTTAGCAACCGCCTACGATCTTGATGGCCAAACCGCTCTCGCGATTGATGCTTCCAACAAAGCGGTGCAGTTGGCAAAGCAATCCGACTCAGTGTTTTTAAATGAAATCTTGAGTCAGGCCAAAAGCCTACAACGCCAGACGCGCCAGTAGGGCGCGGCGTAAAAGCTAACAGTATCGCAACATACTTGGACAAGACCCCCGCATCTGGGTAATCTTGTGATCCCTTTGAATGCCGAGGTTTTATCTTGTCTGCCAACCTGTTATTACTGCTTGCCGCCGCCATTTGGGGCTTTGGCTTTGTTGCTCAAACCTTAGGCATGGAACATTTGTCACCCTTTGCCTTTAATGGATTGCGCTTTCTTATTGGCACCTTCTCCCTCGTGCCATTAGTCTGGTTTTTACATAGACAACATAAAATCCATGTGAGCACCCCCAAGGAGTTTGCCATTGGCAGTGGTGTCGTGGGCTTACTGTTATTTGCGGGGGCGTCATTTCAGCAGGTGGGCCTACTCTATACCACAGCGGCGAATGCCGGATTTATCACCGGCTTATATATAGTGTTAGTACCGATCTTGGGGTTGGCACTTAAACATGCCACGGGCGCCAATACTTGGGTAGGCTGCGCCATTGCTGCGCTTGGACTGTATTTTTTAAGTGTTAAAGAGGGTATGACCATAGGTTATGGCGATGCGCTGCAGCTAGTCGGTGCACTCTTTTGGGCGCTGCACATTTTAGCCGTTGATCATTTCGCTAAGCGAATTTCCCCTGTGTTGCTGGCGATGATGCAATTTTTGGTCTGCGGCGTGCTTAGCCTAATGGTATCGGCGGTGATTGAGGTCACGACCCTCGATGGCGTGCTTGCGGCCTGGGGTTCGCTTGCCTATGCGGGGCTGATTTCGGTGGGCATCGCCTACACACTGCAGGTTTTGGCGCAAAAGCATGCTCATCCCGCCCATGCCGCGATTATTCTTAGCTTGGAAACCGTATTTGCGGCCATAGGTGGCATTCTATTTTTAGGGGAAAGTCTAGGGATCCGAGCCTTGTTTGGCTGTGCCTTAATGCTGCTTGGTATGCTGATATCCCAAGTGCCGCTGCGGTATTTGATCAAGTCTAGGCACGAGAAAATCAGTTAATTTATCGTTGAAAACGCCACAGTTTTATTCGCGGCGTTTTATCCGGCGATTGAGCCGCAGCCTTGTCTCTTCGTGAAGTTGGACGCCTTTAACGGCTCAGTTTATCCAGCACTAAATCGTCACCGAGGGAATAGAGGGATTGCACCAGTTGGTCCTCTTGGGCGAGGTCGGTTAAGCCTAAGCCAATAGTGGCCCTAAAGAGGGCGATGCCGGTATGGCCTGCGGTTTCAAATTGGCTGCTAAATTGCTCAATATTGATCCCCAGCGCCGTGATCCTATTCGAAATATCCAGCACCAATCCGGGTCTATCGTAGGCCACTAGGCTATAGGTTAAGCGCTTAATAGGTTTTGGGACTATGGCGGTTTTAGAGTAGGTAAGGCTGAGATTGTCTATGCATTCTAGGGCCTCAATCAACTCATCCATCCGCATTGAGGGAATTTCGAGTAGTAAAATGGCGGCAAAAACCCCGTCGATATGGCGCAGTTCGGAGTCAAGCCAGTTGCCACCATGACGGCTTACCGCATGGGCAATTTGTTCTACTAATCCTTTTCTATCAGGTGCTTGAAGTGTTATTAAGTATCGTATCATGGCAAATGACTCCTATATTTTTGTAAAAGGCACCTGTTTTAAAATTGGGTGTAACACAACTGTCATCTTTGCGTCATATAATCCAACGCACTTAGAATGAAGGATGTTGTTATTGCTCAGTTTACGTTCAAACAGTGTAAGCATAGCAGTTTACGGATCCTAGCGAAAAACTCACAGGCTTTAATAATAGAGGTTCTTAATGGAAAGTCAGGTCACTCAACCTGGTTCTGCACCGCACAGTATGCTTAAAGGCGGGCGTTCGAGTCGCAGGGCATTTAAGGATAAAGCGGCTCAAGTCGGAGTCACTATTGGCGGCACTATGGTGTTTGTAGCCCTATTGCTGATTTTCTTCTATTTGCTGTACGTGATAAAACCCATTTTCGATAGTGCGGATGTCACTCCCGTGAAGAGTGTGGGCTATCAGCATGCCGAGGTAGCGACCTTAATGGTGGGCGCCGATGAGCAAAATGAGGTGCTATATCGTGTGGCCGTTGATGGCCAAGTCGACTTTTACAGCGTTATCGATGGTAGCCTAGTTGCTAGCTTTACTCCGTCTCTGCCTGCGGGCGTGACAGTCACCACCGCCAGCGTTGCCGCGCCGAGTGAGCAGCGTTTTGCCCTGGGTTTAAGTAATGGGCAGGCGCTCGTGATCGGCATTGAGTTTGTTTTAACCTATCCCGATAACAAACGCTTAATCACGCCTAAGTTGCGTTATCCCGCCGGTGAAACCCCTATTACTGTGGATGAGTCTGGCAGTGAACTCCATAAACTGACCTTTACCTATACCTCAGACAAAATGAGTTTTGCCTATCAAGATGATCAGGGTGTTTGGCGTTTGAGCCGCCTCGAAGGTCAAGAAAATATGATGACCGAAGAAGTGGAATGGACCACCACTAACACCATCATTCCCGATGCACCAAAGAAAGTGGCACATCAATTGATGACCCCCGATCAGCGTCAACTGATGCTGCAAATGGGCAATAAAGTGTTTATCTATAATATCCGTGATGCAGAAAACATTGATTTAATGCAAGTGATTGATGCGGAAAAGGATAAGTCTAAGGTCAACAATATCGCCTTGCTTGCGGGTGCAAGTTCCATTCTGGTCAGTTATGACTCTGGGATGGTGACTCAGTATTTCCAAGTGAATGGTCCAAAAGGGCGTTTATACCAGGAAATTCGTGAATTTAACGATTTAGCGCCTATCGCGTCTATTGCCTCGGAGTTTTACCGTAAGAGTTTTGCCGTAGTCAGCCCAGAGGGAGAATTGTCCCTGCTTTACACTACGAGCCAACGTGAACTGTTTGATGAAAAGTTTGATATTAAAAATCCCGGTGTGATGGGCTTTAGTCCGCGCTCTAACGGCATAGTCGTCGAGGCCGATAAAAAGCTGAATATTTTCCATGTGGAGAACTCACACCCTGAGGTTTCTTGGAGCGCGCTGTGGAATAAGGTGTGGTACGAGGGATATCCAGAGCCTCAATTTGTGTGGCAATCCACCTCGGGCAGCGATGATTTCGAGGCTAAGTTAAGCCTAATGCCATTGGCCTTCGGTACTATGAAGGCGGCGTTTTATGCCATGTTATTTGCCGTGCCATTGTCCATCGCTGGCGCTATCTATACCGCTTATTTTATGTCACCTAAAGTGCGCGGCCTTGTCAAACCGACAATCGAAATTATGGAAGCCTTACCGACGGTTATCCTCGGCTTTTTAGCGGGTCTGTGGTTAGCGCCACTGATTGAAGAACACCTCCCCGGCATCTTGATTTTACTTATTCTCTTGCCGACTTCTATTCTCGGCTCGGCCTATGGCTGGAGCAAGTTGCCCGGCAGGTGGAAACAACGTTTACCCGAGGTTTATCAAGAGCTGATGCTGATCCCGGTGATTTGTTTTGTGGGTTGGTTCTCCTTTGCGATAAGTCCCATGATTGAAGTGGCGCTATTTGATGGTAACACTCGCCAATTTATCACCAACGAGTTAGGGATCACCTTCGACCAACGTAATGCGCTGGTGGTGGGTATCGCCATGGGCTTTGCGGTGATCCCAACGATATTCTCGATTGCCGAAGATGCGATTTTCTCTGTGCCTCGCCACCTGTCCAACGGCAGTTTGGCCTTGGGCGCAACGCCTTGGCAGACACTGACTAGGGTGGTCTTACTCACCGCAAGTCCGGGGATTTTCTCGGCGGTGATGATGGGCCTTGGCCGCGCTGTGGGTGAAACTATGATCGTGTTAATGGCAACGGGCAACACCGCCATCATGGAATGGAGCGTGTTTGAAGGTATGCGTACCCTGGCGGCTAACATCGCGGTGGAAATGCCAGAGTCGGCTATCGGCAGTTCCCATTACCGGGTGCTCTTCCTTGCGGCATTTGTGCTGTTCGTCTTTACCTTCTTCTTTAACACCATTGCAGAAGTGGTGAGACAGCGTCTACGTGAACGCTATAGCTCGCTGTAACGGAGATAAGATAATGACTTTAAATACTATTTCGCCAGTGACCTTGAGAGGTTTGTGCAATGGGTAAGTGGGTAAAATCAGGCTCGCCATGGATTTGGATGACGGGCGGCGCGGTGAGCATCAGTTTGATTGCAGTACTAGGCTTATTACTGCTGATTGCATGGCGCGGATTAAGCTATTTTTGGCCTGCGGATATTTATCAATGGGAACTTGAAGATAGCAGCGGAAACCGTTCGACCTTAATCGGTGAAATCTATGATAGGGAAGAAGTCCCCAGCGAGCGTTTGATTGCCGCCGGACATGTGTTTAAGCAAGACCCTGGCGAGTTTGTGACACGTTACTTAGTCAAAACTGGTAACCGTGAATTTGTCGGCCTAGATTTCCGCTGGATATTAGCAACGGATATTCTTAGCCGTACAACGCCTAGCGATGTAGCCATGATTGAGCGGGCAAAAAACGGTAACTTTTACGGTTATCCCGTGGCCGTGATTGAAAATGGCAAACGCTTAGATCTAGTAAACGATGCCATCGAATCCTCCTTAAATGAGCATATTGAGCGAGCGGTGTCGCTGTCGGATAAAGCGCTAAAACTGCAGAAGCAAGATATTGGTGCCATTAACTATGCGATTGAAAAACTGCGTTTAAAAGAGCGCCGTTACGAGCTAGATGGGGAACTCACCGACAGCCGTAAGTTAGAACTGGCTGCGGCGAAGGAGGCATTGCAACAAGATTACCTCGTGCTGGAGAAAGAGCTATTCGCCCTGAGGGACGAAGCGGCCCGTGACGCTGTGCTTGTCCGCGATATGCGCGGCGTCGAGGTCGAACTTAAGCTAGATACAGTGCTAGATGTCAGCTATGTCAATCACTTAGGTTTGATGGGGAAAATCAGCCATTGGTTTATTGGCATGGGGCGTTTTCTTGTGGATGACCCCCGCGAGGCCAACACTGAGGGCGGCGTTTTCCCAGCTATCTTTGGCACTGTTTTCATGGTGTTACTGATGGCAGTTATAGTGACGCCATTTGGGGTTGTCGCCGCCATCTATTTACATGAATACGCGAAGAAAGGCCCTATCACTAAGATGATCCGCATCGCGGTGATCAACTTAGCGGGCGTGCCCTCGATTGTGTACGGTGTGTTTGGTTTAGGCTTCTTCGTTTATATGATGGGTGGTTCAATCGACCAGTTATTCTATGCCGAAGCCTTACCCGCGCCGACCTTTGGCTCACCTGGGGTGATTTGGTCTGCATTAACCCTAGCGATTTTGACCTTGCCTGTGGTGATTGTCTCGACCGAAGAAGGGTTGAGCCGTATTCCGAGCGCGGTGCGCCAAGGCAGTTTGGCGCTTGGGGCAACTAAGGCCGAAACCCTGTGGCGGATTGTGATCCCAATGGCGAGCCCTGCGATTATGACCGGACTGATTTTAGCGGTTGCCCGCGCCGCCGGTGAAGTGGCTCCGCTGATGTTGGTGGGTGTGGTGAAATTAGCGCCGACATTACCATTAGATTTAAACTTCCCGTTTGTGCATTTAGAACGTAAATTCATGCACTTAGGGTTCCATATTTATGATGTGGGCTTCCAGAGTCCTAACGTTGAAGCGGCACGTCCTCTGGTATACGCAACGTCCTTCTTGCTGGTGACTGTGATTGTCGCGCTGAACTTGACGGCCATTAGTGTGCGTAACCACTTACGTGAAAAATATCGTTCGCTTGAGCATTAATCAGCGATTATCCTGAAAGTATTAGGACTGAATATGATTTCTATAGATTCGACAGCAATGAAAACCAACAACTTTGACTTAGCCAACTTGAGCCAGAACGATACCGCACTGGAGATCCGTAACTTAGACCTGCGCTATGGTGATAAACAAGCACTGTTTAATGTGTCGATGAAGATCCCCAAGATGCAAGTGACGGCCTTTATCGGCCCCAGCGGTTGTGGTAAATCCACCTTACTGCGCTGCATTAACCGCATGAACGACTTAGTCGATAACTGCCATATCGACGGCGAAATATTGCTGCATGGTCAGAATATTTACGACAAGAAAATCGATGTGGCCGCACTGCGCCGCAACGTAGGCATGGTGTTCCAGCGTCCTAATCCATTCCCTAAGTCGATTTATGAGAACGTAGTGTATGGCCTGCGCCTCCAAGGCATTAATAACCGCCGTGAATTAGATGAGGCGGCGGAGCGTTCACTGCGCGGCGCCGCCATTTGGGACGAAGTCAAAGACCGTCTGCACGATAACGCCTTTGGTTTATCTGGCGGTCAGCAGCAACGTCTGGTGATTGCCCGCGCGATTGCGATTGAGCCTGAAGTTTTACTGCTCGACGAGCCAACCTCGGCCCTTGACCCGATCTCAACCTTGACGATTGAAGAGCTGATCACCGAGCTAAAAACCAAATACACAGTGGTTATCGTGACCCATAACATGCAACAGGCGGCGCGGGTGTCGGATCAAACCGCCTTTATGTATATGGGCGAATTAGTGGAATACGCCGATACCAATACCATTTTCACTACGCCGAAAAAACGTAAGACCGAAGACTACATTACCGGCCGTTACGGTTAATCAGTGATCAAATAAACGCCACTGTCTAGGCGAGAGCCTAGACCTTGAAACAGTTGAGTAAAAGGTTGGCCAAATGGAAAATATGAATTTAAGTAAGCACATCTCAGGGCAGTTTACCGCTGAGCTGGATGATATCCGCAACCGCGTCCTGGCTATGGGCGGCTTGGTTGAACGTCAGTTAGAGCAAGCTATCGATGCCCTAAGCACCTTGGATGCCGAGCTTGCCCAGCGAGTGATCGATGGCGACCATAAAGTCAACGGTATGGAAGTCTCTATCGACGAAGAATGCACCCGCATCATCGCTAAGCGTCAACCCGCGGCGAGCGACCTACGTTTGATCATCGCCATTTCAAAATCCATTGCCGATCTGGAGCGTATTGGTGATGCCTGTGTGCGTATTGCCAAGGCCGCATTAGATAAGCGTTTGAATAATCAGCAGCCATTATTAGTCAGCATTGAAAATATGGGCCGCCATGCGACCCGTATGTTACATGCGACCCTCGATGCGTTGGCGCGTATGGATGCCGATTCTGCACTGGAACTGCATAAGGAAGATGCCAAGCTAGACCGCGAATACGAAGGCATTATCCGTCAATTGATGACCTATATGATGGAAGATCCACGCTCAATCCCAGACATATTAGACGTACTGTGGGCGGCGCGTGCGGTTGAACGTGTCGGCGATCGCTGTAAAAATATTTGTGAATACATTATTTACTACGTCAAAGGCAAAGACGTTCGCCATACTTCCTACGAAGATATGGAAAAGGATATGAAAGGTTAAACGCCTTTTATCACACTGTTGAATCAAAAAGCGCTCTGCCTAATCCGCAGAGCGTTTTTATTTTAAGGTGTTCAAATGGAAAAGGGCATTAGCCTAAACTGTCGGTTTGAAGGAGATACCCTGTACGCTTTGGAACAAAAGTGAGCTGAATTTTTCGCGGAATTATCTCCATTTTGGATAAACAAGAATAATCCCAAACGCTGAATTGTCAGCAGTGATGCGCTTAAGGATGTAACGCTTGGCTTGACGCTTTGCCTTTACACCATTTGCCGCAGTTATGCTGCTTTTTAAACTCGCACATGCTATCCCATCGACCGCTTATACCACTGTATTGATGGTGAAACTCTTTAGCTGAAGTAAGCCAAGCAGCGGGCGCAATGCCTAATTTATTGAGCAGTTTTGGCCCTTGATTATCGATATAACCTTTTTTATCAAGACGAATGGATCTGCCAGTCCAATCAATCAGTTCGAGATAATCGGCAAAATGAAACGGAATGCTAGGTTGCTGACTTAAATATGTTGAACCATCAAACTTGGTAAGGGACTTGTGTGTTATTTGCGGTCGTTTATTTGCGGATTGGGCCAGTATATTAAGTGAGGGAAAAGCGACATTTTGCGGGTTTAGCGAGCTAATTCGCGCTTGAGAAACCCGCTCCGTCGTTGGCAGCGGGGCTCGCCTGACGAATATTTACTCTGCATATCCTTTCCGCACTAAGGAAAAGCCAACAACACATTTTGATAAACCCTGACCATCTTGATAACGGAATGCCACCTTCACATTTGGATTATCTAGTGCACCTTGCAATGCATTAAGCTGCTGTTCGTTCAGCACTCGACTGCCACAGGAGGTGCCGCCCCAGCGGTATTCCTCATAAGTACCCGAGGATATTTTGGTGAGTGCTTTACCGTGGTACTGCAAGTACGTATCTGCGCTGGTTGTGTTTATCTCAAGAAAAACCAAGGGGAACTCCTCGGTATCCTCATCAGCTTGCACGCTGGTGGCTAACAGCCCGGAAATAACCGCTGCCGATAAGCCAATTACTTTTGCCAGTTTCATCTTTGACCTCCATTTTTATCTGCATTTGATAAATCAGATTAAACGTAGGTCTAAAGTTGTAGGCATGCCAGTTTGGGGACCATTGGTGCGGGCACAGTTTCGGTTAATCTGTACCATGGATAAGATAACGTATAAAAAATTAATATATAAATACAATAGGTAACGACTAACTGACACTTAACTTTATAGCTTCGGAGTAGAACAGGGGAAAGTTAAAAATAATTGTAAAATTTTAAGTCTGGTCGCTTAACTACAAGCACATCTTGCTATGCAAGTGCCTAGAAAAAGATATGCCTGTATTAAAAAATCTATTAGGGCTGTTAGCTCTGGCTGATAGATGAGCTATGGCATGGATGCCAAAAAGCGGCCATGGAGTGAACGGTAGTCTCGCTAACCACCCTAGCTCACCTGTTTCACATCGGCGTAGCCTGTAGGTTTTAAAGAAGATATGTGACACGCATTGGGACAGATGTGCGTTAGATTTAATGCACTAAAGGTGAGTAATAGCATTATCAAAGTTATGGCAACCTGATTAGATTCTTTGGCTGATATCCACTAACGCAGGCTTGCCATGGTGTTCACTCACCGACACGCAGCAAGTCCATCCGTGGATGCTTGACCGCCCCGTCCATGGGGCGGACGGTCGTCTCGCTAATCACCATGGCTAGCCTATTTGGCATTTGCGTAGTCTGTAGGTTTTAAAGAAGATATGTGACTCGTTTTGGGACAGAAGTGCGTTAAATATAGAAGGGCAAATACCACTAAATGACTTATTGCTTGGTTATTAAGTGCAGGCCCATATTGAAGGGCGAACCATGGTATTTGCTCGACGACACGCAGCTAGTCCATCCGTGGATGCTCGACCGCCCCGTCCATGGGGCAGACGGTCGTCTCGCTAATCACCATGGCTCACCTGTTTAACATCGGTGTAGCCTGTTTGTTTTAAAGCAGATATGTGACTCGTTTCTGGACATAAATGAGTCAGTGGCTTTGCTTGATTAGTGTTTGACGGATTACTTTATATATTGCAAAACGTCAAACCTAGTGGCCAAATTCACTCATCCTCTACAGAGGCGCAGTTTCAAATTCAAAATTTCGAAAGTAGAGCGGTTGGTATAAATCGTACACGACGCCGATGAATAAGCATCCATCGAGAGTCTCACTATCAAACTTTATATCTGACATATCAGCGCTTGTTCCTAAGTTGGCTACGCCTAAATTCCTTAGCAGATTCTAGCCACTTGGGTTGCTTTAAGTTGTCTACAAACCATCTGATGAATTTTTCAGAATAGCGAGGTCTTCCATCAATCACCCAACGCATATCGGACTTTGTCTGATTATTAATTTTGTGTTTATTCAACACGGCCTGAAAAGCACCACTCTTAATTGAAATGGTTACCTGCCGTTTGTTTATTTCGTCAAGGGCATCGTTCATATGGTAGGGGTGAGTAGCATCTGGGTCTTTAGTCTTCGTGATGATAATAGCCCCTTCACCGGCATCACCAACACTAAGCGATAGATCACTTTCATCTTCCCGTTTAACGAGAGCAAGCCTGTAATCAACAGGGATTGAGAACTCTGTAGAATCAATTTTTTTCGATGTTTCGTCAAAACGTTGAATGAATTTTGCTACTGATTGAGCAGCATGTTTACCATACAACTTTTGAATTAATGCTACTTCTGGAGCGGGGCCATCTACTACCAAGCTCAGCATACCCACACTTTGTCCAGCAAGAGGTGCATTCCCCATTTCGTTCCTATAACGTGTTTGATAGTTCAGTACGGTTGCTTGAAAAAGTCGGGATAATTGTGGCTGTAACTCTGGTATCAACAAATGGATGGCGTGGTCACGTAAATCAATAATCGTCTCTAAATTGATTCTGACAGGATCTTTTTCTTGCAGCCTCCGTTTAACCGCATCTGAAATGGATATACTTTTATCCCCATCGTAAAAGATTCTTTCATACCCTTCAGCCTTGAGGATCTCTGCTTTAAGTAGCAGCTCCCAAGCATTGACCATCATGATTGCAAAGGCTTCAACACGATTTTTCATACTTGGTCGGTTATACACCTCCAGCGCCAAAGTGAATGCATCGAGGCTCCGACTAACCAGTTTGTCGTGAAACTGCTCTTCAGGTGTTTTCTGCTTAACCTTTGCTGACTGACTCATTACCGCAAGGAATGCGTCATTTGATAAGGCGCTTATTCCTTCAATACGGTATTTGGTACGAGAATCAGCATGAAAAATGTACTTATCAAGTAACTTCTCATTAATGTACTTGTTGATGGAGTTTTTACTATACGTGGTGCGTTGGGCTACCATCTCTGCGGTAAAGGTAGTGCCGTTGTCTTCAAACTCCCTTAAAACATCAGCCAACGCGATCTGGTTATTATTCCTTGCCAATTTATTCACATCCTTCTGTAGATTTTGATAGAAGCAAGTGTTCTGGTCTAAGCCCTTAGAACAATAGACACTTTTCAGCATTACTAAAATTAAGTCAACAGGCAAGTACCTACCAAAGCTAGTTCAGTCATGCGAAACAAGAAATGGGGCTATAGCTTTTTAGCTAAACGAACAGCAGAAGTGTTAGTTAAGATTGGCATTGTTGCACCAGTGACCGTTGGCGACATGGATGTCGCCGTCGAGCCTATATGGATATATTCACGGCGTGTCACTGGGGAAGCAATGACAATTAATGCGTAATGCGCGTAGCTCAACTGTATTGCTTTGGGGCAATAGCTTTTTAGCTAAACGAACAGCAGAAGTGTTAGTTAAGATTGGCATTGTTGCACCAGTGACCGTTGGCGACATGGATGTCGCCGTCGAGCCTATATGGATATATTCACGGCGTGTCACTGGGGAAGAAATGACAATTAATGCGTAATGCGCGTAGCTCAACTGTCTTGCTTTGGGGCAATAGCTTTTTAGCTGAACGAACAGCTAAAGGGCTCGTGAGGATTGGCATTGTTGCACCAGTGACTTTCTAAAACATGGATGTTTTAGTAGAGCCCTTAGGGACGCTTCTTGTTAAATAAAGGGGCGGCGTGTCACTGGGGAAATAGTGGCTATCAATGCCGTTCAACTGACGATACCTATATCTTTCATGGGTAACTCAATTAAAACCACCTGCAGTTCTGATCGCATCCAGCTCGCAGAACTGACTGATGACACTTTACCTACTGTGCGCAGGCGGGCAGGTATTCGGATAATTCCAACAGATTACAATCAGGGTCACGGATATAGACAGAGTTGATGCGGCCGGTGGCGCCAGTGCGTAACACTGGGCCTTCAATAATCTCAACTTCAAGGCTGTTTAAGTGGTTGATCACTTCTTCTATGTTATGGCTGACTACAAAACACAGATCGGCACTGCCGGGCGTGGCGAGGGCGGCTTTCGGTTCAAACTCGGCGCCCGCTTGGTGAAGATTGATTTTTTGATCGCCAAAACCTAAGGCGATTCGGCCCTGACCAAATACCGACTTTTTCATCCCTAACACGCGTTGATAAAAGTCGACGCTGGCCTCGATATCTTTCACAGTTAACACTAAATGGTCTAGGCGGGTCACGCGCATCTTACTGTCCTCGAGGCTAATTATTGTTATATGGCTTGCTTTGGCCTTACCTTACATCAAGTGCTGGTGCAAAAGTGACACTGTGGTAGCATTTAACGCGTTTTTGGGCGTAAATATTTTATGCCTTTTTTTTATCCCATTGATTAAATGAGACTGTAATGAAGAAAACCTTAGCCCGTGGCTTAATGAATCTGCTCCCCATGGCGCTTAGCCTGTGGCTGTTTTGGTCACTGTTTGTGTCTTTAGATGGTTTAGGGATTTTTATTTTAGAGTTGGTAGGGATTAACCAACGGTTTGTCGGCCTAGGTTTTATGCTGGTGGTGGCCTTAGTCTTTGCGGTTGGCTTACTGTTTTCAGTTAGTCCAATTGTGTGGCTTTATGGTTGGCTTGAGCGCCAGTTGATGCGTTTTCCGCTATTTAAATCGGTTTATGGCAGTATCCGCGATATTGCTTCCTTGATGAATCGTGAAGGTAAGCCGACAAGCCAAAAGACTGTGTTGGTGAGGCAGGCGAATGGCAGTTTTGTGGTGGGATTTATTATGACAGACACGCCACCACAGCCCTTGCTCGATGCATTGCCAGAGGGGGATTGGGTGCCGGTATTATTTCAGCTAAGCTATCAAATGGCGGGGGTGACGAGCCTAGTCAAGCGGGATGATTTGATCCTTGTCGACTGGTCCTTTGAAGAGGCGATGCGTTTTAATTTAACGGCGGGCATTTCACAGACACCTAATTCGGCTACGGTTAATGCTAAACCTGCTTAACGGCTGCTTTGGTATTAAAAATTAAAATAACCTTCTTTTGTGGTATAATTGCATGGCGACTTTGTTGTTCGCCATTTTTTATGCTGATTATTCCAACAAAGCTTAGCGTTATGTGGTGTTAAATGCCACTGGTACTATGCGCAGGTTTTTATCGTTTAAATACCTATACCCAAACAACCTTATTACACAGCTTCGTATATTGAGGTCGGTTGGATATAAGTATGAGATAACAAGGTATTGCAGCAATGTTGCCTATGTTATTGATGCTTTTGGGTGTGTTAATACCGCGAGTGTTGGAATGATCGTGAGTTGACTATTTGGCTAAAGTTTAGAAGCTTAGGCTGGGGTCATCCATCGAAAACCTGTCACCACTAGGGGTATTCATGTCGATTAAATCGAGTATCAATCCACCAGTATTTTATTCGTCGGTCTTTTTTATCATCTTAATGGTGATGATCTGCGCCATTTGGCCAACCGAGGCCAACGTGTTTTTTAAGTCAATGCAGTCATGGATAGAAGTTAAAGCCGGTTGGCTTTACATTTTGGGCGTCGCTATTTTTATGATTTTCATCATCTTTGTGATGGTGAGCCGCTTTGGTGATATCAAACTTGGGCCAGATCATTCAGTGCCTGACTATAGCTATAAGAGCTGGATTGCCATGCTATTTTCGGCGGGGATGGGCATAGGCCTGATGTTTTTTGGGGTGGCCGAGCCAGTGATGCATTATCTGGCACCGCCCGATGCCACACCAGAAAGCCTCGCCGCGGCAAAAGAGGCGATGAAAATCACTTTCTTCCACTGGGGGATCCACGCCTGGGCCATTTATGCTGTGGTTGCCCTGAGCCTAGCGTATTTTGCCTATCGCCATAAATTGCCCCTATTACCCCGCAGTGCCCTGTATCCCTTAATCGGTGAGCGTATTCATGGACCGATTGGCCATAGCGTCGATACCTTCGCCGTGCTCGGCACTATGTTTGGGGTGGCAACCTCCTTAGGCTTTGGCGTGTTACAGGTCAATTCTGGTCTAAGTTATTTGTTTAAAAGCTTTCCTAACAACACCTTAGTTCAGGTCGCTTTGATTATTGGTATTACATTACTTGCAACCCTTTCGGTGTTTTCTGGGTTAGATAAAGGCGTTAAACGACTGAGCGAGCTGAACCTTGGGCTAGCGCTTATCCTATTACTTATCGTCTTAATCCTTGGGCCAACCGTGATGCTCTTGCAGGCCTTTGTGCAAAATACCGGTAGTTATCTAAGTGATATTGTTAATAAAACCTTTAACTTATATGCCTATCAACATAAGGAAGACTGGCTCGGTGGCTGGACTTTACTCTATTGGGGCTGGTGGATTTCCTGGTCGCCATTTGTGGGGACTTTTATTGCGCGAGTCAGCCGTGGCCGTACCATACGTGAGTTTTTAGTTGGCGTATTGTTTGTGCCATCGGCGCTGACCTTCCTGTGGATGACAGTGTTTGGCAACTCCGCCATCGACGCCATTATGAATCAAGGCGCAACCTACTTGAGCGAAGCGGTGAATACCGATGTGCCTGTGGCCCTATTTGCATTTTTTGAGCATATGCCTTTTCCGAGTCTATTGTCGGGGATAGGGATTTGTTTAGTGGTGACTTTTTTTGTGACCTCGTCGGATTCGGGATCCTTAGTGATCGATAATCTGACCTCGGGTGGGGATAATAACGCCCCCGTTTGGCAGCGGGTATTTTGGGCCTTACTCCAAGGTGTGGTGGCTTCAGTGCTGCTATTAGCGGGTGGTTTACAGGCGCTGCAGACGGCGGCCATTGCCAGTGCGTTGCCGTTTTTATGTGTGATGTTATTGATGTGTTTGGGGCTTTATAAAGCCTTGAAAGACGATTGGCTGAAGATCAACAGCGTGCAACTCCATACCACCAGTGTACAGTACGCCAAAACCAATATCAGTTGGGAAGAGCGAATTGAGGTGCTCGTTGCGCACCCAACCGAAGAAGACGCGCGGATATTTCTTAATAATGTGGCAACCCCGGCATTATCTAAGGTGTGTCAGCACTTTATGACTAAGGGCATAGTGGCCGATCTCGAATATTTAGACGGTAAAGTGCGGCTAGTGATCAGTAATGAAGTCCATTTGCCCTTTGTATACGGGGTACGTATGCGCTGCTTTGAGATTGTGAATCCCGTAGGTGAAGAATTAGAGCAGGGCAATACCTTGTACTACCGCGCCGAAGTTTACCTAGAGCAGGGCGGCCAGCATTATGATGTCATGGGCTATACCGAAGAGCAGCTCCTAGCGGATATAGTGACCCAGTACGAAAAATACCTGCACTATTTGCACCTTTCTAATGCCGACCAAGGTCACGTGGCTTAGGCGCTGCGGGCGCTTTGTTAAAACGGGATATATTGCCCCAAGTGATAACTCGGATTATCCTTGGGGAAATTATCAGTGGTTGTTTTTAGGTTAGGTGTGAGCATGTCAACAAATCAAGGCCAGAGTAAGTTAGACCAAGTGTTAGCCGAGGCGCGGGAATACAAAGCCAAACGCGAGAGCGGCTACCGCGAACAGGCGTTAAAACTGTATCCTTGGGTGTGTGGCCGTTGTACTCGAGAATTTACCCCGAAAAATTTGAGTGAGCTGACAGTCCACCACAGGGACCATAACCACGATAACAATCCATCCGACGGCTCTAACTGGGAATTACTGTGCCTGTATTGCCACGATAACGAGCATTCCCGCTTCGAAGAACTGATCCGTTACGGCAACACTACAGAAACGAAGCAAGCGGCGGCGACCTACAATCCCTTTGCCGATTTAAAGGCCATGATGAAGAAATAAACTGGGGTAAACGCTGAGCGGGTCTATTATTTTTTAGCTAAGCGTGCCTCTGCTTCTAACCATTTGGCTCGGCTCAGAATGTGTTGGTTTTCAGCGTCTGCAAACTGGGCTTTGCGGGCCGGAAGTTGGTTGATGATGGCAGCTTGCTCGGCTTCACTGGCATCGCGCCAGGCAACAATTTCGTCAATATGGCGAAAGCAGCCCATACAATAGTCTTCATCATTTAGGCCGCAGCGGGCAACGCAGGGTGAAAGCATGGGTCTCTTCTTCGTCTATCCCTTGCCGCGCTTTGTTAGCGGCGAGTAGTGGGAGTAGTTAGTTAGGTTAAGGCGCGAAATATTAGCAGATTCTCTCTTAAAGTCAGCTGTTAAACTCAGTCGTTAAAGTTAGCTTTAGTCTTACTGAACCATCACACGTATTTTTTTACCGGGCATCTAGTGAATCAAGCAAATCCTTTGAATACCTCTCGCGATAAAGAGCAATTTAGCCAGATTAATCGATTGCTCGAGCAGAGCCGCCCCCTATGGCAAGTGCGTGCCTTTGAGACCAACCTCCTGCCATGGCAGGCGGATTTCCCTTGTTTGGCACAGCGGCTGTGGGACATTAGTGATGATGATATCGATTGCCTAGATGCCGAGCAAGCTAGGCTAGTCAAGGCCCTCTTACCCGCGTTAACTCAAGATCTTCACCAGCGAGGGCTAGATTGGGATCTGTCTTTGTTGACGGAGGCGCCTGCGATAAGTGACGCGGCATTAGTGCAAACGCCTGAGATGCAATTTGAGGATAGTGCGCATTTCAGCGCCCATATTAAGGGGCGTAAATGGGCGCAAATTACCGCCTTTGTGCAGCATTTACCCGAGTATGATTTACCTGTGCTGGAGTGGTGTGCGGGCAAGGGCCACCTAGGTCGATTGATTGCTAAGACCCGCGGCGTCGATGTGGTCAGCCTCGAGTGGCAAGCAAAGCTCTGTGAAGAGGGGCAAACCTTTGCGCAACAATGGCAGTTATCCCAACGCTTTATCTGTGCCGATGCCTTTGCTATTGGGACTGATTCTGGATTAACGGCGGCAGGGTTAACAGAGTCTGGGTTAAATGATGGGCAAGAGAGCCCCAATCGAGCCAATGAGAATCCGTTGACGCGCCAGCAGCAGGCAGTTGCACTCCATGCCTGTGGCGATTTGCATGTGCGTCTGTTGAAACTTGCCACTGAAGCGGGCACGCGGGCGCTGGCGATTTCCCCCTGTTGTTATCATTTAATTCAAGCGAGCCATTATCAGCCGTTATCGAAGCTTGCTCAGCAGAGCACACTTAAGCTCAGCCGTCACGACTTGCAGTTGCCACTGCAGCAGAGTGTGATTGCTAATGCGAAACAACAGGCGCTACGCCATCAAGAAATCGCCTGGCGCTTAGGTTTTGATGCGCTGCAACGCCAACGTCGACAAATTGATGAATATTTGCCTTTACCATCGTTAAAGCAGAGCCAGCTCAGTGGCAGTTTTGCCGATTTTTGCCTGTGGGCGGCACAGCAAAAATCTGTCCTCATACCGCAACATTGTGATTTTGCGGCTTGGCTCGAACTTGGGCGGCAAAGGCAAAGATTGACTCGGCGTATCGATTTAGTGGCGCATTTATTTCGCAGCTTACTCGAGCGCTGGTTAATCCTCGATCGCTGCTGTTTTTTACAGGAGCACGGCTATCGGGTTAGTGTGGGCGAATTTTGTGCAAACAGTGTCACGCCAAGAAATGCGCTGATTTTGGCATTAAAATCGGACGACTAAAAATAAGTGTCTTAAAATGTGCTGTACAGCAATGTTTTTTATGAATTATTTCTGTATTAGTCAATTTGAAATTGATCTTGCTAGCGCCTGTGTCCCTAGGCTGATGTGAGTCAGTGTGAGACAAGTCTTACGCTGAAGATGGTTTTTTATTGAATCATCGGGCTTTTCTTGTTCAAATGTCGCATTAATGACGAATAACAACTGAAAGCTGGCCCTTAAGCCAGCCATTCTAGTGAGCGAATAAAACAGTTTCATGAAATATTCCCGCGTATTTATTAATAGCCTGGCCTATGAACTGGCGCCTGTTGTGGTCTCCAGTAGCGAGCTAGAGTCTCGTCTTGCGCCTTTATATCAAAAGTTCCGTATTCCTATGGGACAGTTGGCAGCATTGACTGGCATCACAGAGCGCCGTTGGTGGCCAAAAGGGCATCAATTGTCTGACGGGGCGATTAAAGCGGCCCGTAAAGCCATGGTTGAAACGGGGATAGATGTTGCCGATTTAGGGGCTGTGGTGTACACGGGAGTGTGCCGCGATCAGCATGAACCCGCGACGGCATGCCGCATTGCCGCCGAACTTGGCGTGTCAAAAGACACCGCGATTTACGATATCAGCAATGCTTGCCTTGGGGTGTTATCGGGCATTTTAGATATCGCTAACCGGATTGAACTCGGACAAATCAAGGCGGGTATGGTGGTGTCCTGTGAATCGGCGCGGGACATTGTTGATGTGACTATCGATAATATGTTGGCCGATCCCACTATGCAGAATTTTGCGCAATCCCTTGCGACCTTAACCGGTGGCTCTGGCGCCGTAGCCGTGATCCTGACCGATGGTAGCTTACCGCTTGCGAATGTGCGTCAGCATCAATTGCTTGGGGCGTCACACCTCTCGGCGCCGCAGCATCATCAGCTGTGCCAGTGGGGATTGCAGGAAGTGGGTCATAATATTTACCGCGAGTTTATGCGTACCGATGCGGTAACGCTCCTCAAAGAAGGGGTCGAGCTGGCGAAACACACTTGGGAGCATTTCCTCGAGCAGCGCAATTGGTTGGTCGAGCAAGTCGATAAAGTGATTTGCCACCAAGTGGGCGCATCGAACCGCAAGCAAGTGTTGAGTGCGCTCAATATTCCACCAGAGAAAGAGTTTCCGACCTATCAATTGTTGGGCAATATGGGCACGGTTTCTTTGCCCGTGACCGCCGCCATGGCCCACGATCAGGGATTTTTACGCCCTGGGGATCAGGTGAGCTTTCTAGGCATTGGCAGTGGCTTAAATTGCATGATGTTAGGCATTAAGTGGTAAAGGCGTCTCGCGCCTTTATCTGCACTTTTACCTGCATTAGTGTGCCAGTTGCCCCAATAATAGCGTCGATAAGCTTGGGTGGCTCATTCACATAGTTCGCTTACAAACTTCTCACTCGCATTAGCTCGAATAAATAAAAGATAGGAAGCGTCATGTTAGACACTCTGTTGCCCTTTAAACGTCATTTTCTGAGCCTTAATGGCAACAAGTTACACTATATCAACGAGGGCCAAGGCGAACCTGTGGTCATGGTGCACGGTAACCCTAGCTGGTCGTTTTATTACCGCAATCTTGTTAGCGACTTAAAAGACACGCATCAATGCATAGTGCCGGATCATATTGGCTGTGGCCTGTCGGATAAGCCGGACGATAGCGGCTATGACTATACCCTTAAAAACCGTATCGATGATCTCGAAGCCTTACTCGATAGCCTGAATGTTAAAGAAAACATTACTTTAGTCGTCCACGACTGGGGCGGCATGATAGGTATGGGGTATGCGGCGCGTTATCCTGAGCGGATTAAACGCCTAGTGATTTTAAATACCGGGGCTTTTCATTTACCCGAAACAAAACCTTTGCCGCTGGCGTTGTGGATCTGCCGTAATACGATACTCGGTACTGTGTTAGTGCGAGGTTTTAATGCCTTTTCGTCTATCGCCTCCTATGTGGGCGTGAAGCGCCAGCCGATGTCGAAATATATCCGCGAAGCCTATGTCGCGCCCTTCAATTCTTGGGCTAATCGCATTTCGACACTGCGTTTTGTGCAGGATATTCCGCTGAAACAAGGGGACAGAAACTATCAATTAGTCTCTGATATTGCTGCAAGTTTACCTAAATTTGCCAAAGTGCCGACCCTGATCTGTTGGGGCCTCAAGGACTTTGTGTTCGATAAGCACTTTTTAGCCAAATGGCGCGAGCATATGCCCCATGCGACAGTGCATGAATTTGCCGACTGCGGCCACTATATCCTCGAAGATGCCAGCGATGAAGTGATTGCGCATATCAAACACTTTATGGCCGATGATGTGCCTGCAAGGGCGCAATTAGAACAGGCCGCAGGCTAATGTCGCGCGTGCTTGGGGCCGATTTGTCAACCTCGCCCTGTGATGACTCTTCTACATCAATGGTGGGCAATGATGCCAATATTTGCCGTCATCTTAAACACGCGGCACATGTCATTCCCCATCACTTAGCGGTAGCTGTCCAAAAGGCTCAGAGTTCTGGGCTTTTCAATCAAAGCGGTGCCCTTAGCAAGCTAAGTTATCAAGAACTCGATTTTGTCAGTTTAGATAGGCAAAGCGATGCCATCGCCTTTGCCCTCAATGCCCATGGTATAAAACGAGGCATGAAGACGGTGTTGATGGTGACGCCAAGCCTCGATTTTTTTGCGCTGACTTTCGCACTCTTTAAGGCGGGGGTTATCCCCATTCTCGTTGACCCAGGCATGGGAATTCACAACCTTAAGCAGTGTTTTGTTGAAGCCGCGCCCGATGCCTTTATTGGTATCCCTAAGGCCCATATTGCCAGACGGCTATTTGGCTGGGGTAAGGGCAGTGTGAAATGCTTGCTCAATGTCGATAGCGGTAAGTTGGGCCTGTCAGCCAAGTTAGCGCAAATGGTGACGGGCGCCCCTAGCTTAGCATCGCTGCTAAGATGCCCAAGCGAGCAGGTTGAATATCCCATGGTTATGCTAAAACCCGATGATATGGCGGCGATATTATTTACTAGCGGCAGCACGGGAGTCCCAAAGGGCGTGGTCTATAGCCATGGGATGTTTGAGGCGCAAATTCAAGCGTTAAAAAACGATTATGGGATTGCCCATGGTGAGCGTGATTTAGCCACGTTCCCGTTGTTTTCCCTCTTTGGCCCGGCACTGGGTATGGCATCAATCGTGCCCGAAATGGATGCCAGCAAACCTATTACCGCCAATCCCGAGTTTTTGTTTGCCGCGATAGAGAAATATCAATGCAGCAATATTTTTGTTAATCCGGCTTTACTTGAGCGCTTAGGCCGTGCGGGGGAACTAAAACAACATAAATTGCCCAGCGTGCAGCGGGTGATCTCGGCGGGTGCGCCCGCGACCATCGCCTCTATTGCCAGGTTTCGTAAGATGCTGAGCCAAGGCGTGCCCATTTTAAACTCCTACGGTGCGACCGAATCCTTACCCATTAGCATGATCGCCAGCGATGCTCTATTGACCACTACCGATATTACCGATAACGGTGGTGGTATTTGCGTTGGCCATGGGATTAAGGGCGTAGATATAGGGATTATCGCGATTTCTGAAGAGGTTATTCCTTCGTGGGATAATGCATTACTGCTGAAAAACGGTGAAATTGGCGAGATAGTCGTGCGGGGACCTATGGTCAGTCAGTCCTACTATCAAGACGATAACCAACATAATAGCCAAAATAGCCAACGGCGCAGCGCAACGGCTGCGGCGAAAATCTGGGATGAAGTGACACAAACCTTTAGACATCGCATGGGCGATCTGGGGTATCTCGATGATCAAGGGCGGTTATGGATGTGCGGCCGCAAGGCCCATAGGGTCGATGCGACCCATAATGGTCAATTTGTTAAGCGATATTATTCGATCCCCTGTGAGCGCATTTTTAATACTCACCCCAATGTGAAGCGTTCCGCCCTTGTGGGAGTAACAGTGGCGAACGAGATAGCGCCGTTAATTTGTATCGAACTCGACCAATCATTGGTGTGTAATAAGAGCCAGCAGTTGTACCAAGAGTTGATCGCTATCGCCGAGCAATTTGCCCAGACTAAGGGGATAAGGCGTTTTCTTATCCACCCTGACTTTCCCGTAGATGTGCGGCATAATGCCAAGATTTTTAGAGAAAAATTAGCCATTTGGGCGCAATCACAGACGAAAGGTTGATACCTAAATGACAAACAATCCAAGTAAATATGGGGCTCTGGCACCATTGGAGTTGCAAGAGCAAACTGCACTCACTCAGCTTGCCTTAAAGGTAAGCCATGCTTTTGTCACTGGCGCGGGGGGCTTTTTAGGTAAGGCCATCTGTTTAAGATTGTTAGCCGCAGGGATTAAGGTCACAGGTTTTGCCCGTGGAGATTATCCTGAACTTACCTCCCTAGGTGTTGTGATGGTGCAGGGAGATTTAGTCAATAAAGACCAACTGCAACAGGCGATGCAGGGCTGCGATATTGTGTTCCATGTAGCATCAAAAGCCGGCGTTTGGGGGGATAGAGACAGTTATTTTTGCCCGAATGTGAAGGGAACGGCTAATGTGATTTCTGCATGTAAGGCATTAAAAATCAATAAATTAGTCTATACCAGCACGCCGAGCGTGACCTTTGCAGGGCAGGATGAGTCAGGTATTGATGAATCCACTCCCCATGCGGCTAAATTTCTCAATTATTACGCCCATTCTAAGTCTATCGCCGAGAAGATGGTGCTGGATGCGAACCAAGTTGGTGATATACCGCTTGAAAATGCCGATTCAGCCCAAGCCGCTATTCCTGCCACTGTCTCCGCGACTATCCCTGCCTCGACTCAAGTTTCTACACCCTATGCGTTAAAAACCGTCGCTCTGCGGCCGCATTTGATCTGGGGCCCTAATGATCCCCACCTTGTGCCTCGAGTGCTGGCGCGTGGCCGTTTAGGTAAGCTTAAGTTGGTTGGTCGTGAAGATAAGCTGGTTGATACCATTTACATAGATAACGCCGCCTATGCCCATGTGCTCGCCGCGCTCGAACTCTGTGAGCCCCAGCCAAAGTGTCAGGGGAAAGCTTATTTTCTCAGTAACGATGAGCCCATCACTATGGCTAAAATGTTGAACTTGATTTTGGCCTGTGATGGATTGCCGCCAGTGACCAAGCGAGTGTCTCGAACTGTGGCCTATATCGCGGGGGCGGTTCTCGAGGGCGTGTATCTTCTGTTAAAAAAACAGCAGGAACCGCTAATGACTCGTTTTGTGGCTCGTCAGTTATCCTGCTGCCATTATTTTGATATTAGCGCCGCGAAACGGGATTTAGGCTATCGTCCGCTGATCTCTATCGAAGAAGGGATGAAACGCCTTAAAGCATCCCGTTAAACAAATTGTCGGCAGATGAGGTGGCATGATGGGATGTAATGATTGCAACACTTCGATTTTTAAGCAAAAAATTGGCCGCTGCCGCGCTTGTATGTGGCAACTTGCTGGCTTATCCGCTATCGGTTGGCCCCTGTGGTGGTTTCTCTATTGGGAAACTCCGCGGCAAGTTGACTCCATCGCATTATTGTTTTTCTGCTCAGCCTTTACAGGCTTGTTGTTACTGCACCTTGTTGTGTTAGCGCTGCGCCGGATCCAAGGGCGCGAGTAACCCCTCTTTTTTAACAAAGGATCAAGCACCAGCGACTGAGTGCGTGCTCGTCTTGAGCCAAGGATACTCTTTGGGATATAAACGAATTTTAATCTGATTTTATAGTTATTTTATGCTGTTTCACTGATCTTTGTTTAACTAAGCTGTAAGATTACCCACTGTAATTAGGCCGAAAAATGTCGGTATTTTAGGTTGTTAAGGATCAATATGGAATTTTTTACCACGCTCTTTGTGGACTACCCGATTTGGGTTTGGCTAATGTTCTTTGGCTTTGTATTAGCCCTGTTGGCCTTTGATTTAGGTGTGTTGCATAAAGATCAACATGAAATCAGTGTCTCAGAAAGCTTAAAACTCTCAGCGTTTTATATTTGCATGGCGATGTTATTTGGCGCTTGGCTTTGGTGGTATCGGGGATCCACGGCGGGGATGGAATACCTGACGGGTTATCTGATTGAAAAGTCACTGTCTATGGATAACATATTCGTTATCGCGCTTATTTTCAGTAGCTTAGGTATCCCACGCCTATATCAACATCGAGTGCTGTTCTGGGGCATTATCGGCGTGATTGTGTTACGCGCCATTATGATCGGACTCGGTGCCGTGCTTGTGGCCAAGTATCAGGGCGTTCTCGTGTTGTTTGGCCTGTTCTTGATTTTCACTGGCGTGAAAATGTTGTTCTCGCAGGAGGAACATAGAGATATCCAAGATAATAAGCTTTACAAGTGGTTACGCACTAAGATGCGGTTTACGCCAACCCTGCATGGGGAAAAATTTGTGGTACGTGGTGAAGAGCACCAGCTAAGTCAAGGCTGGTGGGCGACACCGTTATTTTTGGCGTTAATTCTGGTTGAAACCGCGGATTTAGTCTTTGCGGTTGACAGTATTCCGGCCATATTTGCCATCACTCAAGATCCTTTTATTATCTATACCTCAAATATTTTCGCCATTCTGGGTCTGCGAGCCCTGTACTTTGCTTTAGCGGCTATGGTGCATCGTTTTGAGTACCTTAAGTATGCCCTGTCGGTGGTGTTGATCTTTATCGGTACTAAGGTCGGCTTAGTGTATTTCTATCATATAGGGTTAGTGGGCTTTACCATCCCAACGGCACTTTCCTTAGGGGTGACCTTTGGACTGTTAGTCGCTGGCGTACTCTACTCACTTTGGAAAACCCGCGGGCAATAGATTGAAAAGTAAAGCGGCTTAGTTTCTGTTGTATTTTTGCTTACATCCAACGGAATAAGCCGCTTTAGCTTCGGTCAGAATCTCCTTTCACATCTGCTCATCCTTATTCTTGGTAAAAGTGCATAAACTGTTCTATTTTTCCTATAGACAGAAACTTTTGGTCGGTGTTTTCAGGCTTAGGCATATTGGGCATGACAATCACTCGCCGCTTGTTTATCTCTACCCATTCGCTCCAATAACAATAAATTATTAGCATAATTAAATTAATTAGTTAAACCTTATTCCTAATGATTGACCTGCTGTTGAGCGTGCTTTGGCGTTCAGGGAAAGGGAGTTTGCAACTATGTCAATTACAACTATGTCAATTACAGCTATATCAAAAAAATTAAAAATGTATAACGCGAGCCAATAGCCTAGTGGGTTGGTGAGCATAATGAGGAGAAAGATCATGTCTATGGTGAGTGCGAAGGAATTTGCCCATTGGTTAATGAAACGATTTGAAGGGGTTGAAAAGGGCGTTAGTCTGACAAGGGAGGATATTAATCAGCTGACCGGGCGCCAAAATTTTTCGCTCGTGTTTGTCAATGATATTCACTATGAACTGATGCGTTTTGGCATCGCATTTGTTACCGATACGAGCCGAGACACTTATTACCTAGTGCGTGTCTTTGATAAGCCTTGGCGAACTCAGCTCGAACAGGAGTCAGAAAAGGATCTATTTTCTAACGTAGTATCCATGAATATCTTGCGTTAGCGACGCTAAATTGAATGCGTTACCTGGCGGCAAAAAGATGGATAGGGCTTCCCTTTTGGCGATTCGCTCGAAGCGCCAGTGATTGTTGACTGCAACCTCGCTACTTTAATCTTCTTTATTAACATGAAATTAACTTCACTTTTACCCCAGAGGGAGTGACCCTGTGTCATTTCACTTTTGTCCCCTTAGTTAGCCAGTCTTTACACTCAATTGACGCTGAAAAATGCAAATTCACTTGTTCTTCGGTGTACTTTTTCCTAAGGTAATTGCAAATGATTTTCACTGAGGCGTGCTATGAATACCCCACTGCAATTACAGGTTAAACATTGGCTCGAAAATGATCCCGATCCCGCTACACAGGCGCAATTACAAACCCTGCTGGACACCCAGAATGAGGCGGAGCTCAAGGCCCGTTTTGCCGGGCGATTAGAGTTTGGCACCGCCGGATTACGGGGTGTGGTGGGCGCAGGGCCCATGGGCATGAATCGCCTAGTTATTCGTCAAACCTCAGCTGGCCTTGGCGCCTATTTACTCGAACAGATTAAGGATGCCGCCGAGCGTGGCGTGGTGATAGGTTACGATGGCCGCCACGATTCACGTACCTTTGCCCATGATACGGCCAGCGTATTGACCGCCATGGGATTTAAGGTGCGGATCACTAGCAAAGTGGCGCCAACGCCGCTGGTGGCCTTTGGGGTGAAGCATTTTAATGCGGCAGCGGGCATTGTCGTGACCGCCAGCCATAATCCACCGCAATACAATGGTTATAAAGTCTATTGGGAGAATGGCGCCCAGATTATTCCGCCGCACGACTCGGGTATTGCTGCGCAAATTGAGCGCGCCGCGAATCAAGCGATTCCGTTTTTAGAACATGATGACGCGGTAAAACAAGGTAAGTTGATTCTGTTGCTGGATGATTTTTATCAAACCTATCGGAGCGGCATAAAGCAATCCCCAATGCTACAAAACCATACCGCCACTGAAAAAGTCAGCCTCGCCTATACGGCGATGCACGGCGTCGGGGCCGACATGGCCGAAACTGTGCTTAAGGATGCGGGTTTTAACCAAGTATATTCGGTGGCTGCCCAACGCGAGCCCAATGGGGATTTCCCAACGGTGAACTTCCCCAATCCGGAAGAAAAGGGCGCAATGGATCTCGTTATTGCCGAGGCGAAAAAACACGGCGCTATGCTCGCCTGTGCTAACGATCCCGATGCCGACCGTTTTGCGGTGGCGGTACATAAGGGAGCGGGCGAATACCAAATGTTGACGGGGGATCAAGTGGGCGTTCTCCTTGGCCATTATCTGCTGAGTCATGCCCCTGAACATCGAGGATTAACGGGGACGACCATAGTATCATCTAGCCTGTTATCTAAGATCGCCAAAGGCTTTGGCCAGCAAAGTTATACTACGCTCACTGGGTTTAAATGGTTGATGAATGTGGGAATAGTGAAGAATCAGCCCGAAAATCCATTCCTGTTTGCCTATGAAGAAGCCCTAGGTTACACCGTCGGTAGCATGGTGTGGGATAAAGACGGCCTGTCGGCGCTGGTGGCCTTTGCCCAATTAACCGCCGAGCTTGCCGCCAATGGGCAAACCATTTGGGATAGACTCGAGCACATTTACCGTGAGCATGGATTCCATTTAAATGCGCAGGTGAGTATTGCCTTAAAACCCGATACGCCGAAAATTGGTGCTTATTTGCGTGAGCATCCACCGTTGAAGATTGGTGAGTTAGATGTACTCTCCACCGATGATTTAAAGGCGCTTGAGCGGCGTTTTGCCGATGGCCGAGTCGAGAAAATCGACTTACCACCGAGTGATGTATTGACCTATTGCTTAGCGGGTGGTGCTCGGGTGATCGTTAGACCTTCAGGGACTGAGCCCAAAATCAAATGTTACTACGAGGTGGTAGAGCCTATGACGGCGGATGACACCCTCATCAGCGCCCAAAACCGGGCAACCCAGGCCATGGAGGCATTTATCGCGGCCCACCAAGCCAGTTTGCCGAAATAGACTGGGGTGTTCTAAGCTAAAAAATTCGCTTTTATGAAAAGGCTACTGACATGATGTTGTCAGTAGCCTTGTTTTATTCTTGTTGTTGCCCGCTGGTGGTCCAGATTAATAACCTTATGGATCATTGGTATTTTTCAACAAGGAGAAAGTGAAAATGTTATCTATTGCACCGTTAGTTTGGGGTGAAATTCCTGTCAGTGATATGAATCGTGCCATCGCTTTTTATCAGCAGCATTTTGGGGTTGAGTTTAAGCGTGACGATATGGAAGACATGGAATACGCCACCATAGTGACCGAAGACGTTAGCGCCGCCAGCATTGGGTTAGTCAAATGCAGCATGAGCCAACCGTCGATGCAGGGCAGCACAGTGTATTTGCATTTCAGCACCCAATTGCAACCACTCGTGGATAAACTCACCGCAGCGAATGTCAATATTCTGTTGCCAGTGACCCCGATTAAAGAAGGGGAGTGTGGTTATATTGCCCTCTTTGTCGACAGTGAAGGTAATAAAGTGGGTCTGTGGTCTAAGGATAAGTAGTCTCGAGTATTAAATTTTTAGCGTCGTGCCTTAAGGGCACGACGCTAACATTAACCTATTGGTTTAGATTTCTATGGAAGAAACAATAATGGACGTGGTTTATATTGATGCTCGACCGCTACTTGGGCTGAGCTGCCGCACTAACAATAGGGCTGAAATGTCCGCCGACAGCGCTAAAATTGGCGGCCTGTGGCAAGCCTTTTTTGAATCATCCCAGCTCACGGCTATGCTCAACTCGCCTATGTACGGCGTGTACTATGACTATGCGTCAGATATGAATGGCGAGTTTTCTGTGCTGGTGGGCAAGGCCATCGATGTTCCTGTCGATACCAACCCTTTTACACCGCTGGAGCTTGAAGCGGGCAAGTACCTTAAATTTACGGCCCAGGGTGAAATGCCCCAGTGTGTGATTGACCTTTGGGGACATGTGTGGGGTTATTTTAGTGCTCCAAATTGCCCACATCAGCGACGTTATCAAACGGATTTTGAGCTGTATCTCGGCGCCACTGAAGTTGAAATTTATATCGGGATTTTATAAAGCAGACCTTGAACTTATCTTAGTATTTGGATAAGCCAGTTTAAGTGGTTAAGATCCCCATTATTGCTCGTTACCTCCGTTTTAGGGGCCAATAACAGTCCATGCGCCGCGCCGATCGCCTATTTCAAATAGTGCAAATTCTGAAACACAAACGCCTGACCACCGCCTTGGAGTTAGCCGAGCGGTTAGAGGTCTCCACGCGCACGATTTACCGTGATTTGCAGGATTTGTGTTTAAGCGGCATTCCCATCGAAGGGGAGGCGGGCGTGGGCTATTTATTGCGCCATGAGGTGAATGTGCCGCCCCTCATGTTTAACGAAGCCGAACTCGAAGCGATTCAAGTCGGCATGCGTATGGTGCAAACTTGGGGAGGAAAAGAGCTTGGCAGCGCGGCGCGCCAAGCGATGATCAAAGTCGAAGCCGTGTTGCCTAAGCGATTACAAGCCTATCAATCCTTGATGTTCTCGCCGGATTTTTATTTAGATTCCAATGAGTTTCAATTCCTTGACCCACTACGTAATGCCGCGCAGCGCCGCGAGTACGTTAAACTCTTCTACCAAGATGTAAAACTTGATGTCACCGAGCGGGAAGTTAGGCCGCTCGCCATCTATTTTTGGCGCGGCACTTGGACCTTACTGACATGGTGTGAATTGCGGGCCGATTTTCGCAATTTTAGGGTCGATCGCATCACAGGATTATTAAAACTCAACCGCCATTTTGAGCTAACGCCGGGACAAGAGTTAGAAGATTATATTTGTCTGATGGATGAGCAGTATAAACATCAGGTTCTATAAATGCCGACAATCTTTACTAAGTAGCCTGCTGTAATATTGTAAGATCAGCGCCCGCGATGGCGTGTAGGTGTTGAGTAATTTTTTCTATCGGCCAATCCCACCAAGCGATGGCAATAAGCTCATTTATCACATCTTGCTCGAATCTCAGCTTGATCACTGTGGCAGGATTACCGCCAACCACAGCGTAGGGCGGCACATCTTTTGTTACCACGGATTGACTGGCAACAATGGCGCCGTGGCCAATTTTTACCCCAGGCATAATTGTGGCGTTATAGCCAATCCACACATCGTTACCGATACAGGTATCGCCCTTAAAAGGTAAATCTTCGGGATTTGTCGCCGCTTTCTCCCAGCCATTACCAAAGATATAAAAGGGATAAGTCGAAAAGCCAGATACTTGATGATTGGCGCCATTCATAATGAATTTCACGTCTTTCGCAATGGCGCAGAATTTACCAATAATCAGTTTATCGCCAACAAAGTCAAAGTGATAAAGCACATTCGACTCAAATCTTTCAGGCCCCGCAGGATCGTCATAGTAGGTATAATCGCCGACGATAATGTTCTCGCGAGTAATAAAGTTTTTAAGAAAGCCAACCTGAGGGAAGCCTTTCATCGGCGCTTTATCGTTGGGGTTTGGGCCTAACTGCGGACGCGAGTGGGGACTTGACATGAATACCTCAGTGCTTAAAAGAGTCGCTTACTATGCTAATGCATTGTCTTTTTTGAATCGTCGTACTTTGGTACGCATATTCTTCATCGGGGAGTAAGTGTTGAATTGGATCATACGGCCCAGAGTCCATTTATCGTACCAAGTTACGCCATATAACTGCTGATCACTGAGACTTGCAATCAGCGTTGACAGTTTTTCCATTGTTAGTTCATATTCATCAAGTAAATCAGCATATTGCCACTGGCAATATTCTCGGTGAAATCGCTCTGCTAATAATCCCAGTTGATTCCATTTATAGCCCGTATCGGGAAAATCAACTGGGAGTGCTTGCGATGTTAACTCGTACCATTTGAGCACTAATTTACCCCAACCAATAAGGTAAGCGACGGTATCACTTACACTAATTTGTGTACCTTTGATGTTTCCTTCTATGCTGCACACACGGGACATTTGGGCTGGGATTGAGCGATAGTCTGCCATCAATTTTTGGAAAACTGAGTGAATAGCCAATTCAAGTTCTTGTTTTGATTGGGGTACAGATGACATCACTACCTCGCTTATGTCAGATGCTTAGGCTGAGTTTAACATCATCTATTGGGCTGTTTAGTATTCACCTGTCACAATAAGCTCTTGTTCAATAGATTCAACCACTAAGGCAAGCGTACTATTGTCTCGCTTAAAGCCGACAGAGCAAATTGCCATCGTGCCGTTACCACAGGTTATTTCAGGGTAATCTGCTGTCATTGGCGTTTCATCTTCTGCTACGGGCGCTAATACCCAGCCAGCAGCCAATAAACTTAATTTCACCTCAGCGTATTTTTTGCCCCATAACGCGCTGGTGTCTTGTGCTGGAGCATATAAAGGCAATGCACCAAGGCTTAGCATGAGCAGTGGGAGAATTATTTTTCGCATGTAAGGCCTTAGTTCCTATATGATTTAGGGCGGTGGGTGAGTAAGGCTACCATATAGCAACGCTCACGTGCTTGATGATGAGACTATAAACCGTGTCACAATTAAGCACTTTCATTCCAGTGACACGCCATTAACTCATCCCTGAGGGCTCGACGACGGCATCCATGCCGTCAACGGTCACTTCCATGATAGTGCTTAATTTCGTTAATTCCGGTGTACCTTTTAGCCAGTTCCCACACTATCAATTTCCATTTTCAAGTCGGTACATCAGGGCATAAATTCACTTCTAGCCTTAAAAATATGTGGATGCTGGGATGGTCACCTCGGTCTCGGCATCGCAATGTGCCATGATTTAGGTGCACAAAATCTGACGCGAGGTGACCGATATGAACTATAAACTCATCAGCATTGATTTGGCAAAAACTGTCTTCCAAGTGGCTGCCTTCAATCATGACAATACCATTGCTTTTAATCGTAAAATCAACCGTTCTGCATTGCTCAATACCCTTAGGCAATGTGAACCGACATTAGTGGTGATGGAAGCCTGTTACAGTGCTAATTACTGGGGGCGGGCTATCGAAAAGCTCGGCCATACCGTCAAGCTTATCCCCGCCAGAATGGTAAAAGCCATGCTAGTCGGTAATAAAAATGACGCCAATGATGCGGTTGCCATCGGAGAAACCGCTGGCCGTCCTAAAGTGAGTCTACTTCGTCCAAAAACGGTCGAGCAGCAGGACATTCAATCTTTGCTGCGCATTCGTGAGCGCTTGGTGGAGAATCGTACCGCTAACTGCAATCAACTGCGTGGTTTCCTTGCGGAATACGGCCTGATTATCGCAAAGACTCGCCGCCAGTTGATGTTAGCCATTCCGCTCATTCTTGAAGATGCTGACAACGAGTTATCCACGGTTGCCAGAGGGTTTATTCAACGACTCTATGAGTTTCAGTTGTATTTAAATGAACAAATCGACCAGATTGCACAGGAAATATTAGCCCTTGCCCAAGCGATGCCGCTGTACTCCCTACTGCTAACCATCCCCGGTGTCGGTCCTATCGTGGCATCAACCCTATTAGCCAGCATTAATGAAGTGAATGATTTTAAAAATGGCCGGCAATTAGCAGCATGGCTAGGGCTAACCCCTTCACAGTACAGTAGCGGTACGACAAATCGGCTCGGCAAGATAACCAAGCGCGGCAATCAAACGCTCAGGCGGTTACTTATCCATGGCGCAAGAACCGTGGTGAACTGGTGCGATAAGAAAGACGACTCACTAAGCCTGTGGCTACAACGACTTAAACAACGCCAACACGTTTGCAAAGTGGCGGTCGCCTTGGCGAATAAGATGGCGCGGATGGTGTTTGTGGTGATGAGCCGCGGGCAAGCATTTGATATGGATAAGGCATGTAAAGTTGCGGCGTAATACAGCGTTTTTTGCGTAAATAGACTCAAAATGTAAATAGATAAATGTCCATCAAAGCACAACAGCGGTAATGGTATTAATGAGTTAAACGGTTTGTCTTACCCAAAACCTGATCGGGACAGTGGCCTTCGAGGTCATGTGGATGCCAAGGAGGGTAAGACGTCAATTTGGATCTCATTAGGGCGCAACAGACGCCGGATATATGTCGCAAGACCGCTAATCATTAACGACCGATACCCCGTTGTGAAAGGTAAATTATCGATTAACGTAAATGTAGTTTGAATAAAATGGGACATTGGCCTTGCTAACACCGAGGTGACCATATATGTCCTCACTCTTTTGCTCACTCTTGTTACTGCCATGGTTAGTAAGTGGCATAGCAGTAGTCAGCATGTAAGACGTTAACGAAATGCAGAAATGCTCACAATTACACTTTCAGATTTGCAGCTAATTATCTGTTTTTAAATATTAATTATATATTTTAGTTTTAACGCAGTGATTAAGGCCATACTTATATCCATGTCAACAAAAAATCATATCCATCAATATATCCATATAGCTATCCAACTGTGTAGCCATAAATTATATATCTATATGAAAAAATGGATGTTTTACTAATTTTTGTTAAGGCTATAGTTTGAAGTGTCATTACATTTGGAGCATTAGTATGAATACATCAGCACATGCGATTCAGAGAATGGGTCAACGCGGAGTAAATCAATTTATGGTCGATTTGGTCATGGAATTTGGATGCTGTGAATATCATAAAGGCTGTGAAATATATCTCATGACAAAGTCTTCTTGTAGGAGGGTTAATGATTATATTGGCCATCAGTTTGCAAAGCAATTGTTATCAAAAATAATTGGGGTTTATGTTGTTATAAGCGAAGGCACAATATTAACCGTTGCGAGGAAAAACAACCATTTCAAAAAGAATAGAAAGTAAAAAAGACAAAAGGAAGAGTAGATATGAAAAATGAAAATGAATCCAATGTCATAAATGACAAAGAATTATTTTATATTATGGCAGACCGAGTTGATGAAAAATATGACTTGATTCCTTTTTATAAAGAGGTAGCTAAATTACAAACAGAGTATTTTATAGAAAATGGCACTCTTTTAGAGAAGGACATAAGATTTTCTGGTGTTGACCTGTTTAGTCTAACACCAAATCAATTGTTTCGTACCGTTGAAAAATTGGATTCAGATTTGCTCGATAAACCATTATCTTCATTAACAAAAGAAGAGTGGGATATGGTCGTTGTTGATGATTTAGGTTTAAAGATATGGAGTAATCTTTATCATGAACTACATAATTATGTTTCAACTCAAGGTAATGATACCGAAGATAATGATGAAAGTTTACCTGATGACTTCGACTTTGATAGACTAAACCAAAGTTCCTTACGGACTTTGTTAGACTACTTTTTTACCCAATTGGAAATTGTAGGGATATCCGAATTAAAATTTAAATCATTTCAAAAAATAGACTGGGAATTGTTGAGTAGTTGTATATTTTAGGTCTTTGTTTTTAAAGGTGTAGGCGATTATTTGTATATGTTTGAGTTTCGGATCTCTAAGTATTTTGAATTGATGGATGTTGATTCAGCAATAATCAAGAAAGTAGTTAATTATAGTCTGGATGAACATATCTTCTTGAAGCAGTTTCCTCATGTGCTATTGGGGATGTGTAATTTTGCTATTTTGGATGAACCTGATATATATAACTCGCCTAACGAATACTCTAGTGAATATTCGAGTACATTGAGTTTGGCAAGAGAGTTATCTGGTCATGGTGAGTTTTTAGAAGACCAATTTAGTTTGTTGTATTTAGTTTTGATGCCTGATCTAAATAATAATCGTATGTTTCCTTGTTTTTTTTCGGATATTTCTGACTTTGGGGTTGATCTTTTTCCTATGAAAGATTTTTTGTATTCAAGGATTGATACTGATTCCGGAGATAAAATTCCAGAATATAGATTTTTTACAGACATTGGCTCCAATGGCTTTCCATCTGTAAGATTGTTTAAAGACGTTTTTTATAAAAATTATGAAATGATTATGGATGAGATGAAACGAACTGCTAAATATGCTTTAACACAAAACCCATATATAAATAGAAAATTGTCTATTTTGAAAGATCTTGAAAATATGGAAATGTTTTTTGATAGTGATTCAAAGTTAATATTGTAGAGGTGATTTATGGATGCTAAGTTTGACGCATTATTAAAAGGCTTTTATTCAGAGGCTAACTTGGTTTGTGGTTCTGAGGGGCTGTTCCAATCGATTTTTTATCATGAGGCCAGGAAACATTTTGAACAAAGCCAGATATGGCGAGAACAACCAGTAAACGGCGGAGCTATCGATTTCTGCATTGATGGTGGTGATAAGATATTTGCTATTGAGATTAAAGCTGGTGCAAATGGCCATCGAAATTCCTTGGCTAAGATGAAAGAGGTTGAAAGTAAAGGACTTAGTCACGATCTCAGGAAACTACAGTTTTTTTCTTCAGAATCTACTAAACCGGTAGAAACTTGGTTGATTTGTGTTGACTTATCTCCATTGGGAATAGCGTTTAATAAAGATGATATATTTTACTATTCAGAGTTTGCATCTTCATATGGAGCAAATTTTTCATATGCATCACAGTTGGAAAATTCATTTTATTGCTGGTATAAAAATGGAGAACGCTGCATAGAATTAAATGTTTCTGATTCTGATAGCGTTTCATCTATACAGGATTTATTTTCGTCTACAAGATTTTGGTCTCAGTTTTTTGATGAGACAGTTTCTGATTTTGGGTCTGAGTGTTCTCACGTTGGCTTACTTTATCATCATCTTAGAAAAAACGGACTGAATTATAATCAAGTTGCGGTAGAAGTTTTCTTTAACTGTAATAAGTACGGCGATAGACAATATAGAATACCGGATCTGGCTATTTTTGATAGACGTTTTAATGCACAGTTTCAGCTCTATGGTGATAGTAAGAAAATAGTCAAGAATGATCAGTTCAAGCTACCTAGTTTGGTATCAGTTATTGAGTTCAAAGGCGGTAGTTCATTCAAATCAAAGTCTTTAAAGGAACGAGAGAGAATGATTGAGGCTGATATTGATAAGATGTTAAGTCACATCATTCCAAACATCCAAATCGCCTCACAGACACTTAGTATGGACTCTGCGCAATCAAAACCAATATATATATTTGTTTTGACTGATTTTGACAAAAGACTTGAACCATTAATTATTAACTTAAGAGAGCGAGTGAACGGTAAAATAGACATTCGCTGGATAGGCGATTATTTATAGGCGATATATTCTGGGCTTGGAAACTGCATAAACCACTCCGAAGATAATAAAAATGCATAACGTCTTAGTATTTATGCGCTGCGCTGTTTGCAGGGCATAGTCGCTTGTTAGACTTGGTCGCTGCCACATCCGCATAAATTGGTATGAATGATGCTGTAGGAATTTGCTTTTTGCGGTAGCGGTTTTTATACCGTTTGATGGGTAATCGCTTGATATCGTTTTAGATGAGTGAGGACGCCCATAGTTTTCATGGTTACTCTTTCACATCATAATCCCTATATGATGTGTGCAATATCACTGCCATATGCTCGCGGTATTTGTGTTTCTATGTGCTACAGATTATGCAGAAATTAACTAATGCGAAGTCGGCTGCTGACGTGACCTTCGATGACATGGATGTCATCGTAGAGCCGCCATGGATGGCTTCACGGCGTGTCACGGAAGCAATGGAATTCGGCGTACCTGCTACAGGTGCAGAGTGCTTTGTTTTTGTTATTTAACGTAAGGTTTCGCTAATTTTGTGCCGTGAATCAAATCAGCCGCAAAGATCTTTGCGGCTGTTTTACTATTTGAAACTTTATATCTGAAAGCCGCTATTGGAAAATTCACTCTTCACAACTCGCTATTGCGCCACCATCGCCATTAGTGCGGGTAAAAACTCTTTATCTAATGCGGCGATTTCGCTTTGTTCAACCAGTACTTGATTGAGAATATCATGGCTAGTCAACGGGTTGGCTAATACCACACGAAACACCACGGTCGCTTGCCTAAAATAGCGGGCAGGGGAGATGCGGGTGCGGGATACAAAGGATTTACCCTGTTCGCGTTGGTGCTTTTGAATAAACTGGGTAAGCCCATCGAGCAGTTCATTAAAGCGCGCAAGTTTTACTGTGTCACCTTGCTCAATAGCAACTTGCATGGCGGCTTGGACGCGAGCGGGGACATAACGATAAGTCAGTAGACAAAGTTCTGGCTCAGTGACCAGCTCAAAATCCTGATGGGCTTTGATTTGTTCGGCAAAATAGCGCGCTTTTTCAAGGCTGTTGTTGATTAAGATTTCATAACCATCGCGGCCGATGATTTGTAAGCAAGCGTGCACTAACATCGCCATGCCGGGGCGTGAACCTTCGAGCGTTTGGCTGCCGAGATCCTTTGAACCGCGGCGCAGAATATATTCGGCGTGATGGGCAATGGCGTGGGCAAACTCAGGGTCTTTAAATAACACCATGCCCGCGCCCATAGGCACATACATTTGCTTGTGGGCATCGATGGTCACTGAATCGGCAAGTTCGATACCTGCGAGTAAGTGGCGGTATTTATTGGATAATAAACTCGCGCCGCCCCACGCCGCATCCACATGAAAATGGCTGTTTAACTCTTTTGCCAGCGCTGCTAACTCTGTTAACGGGTCAACATTACCTGTCTCTGTCGTGCCCGCCACGCCAACAATTGCCAATACCTTGATGTTTTTACTAGCAAGTTCAAGGGCGGCTTGGCGCATTTTAGCCACATCGACCTTGTTATCGCTGCCCGTGGGAATGCTGATGATATTGTCGCGACCGATGCCAAGCAGATCGACCGCTTTACCTAGGGAATAATGGCCGCGTTCCGAGACTAAAATCGCTAAATCGTCATAGCCATAGTGGCGTAGCGCCTTGAGTAATCCTTCGCGGCTGACGCCTTTAAACTCACCATCGGCCTTCAATAATTGATTGCGGGCAATCCACAGTGCCGTGATGTTGGCTACTGTGCCGCCGGAGCAAAAAGCCCCGAGGGAATGATTAGCGCTGTGCATCCAGCTTTGATAAAAATCCGTATCTTGGGCATAAATCAAATGGTGCATCATGCCGAGCACTTGTCGCTCAAGGGGCGTAAAAGCCTTAGAGGTTTCGATTTTGACCAGATTTTGATTCAGTCCCACCATCATTTTTGACAGCGGCAACACAAAGTAAGGTAGTGCCGACGTCATATGGCCGATAAAACTGGGCGCCGCCGTATGCACCGAATGGGCCACCAAGTTTTGCATAATTTCATCGGTGTAATCGGAGACAAAACGCGGCTGGGTTGGGATCTCAAAGGCCTGAAAATCGGTTTCAATTTCCGATAAGGGCTTTTCGAGCGCGGCGATGCTGTCACCCAAAAAGCCTGCTAAATCCTCGGAAAGCTTCTGCTCGATAATACTTAAGGTCGATTCTGCATCTTCCGGCACAGTAAATATGCGCATTAGACTGGCTTCGGATGCGGTGGCTTGGCGAGGGAGTTTTTGGGTCATGGGGCGTGCCGTCTATTAATTCTTATAGTGAAACCGCAAATTTGTTCAAAGAGTATAACCAAATCAGTGACTCTCGAAAGCAATCAAGGCGGATTACCAAAAAGGGAGCTCACTTTACTGCAAGGCCTTTTAGGCATCAAGCATTAAAATATCAAGCTCTCAAATATAACGCAGGCACGGCGGAGGAGTAAAAAACAAGGCGCCATTTGGGCGCCTTTGCTCGATTTCCCCTCGGCCTTATGGCTAAGGTTTACCTAACATCAGTACCGCACCGATATTTCGAGCGGTATTACAAAGGTTTAGCTTGGCATTGGCCAGCACATCATCGAGCGGACTTAAGTGCGGGATGATAGGGAAAATCGCCGCCATACCTTGATCCAGAATGGCATTGGCGTTGTCACCTAAGCAGCCCGCGATACCGATAGTGGGAATGCCCTGCAGTTTGGCTTGCTTTAACACGCCCATCGGGGTTTTGCCAAATACAGTTTGACCATCGATGCGGCCTTCACCAGTGATCACTAAGTCAGCGTCACGAATTTTGTCAGCAAGGCCAACGGTTTGCATTACAATCTCGACACCGGGTTTAAGCTCGGCATTTAAAAAAGCCATCACGCCAAGGCCCATACCGCCCGCAGCACCTGCACCGGCCTGTTCACGGTGATCGTTAATGCCACTTTGGGCTATCACATCGGCGTAGTGGGCAAGGGCCGTATCGAGTTGCTTAACCATCTCGGGTGTCGCACCCTTTTGCGGACCAAAAATCGCCGAGGCACCACGTTCTCCGCACAGCGGATTGTCAACATCACAGGCGACTTCGAAGGTGCATTGGCTCAGTAGTGGATGGGCGTTGGTCATATCGATACGGGCAAGATTGGCCAGCGCCGCGCCGCCAGAAGGCAAGGTTTTACCTTGGCTATCGAGCAATAAAATGTCCAGCGCCTGGGCCATACCCGCGCCGCCATCGTTGGTGGCACTGCCGCCTAGACCTAGAATAATGTGCTTTATCCCCCGATTAAGCGCATCACAAATCAGCTCGCCAGTGCCGTAACTGGTGGTAAGTAGCGGATTACGTTGCTCCCTTGGCACATGGTGCAGCCCTGAGGCTGAGGCCATTTCAATCACGGCAATGGCGCCATAATTTGCATGGCTCGCAGTGCCATTTGAACAATCGCCGAGGATGCCACCAAGGATGCCATAGTGCGCTTGCACTCTATTTCCGAGTGGTCCCATAACCTCTAAATTGACTATGCTGCCACCCGTGGCATCGACCATAGACTGCACAGTGCCTTCGCCACCATCGGCAACGGGAATTTTGACTATGTCGCAGTCGGGGATCACTTGCCTTAAGCCCTGTTCTATGGCGTTAGCCACTTCGAGTGCGCTTAAACTTTCTTTAAAGGAGTCGGGGGCGATAACTATTTTCATTAAAAATCCTACAACTAATTGGGCGCGGTATGCGCCCAAGGACACAGAATCAAATCAAGGTCAAAACAATATTAGAGCAAGACTAAGCTCAGCACATACACAGTCACCATGGCGGTAACACCTTGGATCAGCGTCGCCATAGTTTGTGCTTTATAGGCTTGCTTGACGCTCATGCGGCTAAATTGGGCCACGACCCAGAAGAAGCTGTCATTGGCGTGGGAAACTGTCATAGCGCCAGCACCAATCGCCATTACCGTTAATACTCGGCCCATATCGCTACCAAGGCCAATATCGCCCAGCATAGGCGCAACCAGCGCCGAGGTCGCAACTAAGGCCACAGTGGATGAGCCTTGGGCTGATTTAAGCGCCGCGGCAACGATAAAGGGCATAAAGATACCGACCCCGAGTGCCGACAGTGAAGTGCCTAAAAAGTCACCAATAGGTGTGGCTTTTAAGACTGCACCAAAGGCGCCGCCTGCACCTGTGATCAAAATAATCGGCGCCGCCGCGACTAAGCCTTGGCTAATGCGCTCGCTAAATTCACTGATTTTATTCTCACCCTTTAACAGCAGCAGGGATAAAAATAAGCCAATCATCAGGGCATTAACGGGTTGGCCGAGGAACACGAGCGCGTCAAACAACCCTTCTTTACCCAAAGGCGCTGAGGGGAAGTTAGCGATAGAACCTAAACAAATTAATACGATAGGCACAAAAATCGGCGCGAAGGCTTTGAGTGGGCTGGGCAGAGTGCCATAGCTTTTCTTTAGGGTTTCATAGTCATTGGCCTGTGCTTTTAGCTCCTCTGCGCCTTCACCATCGGGTTCAACATCGGCAAAACGGTTCGCCCATAACATGCCCGCTAAGGAGGCAACGGCGGCGACAAATAGGCCCACGCCGATCACTAAACCTAAATTAGACTCTAAACCTAAGTTACCCGCGGCGGCGATAGGGCCAGGTGTTGGCGGCACAAAGGTGTGTGTAGCGTAAAGCCCTGTGGCTAAGGCAACACTCATGGAGACGCTGGAGACCTTCATGCGGTTCGCCATGGATTGTTTAAGAGAGTTTAAGATCACAAAGCCCGAGTCACAGAATACGGGGATCGAAACGAGGTAACCGATAATCGACATAGTGAGCGTCGGGAAGCGTTTACCCAATAGTTTGATCACTACGTCGGCCATGGTAATGGCGGCGCCACTCTTTTCGAGAATAATCCCGATAATAGTCCCGAGCACAATTACAAGCCCGATATAACCTAAAATATTGCCAAAGCCCGTGGTAATGGTTTTGGCTATTTCACCGCTCGGTAAGCCATAGGCGAAGGCCGCGATAAAGGCGGCCAGAATCAAGGTTAAAAAGGGATGGAGTTTAAATTTTGAGGTCGCGATAACAATAAATGCAATCACGCCGATAAGAATAAGCACTAAGTTCATAGTTTGTCCCGTTCAGTTCTTGGCTGAAGTTTTTGAGTAAGTTTCTTTAGTGAGTTTTGACGGATATTGTAGGGCGCAGTGTTGATTTGGGCCTGAGTCCAAATGAAAACTGCTCTAAGGTCAGCTTATTATTGAATACTGCGGATTGAATAGCTTTGGCTAAAACCACGGAATTACCGCATTGTGATGGGTGATTTTTGTGCCCACGCACAAAAATCTTCGGCTGAATTCGAATTTTATAGGGATAATCTTGTCGAGAGGCGTTGGCAAATAGACTCATTTGCCAACGTTAAAAAGGAATAATTGGGTTTAGCTCATCGTCTTTATTGACGACGAATAAAGGATTCTACATAGGCAGCGGTGCGGGCATTGAGTATCGGATCGGCCGATGGGGCAATACCCTTAGGTAATAACAGCGGGTTGAAAATACCTTTATCGCATTGTTGAACTTGGGGATCGCTGTCTCGCTCACCGTTAATCACCACTTGGCCTACCAGTAAACGCCGACGAGTCTCAGGCCAGATAACCGTTGGGTCATTAATCTCATCACCCGTTTCGGCGAGTTGAATATACAAGTTCCATTGTGCCGGCTGGGTTTTAATGCGCTCGAGTAATTCGGCTTTTAAAAAATCGTCACTAAGATTAGCCAGTTCGCTGGCGGATAACGCCGCAGTGCCTGCAACGGGTTCAAAAATCCATTTACCCGCAACCATTTCACCCTGTTGTTCAGCGTTTTTTGCGGTGCTAAACAGGAAGCTATTTACGCCATAGTAGCGACTGTTGGCAAAACTTGGACTGGGAGGCAGCTGTTTTACATAATCAAAAAAGGCTTTGGCGCTGGGTTGATTGTCAATAAGCCATTGTTTACCTTCAGCGCCCTGTTTCACTTTGGTCTGAAAGGTAAAAAAGTCTTCTAGATTACTGGCGAAGAAAACGGGGACGTTAGTGGTGACAAAGTTAAGGTTTTCTTTATCGCCATCAATTTTGAGCGACATAAAGCGCCCTGGGGTTTTATCAGAAATCTGAGGGTTAGTACCGCCAAGGGAAAAGCGGGCTGTCACCTTAATAACATCTTGATTAAAAAGTGGAATCGCCAAGGTTTGTTGTAATTGTGGATCGGGTTTAAAACTGCCCGAAGTACAAAATCCCTTAGTGTGATTACGCAGTTTAACCTTTTTAGCCGCTTCGCGACTGGCCGCATCGGGTGTGCCATTGACGGCATCGACCAGTTCGGGAATGGTTTTCTCGGCGGCGATTAATGTCGGCGAAGTCAGTGCAATGCCGCTAATAAGGCAAGCCTTGGCGAGTAAAGTCAGTTTGATTGGGTTCATAGCAATTCCTTTCGATGGACTGAATCGAGCGTTCTAGAATATAGACGCGATACCTTATGAAACGATAGGAAAGGGGATACGGTATAAATCTTTCAATCGATCTGTTAATTAATGTCAAATTTTACTCAATGGTGCAGAAATAACGCCACCGCCGTCAGCTGCTAGTGTGTTTTTGAGCTGTTCGTGTCAATGGTTAAGCCATTTTGGCGTTAAGTTGAGCGAGTCGAAGTATCAATCAATTGCCCCAGATACAGGCTCAATAGCCCGTGCAGGGATTGGATATCTGTTTTAGTGAGCTGCTGAATTTTATCAAGGCGATACCTTAAGGTATTACGGTGAATAAACAAGGCATTAGCACATTGCTGCGCATCACCAAAATGGGTGATATAGGCGGCTAAGGTTTTGCGTAACTGGCCGTTTTTATCCGCCTTGGCGAGTTGCTGATAGGGCGTTGCCAGCGCCTGACCACGCCAGTCATGTTTAAGCCCTGCGAGTAACACTTGCAGGGAATAATCTTCGAATAGGTATTTAGTGCCTCCGGGGTGGAGTTGTTTACCTAGGCTCAAGGTTTCCTGTGCTGTTTGGTAAGAGCGCGCGATACCGCCTTTTTCGGGGAAAAAATGGCCTAGGGCAATCTTAAAGTTTAAATCCATCTGGGCGGGTAAACGTTGCAGTAACTTATCGATGCGCTGGTTTTCAAGCTCAGGATCCCATTGTTTGCCATCTAAAAAAGCCGGTTTTAAGATCACTAACTGCGACATAGATGTCATGGCGATTAAGTTACCGCGATCCGGGTTTTGCAGTAGATGTAACACTTGCTTTAGGGTTTCGCTGACGCGGGGATTTTGTCCATCAATGCTTTGCTCTGCATTGCTTAACCCATTAAAAGGGCTACTGACCTCGACAAGGGAATGTCGGTGCTTTTCACTGACCTCAATAATGGCCGCCACCCGTGGCAGGCTGATATCAATATCGAGTTGTTTAGCCCAGCGATATAGCTGCTCATCGTCAGCGGTTTGCGCCTTGATAAGCTGCAGAATAAATTCTTCCCGCTGGCGGTTCTCCCACTGCAATTGATCCTGCAGGTTGGCTTGTTCGACAATCATTTCGGCGGTCATTTTGAGCAACTCGCCGTAATGGGTTAACTCACTGGGATCGCCAGTAATGCCGATAACACCAATGATTTGTCCTTGATAATGCAGGGGTAAATTGATGCCGGGCTTAACGCCATGCAGCCCAGAGGCAACTTGCTGGCTGATTTCCACATTGCGATTTTGTGCAATGGCCAGCAGTGCACCTTCGTGGGTAGAACCAATACGTTTAGGATCGCCTGAACCTAGGATAACCCCTTGGCCGTTCATCACATTGATATTGTGGCCGATAATTTTCATCGTTCGACTCACAATTTGTTTGGCGATTTGCTGATCTAAAACGTACATAACTAACCTTAGATTTCAATCTATTAATAAATATTGCGTGGCTAGATTTACTGATAACTAAGCCAATAGCAAGCGCCTTTAAAAAAGCAGGCGTTTTTATAATCTTCTATAATCAAGCTGTATCAATATTGTTAAATTATTAACTGTGGTGTAACGAAGTCGTTTGTGAGCTCGTTTTATTTCTGACACTTTGTATCCGCTGAGCGCCGTTTATCCAGTACCGGAAAATGACAAAGGACATGAAAATGAAGATCTATACCTTACCTTCGGCTCTGGCTATTTGCATAGCGAGCAGCTTTCAAGCACAAGCAGTCGAAATAAAAGTTAATCATGGTCAATCGCTTCAGTCTGCGGCGGGATTAAGCCAAGGGCATAGTTTTAAAGAAACCAAGGCTATTACTACGGCCCGCGGGCAGAAAAAAACTAAAGAACAGCAATATTACAATGGTGTCTTGGTCTACGGGCATCATTTGGTTGTGAGCCATGATGGCTTAACACAAACCGCCATGGGTGAAGTCGCGCAAATTGGGGATGATTTTTCGGTGGAGGCGGGGATCACTCAAGGTCAGGCAATTGCGGCGCTGAATAAGCTATATCCGGGTTCGGCAGCCTCGGGTAAAAAAGAGGTGGAACTGGTCATTTTAATGGAAGATTCAATTCCTAGACTGGTTTATCGCGTTTCTTATTTGAGTGATCAAAATGACACTCTCTTGCGCCCTACGGGTTTTGTCGATGCACAAACCGGTGAGGTATTAAGGCATTGGAACGAGATCATGACCGCGAAGGGCGGCAAACCTGGCGGTGGTGGCTCGGGTGGCGGTACCAGCATTCCTTTTGATGCTACCGGCCCTGGTGGCAATGCTAAAATCGGTGATTATTACTACGGCAGTGATTATGGCTATCTAAAGGTAAGTGAGTCTAATGGTGTTTGCACTATGCAAAATACCAATGTGAAGACAGTTAATATGGCGAATGCGACACGCCGTGGCACAGTTTATTCGTTTGCATGTCCTGAAAATACCTACAAAGTGACTAATGGTGCCTATTCGCCGCTCAATGATGCCCACTACTTTGGTGGGGTCATTTTCAACATGTATAAGGATTGGTATAACACAGCGCCATTGAGTTTCCAGCTAGAAATGCGAGTGCATTATGGCCGCAATTATGAAAACGCCTTCTGGGATGGGGCAGCCATGTCCTTTGGCGATGGAGCCAGTTATTTCTATCCCTTGGTGAGCTTAGATGTGTCGGCCCACGAGGTGAGCCATGGGTTTACCGAGCAAAACTCAGGGTTGAATTACAGTGGTCAGTCCGGTGGTATCAATGAGGCTTTCTCGGATATTGCTGGTGAAGCGGCTGAGTATTATATGCGCGGCAGTAACGATTGGAAGGTGGGCTATGACATAGTTAAAAGCTCGGGGGCGCTACGTTATATGGATAATCCGCCTCTGGATGGGCGCTCTATCGGTGATGCTGCCGATTATACCAGCAGTATGGATGTGCATTACTCATCCGGTGTGTATAACAAAGCATTCTATTTGTTAGCGAGCAAAAGTGGCTGGAATACCCGTAAAGCGTTCGATGTCTTTGTATTAGCAAATCAGCTGTATTGGAATCCAACATCAAACTTTAATCAGGCCGCCTGTGGTGTGCAAACTGCGGCAAGTGATTATGGTTACTCGGTTGCCGATGTGACTTCCGCCTTTTCATCCGTTGGAGTGACTTGTCAGTAATGCACTGATTTGAATCTCCCTAAAACTAAAGCCTCGAGCAATTAACTCGGGGCTTTTTAGTTTGATGGGGGATGTGAAACCTCGAGCAATGTTGCGATCCTTTGCCTCAGCCTTGGCAGCATATCGCGTTCAAATTCGGGGTGCTGCTTAAGCCAGAGGTTATTGCGTGGGCTAGGGTGTGGCAAAACCATAAACTTGGGCCAATATTGCTGCCACTGCGCCGTTGCCTCTGTCACTGTGATGCTCTTTGCCTTTGCTTTTGCTTGAGTATTGGGAGTGGCATCAGGACTTATTTTTGTCTGGGTATCTAAAGCGGCGGTATCCATCCGATGAGCGGTTAAGTGGTAATCGATGGCGTATTGGCCGAGGATCACGACTAATTCTATTTGTGGCATCAGCGCCAGTAGTTGCCTATGCCAAGTGGCGGCGCATTCGGGGCGAGGCGCTTTATCGCCTTGCTTCTTACCGTTTTTCTCTATGCTTCCCGGAAAACAAAACCCCATTGGCACTATGGCAAATAGGGCTGGATCGTAAAATTGCTCCCGAGTGACATTTAGCCAATTGCGTAGCCGCTCACCGCTGGCATCGTCGAAGGGGATGCCTTTATGGTGGGTTTTAATGCCCGGCGCTTGGCCTGCAATTAAAATCCGTGCTTGACTACTGGCTTGCAAAATAGGTTTAGCTGGCAAAGGCAAATGGGCCTGACAAAGTGTGCAGGCCCTGATTTTTAGCAATAGCGTGTCCATGGCGGTTAAGCCTATTGGTTCCGGCGGTCGCTTTTGCGCTTGTTTCACCATAATGAATAGTTAAGCCAGTTAGGATTGGAACATGACTAGCGTTTGGTATAGCCAGTAGCCAAATAGGCCATAGCCACTCACTAAAGCTAAATAATTTAATAGTTTAGGCATTTGTTTCGGTGTAGAGGCTAAGCCAATATGGGCAACGATAATGGTAAAAAGTGCGAGCGGGGCAATGATATAGCTTAAGCCTAAAATCGTTAATGCCCCAAGACTAAGGATCCAGTCGGCTTTTGCATGGACGGTTTTATTGATTTGATGGAGCTGCAGTGGCAGCAGGATAAGACCGGTACCTATGCAGATAATGCCGACATTGAGGGCGAAATCGCTCCAGCCCCTGTGATCATAAATGGCAAGGGCGAGGGTAATCAGCGGCACAAGTAAGGCACTGAACACATGGCGCTTGGTAAATGTGTGGCTGCTATAGCGACCGGCAAAGAAAAATAATCCCTGTAAAAGAAGATTGATTAAGGTAAAGCCACCTAGGCCTAAAATGATAAATAGGCTGGCGGTGCCACCCGAGGGATCGAAGGCAATGGCGGGCACTGGGAGTAAACTTAGCCCGAGTAATGCGGGTATAGATGCCAAACGTTGAGTTTGAGCGTGTGAAAAATGATTCAACATGGTTTTAGACGATTAACGAAAAGATTGAATTAAGATCCGCTAAAGTGACTTAAAACTCAAGGAATAAGCTTTTTATGGGCGGATTTTCGCGCCAGAGTCTGATCTTATTCAAGAATTTGGCTTTTGTACTGCCGCATGTATTGCCACAATCCTTAAAATACATATAAACAAAAGCCCGCAGCAGCGGGCTTTTGGATGACAGCGAACCGTGCGCTAGAGTTTGTAACTCATACTGAGCATGATCATCTGTGCCGTGTAGTCATGGCTATTGCTACCAAAGCCTACGACGTTCCAGATCCCATCGACGGCGATATCATTGGCGGCGTCATTGTCCTTATAGTTCTCAACTTTGTAATCCAAGCGCAGCGCCATTTTGTCGGTGGCTTGATATTGAGCATATAAGTTAATGTTATGTACTTTGGCAAAATAATCGCCATAGTCGCCTGTGATACCTTGTCTAACTTGGGTGTTACTGTCGGAGTCTGAATAAGTGTAATCCAGTCCTAAACGTAACTTGTTCTCGAGCAGGTTGTTGTAGCTGATACCTGCGCCAAGGACGTCCACTTTATCCTCAATGAAACCTGTCCAAGTTGGGGTGCTGTAACTGCTGCTTCCCGCCTGTTCAGATTCAATGGTTTGGTGGTTGTAGAAGGCCGTTGCCAGTAAGTCTGCGGTGATCATATAGCTGATATTGGCATCATAACTGGTGTCTTTTGACTCAGTTAAACCAATCACAGTATCGGTATAATCATCGAGTGCGTAACGGGCACCGAAGTCGAGGGTCAGGCTGTCAATCGGCGTATGAGTGACGCGGGCTTCTACTTGGGTTCTGTCACGATCCGCTAGGTTGTACTTACGTAACAAACTGTTGGTTTCGGAAGATGTCCACTCAGAAGCTTGATATTCAGAGCCATCACGTTTGCCGTAGCTGCCCTTAACCCACATGTCCCACATCTCGAAGCTGTTGACTCTAAAACGTGCCCACACTGTGTTCTCATCCGTGGTTTCACGGTCTTGATAATCACGTTCGTCACGTTTGAAATCATAACCACCGTCTAGCTTCATGCCTTGGGTAATACGGTAATCTGCGGCCACTTTGAAGCGTTGACTGCGATTATCGTAAGGGGTGTTATAGGCCACCTTACCGTTGACATTATTGACGCTGATCTGGGTCCATTCTTCGATTTGGGTGTTGTTATCGCGGTCGTGGTAATCGTAACTACCTGATAAGCGAAGATCTTTGCTCACTTTACTGACGACTTTGAGGTTCATCCCGAGCAGATCCACTTTGGCATCAACGGCTTCTGTGGGCACTTGATAACCATAGCCAGAGGTGACTAAGGCTTGATCTTGGCTCATTTGCCCAGCCAGTATGCGGCCCGATAACACATTAGTGCTGTCGTTATATTGACCCATTAATGTCACTGTGTGTGACTGGTTGTCTGGGTCAAGGGCGATAGCACCTGAGGTTTGGGCACCAAAGGTTGGGTTGAATACGCTGTCAAAATTGAGCTGGTTATATTCGTTTTTGAAAATAGAGCCATTGTAGTTAAGTGCGGTGAACCAACGATCGCCTTTAAGCTTAACGCCAGCCTCTATGGTATCTGTGGTGTAATCCACAGGTTCGGCGAGCATCATCGATTGGTTGAAGAAACTGCCTGAGGTTTGTTTTAAACCGGTTTTTTCTTCACGCATATAATTTACATAGGTGCTCCACAGGGATTCGCCTTGGTACTCAAAGCCTAAACCTGTACGTTCGCGCTTGAGTGATAGCTCCAGAGAGTTCAGGCTATCCATCAATAGTGGCATTTGGCCGCTCGAACCTGCGGTAATCCAGTTATCGGGCAGGGTCAAATGGTCGCTACCCACACCTGAGTAGGGCGTTAGGGCGCTGTTGCTGTCATAGGTGGCAATTTGGCGGTAGTTAACATTGATATTGTACTGGCCTTGTTTGCCCGCATTCACATCTAAGCGGCCGCCATCCATGCCAAGTTGATAGGCTTCAACACTGGCACGGTAACCTTTTTCCCCTTTGTAGCTTAAATCGGCGTCGAGTTTACCCGCCACTTCATTGGATGTACCAAAGGCATTGGCGGAGCGAATATCGTCTTCACTGTTATAACCTACACCCACACCAACGGTGCCGGATGTGCCGGTTTCTACGACGCAGCCTTTACAGCTCCAAGCGGAGAGTTTGACTTTGTCGGTATTGGCATTACTGATGCCATAACCATCTGCTGCCACTGCAAAACCTGTGTTTGCCAATAACGCCAGAGTGATCAAATTGAGTTTAAATTTCATTTTCTCGTCTCCTTAGCGCTGTAATAGCTTGCCAGATGGATGGTTAGAACCATGGACCTGACTATGGCAGTTTAAGCAGCTTCTTCCACCCGTAAAGGCATTGTCACCAACATTTGAACCTAAACCAGTATTACCTAAGTAAGCGTTGCTGGCATGGCCATCACTGGCGTGACATTGCTGACACAGCTGCGGTGCGCGGGTTTTTAGCATGGCATCATTCACACTACCGTGAGGATTATGGCAGGTGACACAATTCTCAGTGACGGGTGCATGCTCCCACAATTTTGGGCCGCGTTTTTCGGCGTGGCAGGAGTAACAGGTATCATTAACGCTAGGTTTGTTAAGATCGGAATCTGTCATGCTCCCATGGGGATTATGGCAATCGCTACAGGTCATTTGCGCCCATTTGAGTGGGTGACTTGAGCGTTTGTTCATATCCGCTTTTTGCTTGGTATGGCAGCTGGTACAGACTTCCATTTCAGTGTTTTTTGATAACACTGGATCTTTAGCAACGTGCACTTGGTGACAAGAGGCACAAGCAACATCGGCGTTGTCATGGTGACCGCCATTCCAAGACATGCGTTTATCGTCTTGGTGACAGCTCATACACACGCTGTTTTGCTTGTCGGCACTTAAGGTTGATTGCTTACCGAAAGTGATCATCGGCTCGTTGCCGCCCTTGTTGTGCTGACCCATAGGGCCGTGGCACGCCTCACATTGCAGGCCAGCCATTGGGCTCTTAGAGGAGTCAATGGTGCCGTGGACACCTTTGAAAAGGTCCATCACTTTTTCAGATTTTTTATGGCACATGATGCAAGAATCTGCGCCTTTAGGGGAGTAGTTGCCTTCGGCAAACTTCTTATCTAAGGTCGCTTCAACTTGCTCAGGGGTCATTTTTTCATCCCACTTGGAGGCGTGAGCGCTCGGTGCGATGGCTAATGCCATAACTGCGGACATCATTAATGCCGGCAGTAGGTTTTTCATTTTGTGGCTGTTCTTCATAATAGGCTTCCCAATTTGTCCCAACAACATTCAAGAAAGGGGGAGCGAACTCCCCCTGCTTGGGCAAATTACATTTTCACTTGAGTGTGATCTGTTGGTGTGGGTTTGTGACAGTAGAAACAGGTTTCTGACTGCGCCGCTTGGTTCGCTTGAACATAGTCGCCATTCACAATCGCACCCATATTTTCTAGGCCGTGGCCGATAGATTCTGGCGCATGGCAAGAAGTACAAGTAGCGGTAATTGGGGTGGTGTATTTACCCGCTGAAGTTGCCAGTGCACCTTTAACCTTGAATGCATCTAGGTTGAAGTCGTTATGGCACTGAGTACATTCTTTGATCACGCCTTGCTCACCGTGAACAATGTGCAGTTTCATTTCGAAACCACCTTTATTTGCACCGCTCGCATAGGTGCCGTCAGGAGTATGACAGGCTACACAAGCGTCGACACCGACTATGGGGTTACCATTGGCATCTTTAGTGTGTGATAGTTGTTCTGTCATCACAAAGCCTGAATGGTGACCTTTGTGAAGCTCGAAGGTATCACTGTGACAACCTTGGCAAGTGCTGAAGTTAACCGAATTTACATGGCGCATGCTTGGGGCATTGCCGGATTTAGTACCAAAGACTAAGTCCGCTTTCATACTCGTGGTTGCGCTATCAGTCGTACATGCCGTTAGTGTGGTGCCTGTATTACACATTTCTAAACCGATAAAGGTAAAGGCTGTGTCGGTATCGCCAGCACCAAAGGGCAGTGCAGGTGTGGTGAAGACGAACTTACCGTCAACTAAGGTTACACCTTCTTGCAGTACACCATCTTTAACTAAGTCTTTTGCGATTTTCGCAGCACCACTACCTGGGCTCTTGTTGTAACCCATGATGGGGAAGTTAGGGCCGACGTTGGTGATGGTTTCTAGGCGTTTGATCTTACCTTGAACCGCTGCGGCATCCATGGCTTGACCGTTTTGATCAAGGATAGATACGGTCAATACTGCCGTGTCATCGGCTTGACCAGCCAGTGTGGCTGACATACCTAACTGAGCGATAACTGCTTTTTTATCCGCAGTCTTGCCAGTGTGAAGTTCAGTCGTCCAATCGCTGTTATGGCAGGCGATACAGTTGGAGTTGTCGAGCTGTTGTGAGTGGCCGTTACCCGCAGCGAAATCGACGGCGGTATGACAACTTCCACAAGTTGCGGCAGTTGGAATACGAGACCAATTGCTCCAATCTGGCGCGGCGTCATCTTGTGTATGACAGCTTTGGCAGCTTTCTAATGAACCTAAGGTTAAGTCTTTGTGTTTAGCGTGGACCAGAACGTTAAATTCTTTACCTACGCCCACTTTGCCTGCCGTGTGGCAAGTCGCACAGTAGTTTACATCGGAGTAAGCACCACCGTGTTTCACATTGGCTAAGTCTTGGTGGCAAGTGTTACAGCTTTCTGTGGCAACAATTTTGCGGCTGTATGTCGGGGTTGCACCCGTATCGGCAGTGAAGTCGACAAAGGCATTACTATTTGGAACCGGAGTACCATCGAGTAATGGGGTGTTATAGGCACGAATTAACACACGTTGGGCTAATTGTGCATTGTAGGTGACCTTAGCGTTTGCGGTCAGGTTCATTTTGAAGGTATAGCTGTAGTGACCGTTTTTCTGGTCAACAAAAGTACCTGGGCAAGTGGCGGCAAGATCACAGGTTTCATCGCCAAAGTATTGCCACTGTGAGGCATCGCCTGCACCCGTAGCACCCTGGGGGAGCAACTGTGCTGCTGCAAAGCGCATTTTTTGCAGACCAATCACAGGTAAGTCATCTTCGTTGGTGACGGTGAATTCAACACTAGGCACACCGTTGGTCACAACTGATTTGTTAAAGGTAAAATTAAGGGTTTGAATCGCTGGTGCAGGTTCACCACCAGGTTCGCCAGGATTACCATCTTTACCATCGCTGCCACCACAACCCGTTAAGGCCATAGTGACTGCACTTGCTGCCAGCAGCAGTGCGATTTTAGATTTTTGTGCGTTCATCATTTTTTTCCCTGCATAGGTTTGGCATTGCTTAAGTTTTTATGTTCTAGATCCGACAGATTCTATGTCTGTGTTTTTGGTCACTAGAGGCGACTTAAGTTGATGCTGGAAATAGAATTCCCCAAGGAAAGGCTAACCTAACATGCCGTTAAAATCTTCAAGGCCTTTGCTAATGTGTGACTTGGATCTTTCTATTTCTAAAGAGGTAGTTAAACCAGATGGGAAAAATGATTTTAGATCAAAAAAACAGCGAGTTTTGACGTTGAGATAATAAAAAGAGAGAGGTTTTATCCTCTCTCTTTAAAATGGTCACTTTACTTTATTAAGTATTATGACTAATTACCGTGAACTTCACGTAATTGAGTTGGTGTATGGCAAACTGCACAGCTTTCTGATGCACGAGTTTGAACATCGGCAGCACTGGTACCATTTAAGATACCACCGTTAGTCTCAATGTGAGATTTAGCAGAATCAGACAGATATTTCTGATGGCAGCTTAAACAAGCACCCGCATCGGACGATACCCAAATATCAGCACCATTGTTATTAGTATCACCATAGCGCCATGCACGTTCTGGAGCACGTCCTAAGGTAATACCTTTATCGGTATGACAGGTTGAACAATCAGTTTTTAGTACAGTACCTGATTGAACGCCACCATACTTCAGATAATGGCCTTCACGCTCGTGCGCTTTCCAAGCAAAGCTGGTTGGTATCTTACCGCCTGGATAGGCCGCATCATTTTTCAGGGTTTTGTCCGATGTATGACAAGTTTGGCAGTTGACGCCATTGTCATAATGGTGGATTTCTTGATTATGACAACCTTGACACTTAGCTGGGTCAATGATTTCACGGCGTACACCTGGTTTAGCACTTTGGTCAGCAGCTGTTCCGTTCCAAACAAAATGGAATGGAGCTTCTTTGATCATAACTTTGCGTACATTGGGTGTAGAACAATCGGTCATCACAACATCTGAAACACCGTAACCGCCGTTGTTGAAACAAACTTCAAGAGTTGACCATAGTTCGAAAGTTTTACCTACTGCGTCTGCAGGAAATACCATTTTACTAGCAGTTAACGAATAAGTTTTGTTAGCCGCATCAAATGTACCTTCCGATAGTGCAACGCGACGAGAAGAAGATGAAGCGTATTCAGGGTAGTTTTTATCACTATCCCATGCAATAAGCACTCTACTTGACTGATTTATGCTGGGTTTATCTACCGCATTACCAGAACCGTCTAAGATTTGGACTTTGAATGTTAATTTGCCATTGGCATCTGCTGCAATGTCAGTGAACTTAACGTTCATTGCTTCAGCATCTGTGTAAGCTTTTAGCACATCACCATGACGCTTAGCCGCACTGCCTGTGCCGCCGTAAGGCTCGGTAGCATTGTGGCAAGATGTACAATCTGTGCTGCTATGGTGGGCAGATGGTTTTTCAGTGTGGCAACCAATACAGGCTTGATTGCTTAAATCTGCTTTAAATAGATCAGCATTGGCTGGTGCGCCAGTTCCTTCAACGTGACAAGCTGAACACTCAGCCGCAGGTTTTAATGGGAAACCAACTTTGCCGTAGTCAATGACTTTACCGCCATAGCCGACAATTTTATAAGGAGCAGGTACTTCTGCACCTGTTGCATCAAAGGTATGGCGTTCGCCACCTTTGTGGATAGCATGGATCATGTAAGTGAATTCAATGCTATTGCCTGACTCTGGATCGCCTGAAGTTGCAGTATGGCAAGATGCACAGTTTTCAATATCGACACGACGACCACCGTGCAGTTCTAGACTTTCAGGTTGGTGGCAGGTGTAACAAGCTTGGATTGAAACGACATTGCGAGTTTGAATGCCTTCTGTTTTACCTGTTGATGGTTGCCAATCTAAGTGAGCATTTGCCGCCAATTGTGGTAATTGAAGTTCTAACGTAGCTCGCTGGGTAGCGTCTGCACTATAAGTGACGGTTAAAGGTTCAGTCACATTTGCAATGTTAGTTTGATAGGTGTAGCTATAACTACCATCGCCATTGTCGACTAAACATGTATCACACTTACTGGCTGATTCGACGTTAGCTTGATATTGTGCCGAAGGGTTTAAGTTATCAACGCCTGCTGGCGCAGTGCCGGGTTCTTTCTTGGCATTGATATAGGCTTGCCATTGGAGGCCACGATCAGCCGGTTTCGCTGGATCGGCTGTTGCTTCAGTAACGTGAGTCAGCTGTGCGATACCAAAACGTATGTCGTGATCTTTCGTTAAACCAAGAACGGCAACACCGTTAGCATTTTCCAATGTAAAGTTAACAGTCACTTTACCCGCTTCGACCGTAGCATTGGTAAAATTGGCTTTAAGTGTCGAAGTAGAGTCGATATTTACACCGACAACGCCTGGTTGACCGTCTTCACCATCTTTACCATCATCGCCACCGCAACCGACGAGTAGTAGAGAGAGTAAACCGGCACCCAACATCGCTTTTGTTGCGGTATTGAAATTGAACCGTTTCATCATGATATTTCCCTGCAATAGTTGTAATCATCATCAAATACTTTTGTAGATAAGAATAAATCTCATTACCCGCATAAGATGTGTGGAATTAGTTTTCCATCTGTAAGGCTAACTAAGTCACTGGTATTTATCAGTCATTTTAAGTGGGTAATGTGACTGAGATCTGACTATTTCTTTAGGGGTAGATGACTGCATAGTATGAGTTCCTTTTATATCTGCAGTTGCTGGCCTTTTAGACCAGCATCAGAGGGTTAGTTTATAGGGTGTATTTTAAGTACGTCGGCCATGGCACCTTGTCCATGACAGAAAGTGCAGGTTTCGGTGCCTGCGGTTGCATCGGCTTTGGTCCCCGCAAACACTGCACCTTGTTGCATCATGTGGCTATGGGTTGCATCGCTGGCGTGGCAGTTACTGCACACCGCCGCAATGGGGCTAGTGAATGTACCGTTATTGAGGGCAAGGGGTTGTACGGCTGGATTTAGCGGCAAGGCAACCGTAGAGATACCCGCGGCATCTTTGACATGGCACTGGGCACAGTTACCTATTTTCCCTGGGTAGTTTAGGCTTTCAAAGCCAGCAAACTGGCTGGTGTGAATACCGTGGATCAGTTGTTTAAAATCAAATGATGTCGCCGAAGGATTCGCTGCTGTGGCATCGGCCTGCATATTGGCGTTATGACAAAGCTGACATTGTCCTTCAAGATCATTACGCGAGCCGTGAATATTAAGCTTTTGATCGCCATGGCAATGACCACAGGTGGCATTACTGACGACAGTCCGGCGTCCTTCGGTGCTTAGGGCCGACATATCAAAATAGCTGTGGCTGGATTTAATCACTAGTACTTCTGCGAGTTCAGTACTGCAGTCCACCAGAACGCTGTCTTTAGCACAAATTCTACCTTGAATCGCCAATCCGCCATGGTCTGCTTCTGTGCCCGCTGGCACGGTAAGACCCGATATAGTGTAGGTATAAATACCATTCGCACCCGATACGGGGAGGGATTCAAGGAGTTTGATTGAACGAGCCGACCTCGTTGAATAATCAAAGCTGGTCCCCCAGTTAGCATAAACTCTTAGGTCATTGATGAATTTGAGTTTATCTGCACTTTCGTTATATACGCTTCCTGTGCTTGGGTTCATCAGTTTAACGGCGACTGTGACAGTACCATTGGCATCCATACTGGCACTGGTGATGCTAGGGCTAAATTGTTTGAGTGCTGCGGTTTGAGCTTCATCGCTGTGTACACTGGCGGTCCACTCTGCGTTATGGCAAGCCACACAATTACTATTATCCATTTGTACTGGATGGCCTTCTCCCGCGGGGAAGTTTATTTGTGTGTGACAGGCGCCACAAGCTTGCATTGTCGGGACTCGATGCCAGTTTTGCTGTTCGGCTAACTCTGGGTTATCGGCATGACAAGTTTGGCAGTCACTCGTCGATTGTGGGAATCCGGTTAAATGTTTGCTGTGGATCATCTGTGGGAAAATATCTGCAGGGTTACTGACTTTTTTACTGTTATGGCAGGTGACGCAGGTTTCTACTTGGTTATATTTACCGCCGTGGAAAGTCAGGTCGCTGTGGCAACTGTTGCAGGTTTCTATGGTGACTAAGTTACGGGTGTAGGCGACGGTTTGTCCGGATGATTGCCAGTCATAATGTTGATTCGTGGTCGGTAATGGGGTGCTATCGGCAAGGGTATCACCGCCGATTTTGACTACCATTCTTTGGGTCGCATCGGGGATAAAAGTCACGCCATTCATACCATTGAACGGGGCGCTGAAGGTGTAAGTGTAGTGACCGTTTTTATGATCTGTCAGACTGCCTGGGCAACTTGCTGCGCAGGTTTCGGCGGTAAAGTGTTGCCATTCGCTGCTATTTCCCGCCCCCGTAAAACCTTGGGGAAGCAATTGCGCAGCGATAAAGGTGGCCGATGGAATACCAATAATGGCCTCGTCATCTTGGTTACTCACTTGGAAGTCAACTTGAGCAATGCCTTCCTGTAGGATGACTTTATCCACTGTCAGGTTAAGATCGGTAATGGTGAGTGCTGGTGGCTTGCCTGGTTCACCTGGATTGCCGTCTTTTCCATCATCACCACCGCAGGCGGTAAATAGGGTGACTAAGGCCAGCATCAGACTGAATTGAGTGCTAAATTTTGCAAACTTGTTCATATTTCTATCCTTGGAATACGCTGTAAATGCCTAAGTTACATTTGGTAGCTTAAGGTCAAGCCTAGGTAATGGGCGTTATAGTCATGGTTCATATCGCCAAAACTGAGCACATTGGGGATGCTATCCCACGTCGTGCCTTGGTTTTGCCAGTTAGCATCTTGATATTTCTCGAATAACCAATCGACGCGCAGCGACATACTCTCGGCAAACTTATATTTGGCGTAGGCATTAATATTGTGTTTGCGGGCGTAGTAGTCGCCGTAGGGACTGGTGATACCATAGGTGACGTCGGTGTCACTCTGACCATCGGAGTAGCTATAGTCCAAGCCTATGTCGAGGTGGTTATCGAATAGATTTTGATAGACTATGCCTGCGCCAATAAGGGTGGATTTTTCTTCGGATGTACTGTACCAGTCGGGGGTTGAGAAGCTGTTACTGCCTGCTTGGTCCGAGTCGCGCCAATCCTGATTGAGGAAAGCATTTAAACTAAGATCATTACTGAAGGCGTATTGCGCCGACATGTCATAACCTAGGTAGGATACTTGGGTTAAGCCCACGGAGGTATGGTGATAGTCATCGTCGACACTGTGTAAACTTGCGCCGAGAGAGAGCCCCATATCGCTCTGATAATCAGTGTGTAAGGTGACTTTATGTCTTTTCCTGTCCGCAAGGTAGGATTTTCGTAACCAAGGATTACTGGGGCTCTGGGTTGTAGTTACAGGATCGTATTCACTGCCATCACGCTCCAGTGCTTCTCCTTTTAACCAAGCAGACCAGCTGGGTGAGTAGCGATAACTCAGTTTCGCAAATACGCTGTACTCATCGACGGATTGCCGATCAAGCTCGGTGTAATCATTTTCATCACGAATGTAGCCCGCTTCGGCATAGGCTGATGATGTAAAACGGTATTTACCTTTAAGCTCGAACTTTTTGGTTTGTTTATCATAGAGGCTGTTTTGCGCCGTGCCCTGATGAAAACTGTCGGTGATAACCTGTGGGAAGTCTAATTTATCGGTTTTATTGTCCCTATCTTGATAGTTGTAGTTTGTCTGCACGCTGAAATCTTGGGTGATCCGCCCTGAATATTTCAGGATCATCTCTAGGATATCCACTTGGCCTTCTAGGCTATCTGTGGGTAATACAGGTGAGGGACCATTGATAGTGGCAGGGACAAATGCCTCATCTTGGGACATGCGGCTAAAACCTGTGTGCATGAGTACATTATGACCATTGGCACCACCGGAGGCTTCTGCTGCCACTCGGTAGGCCTTATTGTCAGGGTCAACTGCATTTTGCCCTGTGTATGCGGCACCAAAGGTGGGCGTGTATGCCGATTGCCACTGCAATGCTTGATGATCATTTTTATATTGGCTCATCTGGCTATTGATACCAGCCTGCCAACCCGTACCACTAAAATAAACGCGAGCGTCGACTTGATCGTTACTGTCATCAATGGGTTGAGCGAGCATCACGCTATTGGTGAGTATATTCGCGCTGGTTTTCTTAGCTCCGCTGCGGTCTTCATGTTGGTAGCTTAGTGAGGCTTTATATTGGCTGCTCGATGATATTTTGCCCGCATAGTAACCACCGAGTGTGAAGCGGTCCCGCTGCAGGCTTAAATCTTGATTAACAAGGCTGCTCTGCAACATAGGCATAGTTTGCGTGGTGCCGCCCGTGACCCAGTTATTGGGTAACAGCATCTTATCTTGTTCTGCAACGTAGGGGCTCTTTAACTGATTGTGGTTATAGGTTGCTAAGCCCCGATAACCTAAGTTGATTTGATAGTTGCCCGGTCTTCCCGTGGTGAGTTTGGCCGAGCTTGCATCATAACCTAAGTTATCGACAACGAGTTCGGTTTGATAACCCGTCGGTGTTTTGTACTGCATATCGGCACCGACGGCGCCAACGAGGCCATCCTTATCCGTTTCTGTCATATTTCCGAAGCGACTGTCTTCGCCATCATTGTAGGCGAGGGTGGCACTTACCTCGCCAATATGGCCCGTTTTAGGTTGGCATTGCTTACAACTCCAGGCCGCAGTTTTAATGCTATCCCGATTGGCTTTTTGTAGTTCATAGCCTTCGGCATGGGCTTGAGTGAGGGCACTACTTATCGCCCAAGCAAGCACAGTGACTGAAAAACAAGTGTTATGATGAGACATTTTAGCTATTTGCATGATCATTCCCTTGTTATCTCTGTAGTAACTTGCCCGATGGATGGTTTGAACCATGTACTTGCCCATGGCAATTCATACAGGAATTTCCAGAGGTGAAGGCATTGGTTTGATTGCCGAAGTAAGCATTGCTGCTATGGCCATCTGACGCGTGACACTGCTGACACAACTGGGGTGGCTTACTAATTAACATTGCCTCGTTCACGCTACCATGGGGGTTATGGCAATTGGCACAGTTGTCTGTGACTGGGGCATGCTCCCATAGCTTGGGCCCCCGTTTTTCGGCGTGGCAGCTATAGCAATTTTCATTCACGCTCATTTGTTTCAAGCTCGAATCGTTCAAGCTGCCATGGGGGTTATGGCAATCGCTACACACCATTTGTTGCCACTGTAATGGATGGGCTGAGCGTTTGTGGATGTCGGCTTTTTGCTGGGTATGACACTGGCTACAGATGGCGACTTCATTGGTTTTATCACTGATAGGATCTTTTGCGGTATGAACTTGATGGCAGCTACTGCAGGCAATGTCGGCGTTATCGTGGTGGTTGCCTTTCCAGGCAATGCGCTGGTCATCATTGTGGCAACTCATACAAACACTATTTTGTTTCTGAGCCGGTACCGGAGAATTTTGGCCAAAGGTGATCATCGGCTCTTTGCCACCTTTATTATGGGCACCGAGCGGGCCGTGGCAGGCTTCACACTGCAAGTCAGCCATAGGGGAGTCTTTAACATTGGGATTGCCATGCACACCATCAAATATTGCCATTACCACAGCACTTTTTTTGTGGCACATCAGGCAAGTATCTGCTCCCTTTGCAGAGTACTGACCTTCGGCAAATTTTTTGTCTAATGTTGCTACAACTTCCTCTGGGCTTTTATCATCCCAGGGGGTTGCGGGGGCCGAAAGGCTCACTATTGCCAACATAACAGCAAACATAGCTTTCACTATGTCATTGAACTTTAGCCTTATATCCATGTTCATCTTTTCCCGAGTGCGTTTTATTTGTTATTTTTCAAGCTTTCGACATTGCTAATTTAGCTTAATTAAGCTGATTAATATTAGAACACCTTTATGACAACTGCTTAACATTTTTGTGGGATTTTTGACTGTAAAGAAGGATGATTTCGCTGGTTATAATGACTAAGTGTGATTTAGATCACGCCCTTGTTAGATGACTGTTTGTTTACCTTCTTTTTAACCTTGGGGAGCGGATGAGGTTGAATATGGATTTTTATTTTAAGCTGGCCGTTTATTCATGGGGATTTTTGTCACATAATACCCAACACAATTGAAAACTATTATCGTTACCAGTCAAAAATATTGATCTAGGTAAAATTATTCGGTTTATGGCTCAGTTACAATGGGCACAGTTTTTCAAGCTGAAGCGGTTGCAAGGTGGAATACGTAATGAAGTTAAGCGAGCTCAGTCCCGGTGATCGTGGCATTATTTCTGAAATCGGGCGATTAGATCTGCCGCAAACAGTGAAGCGCAAATTATTATCTATGGGGATCACGCCGAATACGCGATTTGCTTTGATCCGACGTGCGCCTATGGGCTCAGGTTTAGAATTGGATATTCGTGGTAGTAAACTTTGTATGCGCAGAGACTTGGCAGACATCATTGAGGTGGAAAAGGCGAATGACTAAGCAGTTTCATTGCGTCACCGTCGGTAACCCTAATGCGGGTAAATCGACACTCTTTAACGCGCTGACTGGCGCGAATCAACAGGTCGGTAACTGGTCCGGTGTGACAGTTGAGAAGAAAACGGGTCATTTCACCTTAAATGGTGCCGATGTCTATCTGACGGACTTGCCCGGCATTTATGATTTATTGCCCGCGGGCAGCAGTTGTGATTGTTCCCTCGATGAGCAAATCGCGCAGCAATATATAGCCGAGCAAAGGGTTGATGGCATTATCAATTTAGTCGATGCCACTAACATTGAGCGGCATTTATACCTTACGGCCCAACTGCGAGAGCTCGCGATTCCTATGGTGGTCGTGCTCAATAAAATTGATGCGGCGATCAAACGCGGCATCAAAGTTGATGTGCAGAAAATGAGCCAAGAGCTGGGATGCCCAGTCATCGGTGTTTGCTCACGGGATAGCGCCGATGTCGCTAAAGTACAAGCACAAGTACTGGATTTGCTCCAAGGCAAAGTGTCTGAAGCACCATTAATGCTCAATTATGATGCGCAAATTGAAGCGGGTGTGAGCTTACTTTGCAGCAAAGATCCCCAATTAAGCCGTGGCCGTGCCTTGGCAATGCTCGGAAATGGTTCGGGTTGCGGTAGCTGCAAGAATGCCGAACTGCAGGATGAAGTGAATACGTGCACTGCGCAAATATCGTCGCAAGGCCATGATATTGAAGTGATGGTTGCCACCACAAGGTTTGATTTTGTTGAGCGTGTTTTTAAAAGCTCAGTGAAAGCGGATGACTTTCTGACACTGACCGACAAACTCGATAAGCTGGTGTTGCATCCCGTACTTGGCATTCCCGTGTTTTTATTTGTCATGTACTTAATGTTTATGTTCAGCATCAATATCGGCAGTGCCTTTATCGATTTCTTCGATGTGTTTGCTGGCGCACTTTTTGTCGATCACTTTGGTTCATTCTTGACGAGTATGGGATCACCAGACTGGCTAGTCACCATCTTAGCGGGTGGTATTGGCCAAGGTATTCAAACGGTATCGACCTTTATTCCTGTGATTGCCGCGCTGTTCCTCGGTTTGTCGGTGCTTGAAGGTTCTGGTTATATGGCTCGTGCCGCGTTTGTGGTCGATGGTTTAATGCGCCGTATCGGTCTGCCAGGCAAAGCCTTTGTGCCTATGATTGTGGGCTTTGGTTGTTCAGTACCTGCGATTATGGCGACACGAACCCTAGGCAGCGAGCGTGAGCGTATTGTCACCGGCATGATGGCTCCTTTTATGTCATGCGGTGCTCGTTTACCCGTTTATGCACTCTTTGCTGCGGCCTTTTTCCCAGACTCTGGGCAGAACCTGGTTTTCTTACTTTATATCCTGGGCATTTTTGCCGCGATTGGCACAGGTTTATTGCTAAGAAGCACCTTATTACCGGGCACTAGCAGCGCGGTGGTGATGGAGCTACCCAGTTACGAATTGCCTAAGCTTAAGGCTGTTATGGTCCGTACAGGCAAACGCACTAAGAGCTTTATTCTCGGTGCGGGCAAAACGATTGTGCTGGTGGTGACCTTATTAAACTTTATCAATGCCATTGGTGTTGATGGCACCTTCGGTCATGAGGATAGCCAAGCATCCTTGCTGAGTGTTGCGAGTCAAAAGGTGACGCCAATATTTGCGCCAATGGGAATCGAGCAGGAAAACTGGCCAGCCACGGTGGGAATTATTACGGGGATTTTTGCGAAAGAAGCCGTAGTCGGTACCTTAAACAGCTTGTACAGCACTGCAGCGCCCGCTGATGAAGAACTGACACCATTAAGTGAAAGTTTTAATGCAGCTCTGGCGACGATTCCTGCAAACTTGTTTGGAATAGATCTTGAAGATCCGCTCAAGTTATCGGTTGGTGATTTGACCAATAAAGAAGCGATAGCAGAAGAGCAAGGTGTGGCGACATCGACCTTCGGTGCTTTGCAAACTGGTTTCAGTGGTCAAATTGCTGCGTTCTCTTACTTGCTATTTATCTTGTTGTATACGCCTTGTGTTGCGGCTATGGGGGCTTTAGTCAATGAGTTTGGTTCTCGCTGGGCAACCTTTGCCGCGACCTGGACTTTTGCTTTGGCCTATGGCTCGGCCACCGTTGTGTACCAAGGGGCGACCTTTAGTGCGCATCCGCTGCAATCGAGCCTGTGGATTGGTTTCTTCCTATTGGCTTTAGCGGGATTTTACCTTTGGCTTAAACGTAAGGGAAAAAGAACGCAGCAGATCATTCCTGGGATACGTATCATTACTGAATAACAAATGTCAGCCCAGTGAAGACAAAGATAAAAGCAGCTTTCATGGCTGCTTTTATTGTTTTACTATCACGGCAATAACCCATACTGCCTAAAAGCCAGAGTTTTTAGCACTAGGCATTGTAACTAGTAGTGATCTGTAGGATCATGCTGGTTTTCTTAAAATTGCCATTGTTCGCAAAGAGGAATTCCATGAGTCATGTGGACACTGAAGTACGTCCGAGTAACTTTATTCGTAATATCATAGATGAGGATCTGCAAAGTGGTAAGCACACGACTGTGCAGACTCGTTTCCCGCCAGAACCAAATGGCTACTTACATATAGGCCATGCTAAGTCTATTTGCCTAAACTTTGGCATAGCGCGTGACTATAAGGGTCTATGCAATTTACGTTTTGACGATACCAATCCTGAAAAAGAAGACATTGATTATGTTAATTCTATTCAGGCGGATGTGCGTTGGCTTGGATTCCAGTGGGATGGTGATGTTCGTTATTCATCCAATTATTTTGACCAGTTACATCAATATGCGGTGGAACTGATCAATAAAGGCTTGGCCTATGTGTGTTTCTTAAATGCCGATGAAACCCGTGAATACCGTGGCACTCTAAAAGAGCCGGGCAAAAATAGCCCATATCGCGATACTTCTGTAGAAGAGAATCTGCGTTTATTTGAAAAAATGCGTTTGGGTGAATTCAAAGAAGGTGAGTGTGCGCTGCGTGCCAAAATCGATATGGCATCGCCCTTTATGTGTATGCGCGATCCGGTTATTTACCGCATTCGCTTTGCACATCATCATCAAACGGGTGATAAGTGGTGCATATATCCTATGTACGATTTTACCCACTGTATTTCCGATGCGCTGGAGCATATCACCCATTCGCTGTGCACATTAGAGTTCCAAGACAACCGCCGTTTATACGACTGGGTGCTCGATAATTTAGATGATTTCCAAGCACCAAACCGTACTCGCCAGTACGAGTTTTCCCGCTTGAATCTCGAATATACCTTGATGTCTAAGCGTAAACTTAACGATCTGGTGACTCGCAAACTCGTATCAGGCTGGGATGACCCACGTATGCCAACGATTGCTGGCCTACGTCGTCGGGGCTACACACCCGCATCAATCCGTGAGTTTTGTCAGCGTATTGGCATTACTAAGCAAGAAAATATGATTGAAGCGGCCATGCTCGATGCCTGTATCCGTGAGGAGCTCAATGAGCATGCACCGCGGGCGATGGCCGTTTTACGCCCATTAAAAGTGGTGATTGAGAATTATCCAGAAGGACAAATTGAGACCATTCAAGCGGCTTCTCATCCAAGTGATGAGAGCATGGGCACCCGTGAACTCGCCTTTGGCCGTGAAATATTGATTGATGTCGCCGATTTTAAAGAAGAAGCCAACAAGCAATACAAACGCTTAGTTACCGGTAAAGAAGTGCGTTTGCGTAATGCCTATGTGATTAAAGCTGAGCGTTGTGAGAAAGACAGCGAAGGCAATATCACGGCGGTTTACTGTACTTATGATCCTGAAACCTTAGGTAAAAACCCAGCTGATGGTCGTAAAGTCAAAGGCGTAATTCACTGGGTTGAGGCTTCTAGCGCCAAACCTGCAGAATTCCGTTTATACCAACGTTTATTTACCGATCCAAACCCTGCAGCGGCAGAGACTGTGGATGAAGTATTAAATCCTGAGTCTTTAGTGGTGGTAAATGGGGTGGTTGAGGCTAGTCTAGTGAATGCGCCAGCCGAGAAGGCTTATCAGTTTGAGCGTGAAGGTTATTTCTGCGCCGATAATAAAGACTCAACGCCACAGCATTTAGTCTTTAACCTCACGGTTGCACTGCGCGACTCTTTTGAATAACAGTTTGAATAAGCGTTTGAATAAGTGTTGCACTGATATGTTGATTGAACGTTAGGTCAAGCTCGACGACTCACCGATAAAAGAGAAGGCCCATAGATGTTATCTAGGGGCCTTTTTTATTTTCACGGCTTCTTTATTTTTACTGAATAGGACAAGCTAGTGCCAATAGGCTTTCGCCGTTATAGATACTGGCCGTTATTGATACATAGGGCCAAATCCTAAACTCCAAAGGATCACACTCGTAGCCATTAATCCTACGAGGAGCACAAGACCCGCAGTAACCATGGAACTGGCGTAGATAAAGCCTTTCTCCTCAGGAATATTCATAATGATAGGTACGCCAGCGTAGAGTAAGTAGACCGAATAGGCCAAACCAATCAGCCCAACAATCATAATAAACCAGAGTACGGGATAAAGTGCTGCGAGCCCCACCATAAACAAGGGAGTTGCAGTGTAGGAAGCAAGCTCTAATGCTTGCGTAAAAGTTGGCTGTGCATCGAAGGTTTTTGCCATCCAATAGGCTAAATAGGCGAGGGCGAATACACCGCCAATCAGACCTAGATACATGCCCGCAGACATAAACATCGCGCTTTGAGGTGTAAGGTAAATAGGATCGCCAGCCCCAGGATTCCAGCCTATATATGCCGTGGCAATAAAACTGCAAATCGCAGGGATTAAGGCAATAAGTAACACATGACTTAAGCTACTTTTGAGTGCCTCATGGTTCTTTTCAATCGTTTGCCACTCTTGTTTTGGATGAGTGTATAGCCCCATTAAGTGATTTAGTATCATTATAATTATCCTTGTTCAGCATTGATGGATGGCTCGCCAAACGTCAGACGAGCTGATAACAGCTCTGCAATTGGGGTTAAAACGATCTCCTGTCTTTTTTAACCCAATTGGTTTCACCCTTGGGATCCGTCTTAGTGATCCGGATCTCAGTTCTTTAGAGTGTAGATTATTTATTGGACAAAAAGTTCAGGCCGTCAAGTTTACTGAAAGCTAATGCTACAGCTTATGGCTAAATATGCGTAAGATAGCCTGATTTTTTTTAATGAGGTTGAGTGAGCTATGCAGCAATTATTGGCCCCTATTCATGCTTTTCTTCGTTGTGAAACGCCCCAAACTTGGATTGATATCGCACGTGCAGAGGCTTCTTTAGACGAGTTACTCATAGATCACTGTAATTGTGAGTTAAAGGCCGCTCAGACCGCTATGTTCTTGTTAAGACGTTATGCCTTGAGTAAGGACAGCGGCCGCTCGCTATTAACATGGGCCAAACCCTACGAGGAGTTTGTGTATCTTAAGGATCGCAATATTGAGCAATTTCTTGCCCGCGATGTAAAAAAGAATGAATTGGTCGCACAGTTGCTACCTAATGAGCACTTTACATTTGCACAAGACCTTATTCCACCACTGATCCGATTGATTAAGGAAGAGTTCCACCACTTCGAGCAAGTATTGGAATTGATGCACGCCAGACACATTCCTTACCGAAATATCCGAGCTGGCCGTTACGCCAAGGGCATGATGAGCCATGTGACAACCCATGAAAAAGATATCCTGAGGGATAAACTCATTGTCGGAGCGTATATCGAAGCTCGCTCCTGCGAGCGTTTTGCTAAGCTAGCGCCTTATTTAGATGCGGAATTAGGCAAATTTTATGTGTCTTTACTGCGCTCAGAGGCGAGGCATTATGAAGACTATTTAAGTTTGGCGCAGTTGGTTTCACCTGAGGATATCAGTGAGCGGGTGGCCTATTTTGGTGAGCGGGAAGCAGAGCTGATTATAGCCGCGGATGATGAATTTCGGTTTCATAGCGGGCAACCCCTATAACCTTGCCCATGCTTAATCGAGTGACGTAAATGGCTGTGATAATGATTAACGGCTCTGTCGAGCCGTTAATATGTTTCATTGTTTGTCTATTGTGTTGAATCGAATGATAAAGATGCTGTATCGAAGGGTAATCGAATTAAATTAACACCTTCGGGACTCACACTGAGCACACTGCCTTGTTCGTACCAATCTCCGACTACAATGCGCTTATTGCCATTATCAAGTTGATGAATAGCAGGTCTATGGGTATGACCATGGATCATATGTTGAGTGTGCGTTTGGGTAAATAGCGCATCGACAGCATTGGGCTCTACATCCATGATAGTGTCGCTTTTTTGCTTGTTACTGCTCTTACTTTTGCTACGGATCTTATCGGCAATACCTTGGCGCCTTTTTTTAGACAGGCAACCGTAAAGCCAACGGGCGAGGGCAAAACTACGTAATTTTCTAAAGCGTTGATAGGCTTTATCTAAAGTGCATAGGCTATCGCCGTGCAAAATGACAGTGTCGACACCGTATAACTTTAGACAGGTGACTTCGGGTAAAATCTGCATGCCAGCAGCGCGGGCAAAGTGTTTGCCTAGCATAAAGTCACGATTGCCGTGGATAAAATACACCGGCAGTTTATGTGACACTTGCTTAAGCTTTTCGGCGAGTTCAAGTGCAAAAGGTGCGGCGATATCATCGCCAACCCAGACCTCAAACAAATCACCAAGAATATAAAGCGCCTCGGCATCATCGAGCCCAGTGTCGAGGAAACGAATAAAAGCTTGAGTAATATCAAGGCGATCTGCACTTAAATGCAGATCGCCTATAAATAGAGTTCGCATTCGCAGGGATTATGCCGCAACGCTGACTTTTTCAATTACAACGGCTTCTAATGGCACATCTTGATGCATGCCGCGATTGCCTGTGCTCACCGCTTTAATTTTTTCGATAACGTCCATACCTTCAACGACTTCACCGAATACACAATAACCCCAGCCTTGGGTCGTTTCTGATTTAAAATCGAGGAATGTATTGTCGTTCACGTTAATGAAAAACTGCGCTGTAGCTGAATGGGGATCAGAAGTACGCGCCATGGCGATAGTACCAGTGCGATTTGATAAGCCATTGTTGGCTTCGTTTTTTACTGGCTCACTGCAGCGTTTTTGGTTCATATCCGCAGTAAAACCGCCACCTTGGATCATAAAGCCATCAATTACACGGTGGAAAATCGTGCCGTCGAAGAAACCTTCGTCAACATATTTCATAAAGTTTGCTACGGTTAATGGGGCTTTTTCAGCATTCAGTTGCAGTTTAACGTCGCCAAAATTGGTGTGTAATGTGATCATGTTTTCATACTCTCTGTAAATAGTGGCGCGATTCTAACTTATCTCGGATTGCGCGCAAAGTGCAGTATTCAAAAGCCGTCCGGCCATGATAAACTGACCCCTTGATTTTACTCCTGAATGTACTATTGAAGAGAATGCCGATGTTGAAGATTTACAACAGTATTACCCGCCAAAAACAGGAATTTAAGCCAATCAATCCCGGAAAAATTGGGATGTACGTGTGTGGTGTGACCATATACGATCTCTGTCATATTGGTCACGGGCGTACTTTTGTTTCCTTTGACATGATAGTGCGTTACCTGCGTTATGTGGGTTATGAGGTGAATTTTCAGCGCAATATTACCGATGTCGATGACAAAATTATTAAACGCGCTAACGAAAATAATGAAAGTTGCGAAGCCTTAACCGAGCGTTTGATTGGTGAAATGCATCGGGATTTTGATGCATTAAATATGTTGCGCCCTGACTTTGAGCCACGGGCAACCCTACATATTGAAGAAATCATCGATATGGTTGAGCGTTTGCTTGAACGTGGTCATGCCTATGTTGCCGCCGATGGCGATGTGCTATTTAGCGTGGCATCTTACCCTGATTATGGCCGTTTATCTGGGCAGAATTTAGATCAACTGCAAGCCGGTGCTCGAGTTGAAGTCGACGAAAACAAACAAAATCCAATGGACTTCGTGCTGTGGAAAATGTCTAAACCCGGCGAGCCAACGTGGGAATCACCTTGGGGACCGGGGCGTCCTGGCTGGCATATCGAATGTTCAGCCATGAACAGCAAACATTTGGGACTGCACTTTGATATTCATGGCGGCGGCTCAGATTTACAGTTCCCACACCATGAGAATGAAATTGCCCAGTCTTGCTGTGCCCATGACACGCCATACGTAAACTATTGGATGCACACGGGCATGGTGATGGTTGACCGCGAAAAGATGTCAAAATCCCTAGGCAACTTCTTCACCATTCGCGATGTACTCGGTCATTACGATGCCGAGACAGTGCGTTACTTCCTGTTATCGGGTCACTATCGTAGCCAATTGAATTACTCTGAAGAGAATTTAAAACAAGCTCGTTCGGCGTTAGAGCGTTTGTATACGGCGATTAAAGATGTCGACTTGACCGTTGCCGCTGCGCCTGCACAGGAGTTTGTCGCTAAATTTAAAGCGGCAATGGACGATGACTTTAATACGCCTGAAGCCTATTCCGTCCTCTTTGACATGGTGCGTGAGATCAATCGCTTAAAACTGACCGATATGGCTCAGGCATCTGCACTGGCTGTGGCGATGAAACAATTAGCCGATGTACTGGGGCTGTTAAGCCAAGAGCCAGATGCTTTCTTTAAAGGCGAGGGCAGTGACGATGAAGTGGCAGAAATTGAAGCCCTAATCGTTGAACGTAACCGTGCTCGCAGCGAAAAAGATTGGCCCGCCGCCGATGTGGCGCGCAATCGTTTAAATGAACTTGGCGTGGTATTGGAAGATGGCCCAAGTGGCACCACTTGGCGTAAGAAATAAGCTGATTAGCTATATTCTTCAATCAAGATAAGCTTCAGCCAATAAAAAAACCTGCATAATGCAGGTTTTTTTATGCTTGCCGAACCTAGAACCTAGAACCTAGAACCTAGAACCTAGAACCTAGAACCTAGAACCTAGAACCTAGTCATGATACTGCTCGGCGGCATATAAGGTATTTTCTAATAGGCTGGCAATCGTCATCGGGCCAACACCGCCGGGAACCGGGGTGATAAAGCTGGCATTTTGCGCCGCCACTTCATATTGCACATCGCCGACTAAGGCGCCGTTATCTAAGCGATTAATACCCACATCAATCACAATCGCACCGGGTTTTATCCACTCACCGGGAATAAAACCGGGTTTACCCACGGCAACTACGACTAAATCAGCTTGGCGGATTTTTTGCTCAAGGTTCTTAGTAAAACGATGACATGTGGTCGTTGTGCAGCCAGCCAGCAGCAACTCTAAGGTCATAGGACGGCCAACAATATTCGACGCACCAACCACAACTGCATCTAAACCATAGGTATCGACGCCAGTGGATTTTATGAGTGTCATAATGCCCATCGGCGTACATGAGCGCAATACCGGAATACGTTGTGCTAAACGGCCAACATTATAGGGATGGAATCCATCGACATCTTTATCGGGGCGAATTCGCTCGATAACCTTAGAGTCTTCAATATGAGCTGGCAATGGCAGTTGCACTAGGATGCCGTCAATGCTTGGATCATCATTGAGGTTATCGATGAGTTTGAGTAATTCTTCTTCGGTGCAGCTTGTTTCGAGATCATATGAACGGGAAATAAAGCCGACTTCTTCACAGGCCTTACGTTTGCTTCCAACATAGACCTGGGAGGCAGGATCGGCTCCCACTAATATGACGGCTAAACCCGGTACGCGTTGTCCAGCCTCTTTGCGGGCGGTGACTTTTTCACGAAGTTGAGTGCGGATGGATTGAGCAATCGCCTTGCCGTCGATTATTTGGGCTGTCATGGGTGTAGGATATCCTTTATATGGGCGATGGTTAAAACGGTAGTTAACACAGAGATTGGCAATCGCGGCTATTTTAACAGGACCCAGCAATTGTGTCATGGTTAAAGCCAAGGTCGAATAGACAAAAAAAGCCGTATTAGCCTGATAATTCAGCACCTAGAGTCAATCACTAAAAAAATCGTTGACGGGTGTAAAGTGAGGGGATAAGATGCGCTCCGTTCTCAGGCAGATGTGTTCATCTAGTACTGAAAATGTAAGACCTTCGGTGATTAGCACAGTCCGGTAGCGCATCCAGTTTTTGGATGAGAGCGGACCAGAGGGAATCCTCTGAGTTGATACCCAATAAAATGTAAGACCTTCGGTGATTAGCGCAGTCCGGTAGCGCATCCAGTTTTTGGATGAGAGCGGACCAGAGGAAACCCTCTGAGTTGATACCTAATAAAATGTAAGACCTTCGGTGATTAGCGCAGTCCGGTAGCGCATCTGGTTTGGGACCAGAGGGTCAGAGGTTCGAATCCTCTATCACCGACCACTTTATTGCTATTTGCTCATCGAGTTTAATTGAATTCGAATGAGTGAATAACATGGATAGCCAAACGCTATCCAACGCCGGTTAGGATGCAGATATTCTGTAAACCATGCGCCCGTAGCTCAGTTGGATAGAGCACCCGCCTTCTAAGCGGGTGGTCGCAGGTTCGAATCCTGCCGGGCGTACCAGTTTCAGTGGTGATTGTAGCTCAGTTGGTAGAGTCCCGGATTGTGATTCCGGTTGTCGTGGGTTCGAGCCCCATCAGTCACCCCATTTTTAGTACTTAGAGTACAAAATAAAAAAAGCGACCTCGGGTCGCTTTTTTTATACCCCAGATTCGGCTGTTGAGGCTCGACTCTGCAGAAAACGGTGGCTATAATGTCGCGTCTTGATAGATATCAACTATGAGCGACCTGTGCCAAAAGCCAGTAGTGGTGGGCATTGTAGTCAAATTTAATGATCAAGAAACGAATACCTGAATAGTTGATGACTCGGCTATTACAAAGGACGTTAGACAAATTTCGAGGTAAAACAATGCAAGTTTCTGTTGAAGCAACCCAAGGCCTAGAGCGTCGCCTGACCATTTCTGTTCCTGCGGAACAAATTGAAAAGCTGGTTAAAGACAGTTTACAACGTGAAGCTAAGCGTGCTCGTATCCCAGGTTTCCGTCCTGGTAAAGTGCCTGTCACTGTTATTAACAAACGTTATGGCGCGGCAATTCGTCAAGATATCACCGGTGAAGTCATGCAACGCAACTTCATCGAAGCCATCATTGCTGAGAAATTAAACCCAGCAGGTGCACCGACTTTTATTCCTGGTTCAACTGATGGCGAAAAATTCGAATTTATCGCTACCTTTGAAATCTACCCAGAAGTTGAGCTAAAAGGCTTAGACTCGATTGAAGTTGAACAACCAAAAGCACAAGTGACTGACGCTGACGTTGACACTATGATCGAAACTTTACGTAAACAACACGCGACTTTCGCGGCTGTTGAGCGTGAAGCTGCCGATGGCGACAAAGTAAAAATGAACTTTGTTGGCTCAGTTGACGGCGTTGAATTCGAAGGCGGCAAAGCGGACGATTTCGAACTGCAATTAGGTAGCGGCCGTATGATCCCTGGTTTTGAAGCCGGTATCTTAGGTCACAAAGCGGGCGAAGAATTTGTCATCGACGTGACTTTCCCAGAAGAATATCACGCTGAAAACCTGAAAGGTAAAGCGGCTAAATTCGCCATTACACTGACTGAAGTGCAAGCGGCTAGCCTGCCAGAAGTCAACGATGAGTTTGCTGCTCTGTTCGGTATCAGCGAAGGTGGCTTAGAAGCGCTGAAAACTGAAATCCGTAAAAACATGAACCGTGAACTTGAGCAAGCGTTAAAAGCTAACGTGAAAGAGCAAGTGATCGCAGGTCTGTTAGCAAACAACGACATCACTCTGCCAAAAGCATTGATCGATGGCGAAGTTAATGTACTGCGTCAACAAGCGATGCAACGTTTTGGCGGCCAAGCGGCTAACATGCCAGAACTGCCAGCTGAACTGTTCACAGAACAAGCGGCCCGTCGCGTTAAAATCGGTCTGCTATTAGGCGAAGTCATCAAGACTAACGAACTGAAAGCAGAAGACGAGCGCGTACAAGGCCTGATCGCTTCTATGGCGTCAGCCTATGAAGATCCAAGTGAAGTTATCGCTTACTACAACAGCAACAAAGAACTGATGCAGAACATGCGCAACGTTGCTTTAGAAGAGCAAGCGGTTGAAGCACTGCTTAAATCTGCCAAAGTGACCGAGAAAGAAGTTGCTTTTGAAGAATTTATGAACAAGGCTACCGGTCGCGCATAAGCTAAGCTTGACTTGATTAGCTGTTCGCCATTTATAATGGCTCGTATGAGGCTCCTCATGCGAGCCATTTTTATTTAGGGAAGTGAATAATGCATAATGCGTCAGACATACAAAGTGCTTTAGTGCCTATGGTGATCGAACAGACTGCTAAGGGTGAACGTTCATACGATATTTATTCTCGTCTATTGAAAGAGCGGATTATCTTTTTGGTGGGTCAAGTTGAAGAACATATGGCTAACCTGATTGTGGCGCAGTTGTTATTCTTGGAATCAGAAAGCCCTGATAAAGATATTTTCTTATATATCAACTCACCTGGCGGCTCAGTTACTGCGGGTATGGCGATTTATGATACCATGCAATTTATTAAGCCTAACGTGAGCACCGTGTGTATTGGCCAAGCGGCCAGCATGGGCGCCTTCCTGTTAGCGGGTGGCGAGAAGGGTAAACGTTTCTGTTTGCCAAACTCTCGGGTGATGATCCATCAACCACTGGGTGGTTTCCAAGGTCAGGCTTCCGATATCGCTATTCACGCACAAGAAATTATCGGCATCAAAAATAAGCTCAACCTGATGCTTGCCGAGCACACTGGCCAGCCACTCGAAGTGATTGAGCGCGATACCGATCGCGATAACTTTATGAGTGCAACTCAAGCCGTGGATTACGGTTTAGTTGACGCTGTGATGACAAAACGCGGCTGATTTTTGCTTTTGACTGGGCTATGCTCTGTAAAAGGTTAAGCAAGTTTAAGACTGGCAGTAGAGCAGACTGCAAATGAGGTAATTAATGGGCGACAACAAAAATAATGGTGACAGCGGTAAATTGCTGTACTGCTCTTTTTGCGGTAAGAGCCAGCATGAAGTGAGAAAACTGATTGCTGGTCCATCAGTATACGTATGCGATGAATGCGTTGAATTATGTAACGACATTATTCGTGAAGAGATTAAAGAGATCTCTCCAAAACGTGATAACGATAAACTGCCAACGCCACATGAGTTGCGTGCGCATTTAGACGATTATGTTATTGGCCAAGACCGAGCCAAAAAAGTGCTCTCTGTTGCGGTTTATAATCACTATAAACGCTTAAAAAATTCATCCCCTAAAGATGGGGTTGAATTAGGCAAAAGTAACATTTTGCTGATTGGCCCAACGGGTAGTGGTAAAACGCTGCTAGCAGAGACACTGGCGCGCTCATTAAACGTACCTTTCACCATGGCCGATGCTACCACTTTGACCGAAGCGGGTTATGTGGGTGAAGACGTTGAGAACATCATTCAAAAATTGCTGCAAAAGTGCGATTACGATGTTGAGAAAGCCCAGCGCGGTATCGTTTATATCGATGAAATCGATAAAATTAGCCGTAAGTCAGACAATCCATCGATCACCCGTGATGTTTCAGGTGAAGGTGTGCAGCAAGCACTGCTTAAGCTGATTGAAGGCACTGTTGCCGCGGTTCCACCCCAAGGTGGCCGTAAGCATCCACAGCAGGAATTTTTACAGGTTGATACCTCTAAGATCCTGTTTATCTGTGGTGGCGCATTTGCCGGACTTGAAAAAGTGATTGAGCAGCGTGCCCACGTTGGCTCAGGCATCGGTTTCGGTGCGCAGGTAAAAGGCGAAAAAGAGAAGGCGACGATTTCTGAAACCTTATCTCAAGTTGAACCCGGTGATTTAGTCAAATATGGCTTGATCCCTGAGTTTATCGGCCGTCTACCTGTGGTTGCGACACTGACTGAACTCGATGAAGAAGCCCTAGTGCAAATTCTATCTCAACCTAAAAATGCCCTGACTAAGCAATACAGTGCGTTATTTGAGATGGAAGGCGTAGAGCTTGAGTTCCGTGAAGATGCACTAAAGGCGATTGCCCATAAAGCCATGTCCCGTAAGACGGGTGCCCGTGGTCTGCGTTCAATTGTTGAAGGTATTTTACTCGATACTATGTACGACATTCCTTCAACCGAAGGCGTGGTGAAGGCCGTCGTTGATGAGTCAGTGGTCAATGGTGAGTCTGCACCTATCCTGATTTATGAGCGAAATGAGGCGCAGGCGGCTTCCGGCGAGCAATAATCGTACTGTTTGAAAATAAACTGAAAAACAAGGAGTCCAATGGGCTCCTTTTTTCGTATTGACCATTGAAACTGATTAAACCGTCCCAATATACTCCATTATCAATCCCATTCACCAAAACGGAATCGAACTATGACCCTAGAGCGTGAAGCGCATATCGAACTCCCCGTGCTGCCACTGCGAGATGTGGTGGTCTATCCCCATATGGTAATTCCGTTGTTCGTTGGCCGAGAAAAATCGATTCGTTGTCTCGAAACGGCAATGGCCCAGGATAAACAGATTATTTTAGTGGCGCAGCGAGATGCCGAGCTCGATGAACCCACCAAAGATGATATTTTCGATGTTGGTACAGTTGCCTCTATTTTGCAGTTACTGAAATTGCCTGATGGTACGGTAAAAGTGCTGGTTGAAGGTGGCCGTCGCGCCCGTATCACCCGTTATACCCAAGAAACTGAATTCTTTGTGGCTAAGGCTGAGTATCTGGAATCAGAGCCGCTGGAAGACAAAGAAGAAGAAGTGCTAGTGCGCAGTGCCATTGGTCAGTTTGAAGGTTATATCAAGCTGAACAAGAAGATCCCGCCAGAAGTCTTAACCTCGTTATCGGGTATCGATGAAGCGGCGCGTCTGGCGGATACTATGGCCGCACATATGCCACTTAAGCTTGAAGATAAGCAGTCTGTACTTGAGATGGTCAACGTCGGCGAACGTCTGGAATATTTAATGGCGATGATGGAATCGGAGATCGACCTTCTGCAGGTTGAGAAACGTATCCGTACCCGCGTTAAAAAACAGATGGAAAAAAGCCAGCGTGAGTATTATCTGAACGAACAGATGAAAGCCATCCAAAAAGAACTGGGTGACTTAGATGAAGGCCATGATGAGTTTGAAGCCTTAAATCGTAAGATTGAAGAGGCTAACATGCCAAGCGAAGCGAAGGAAAAAGCCCTCGCCGAGCTGAACAAATTACGCATGATGTCACCCATGTCGGCGGAAGCCACAGTTGTGCGCAGTTATGTCGATTGGATGACGTCAGTGCCTTGGAGCCAACGCTCTAAAATCAAACGTGATTTAGCCAAAGCCCAAGAAGTGCTCGATACCGACCATTATGGCCTGGAAAAGGTTAAAGAACGTATTTTGGAATACCTCGCGGTACAGAGCCGTGTGCGCCAGCTCAAAGGGCCAATCCTGTGTCTCGTTGGGCCACCAGGTGTGGGTAAAACGTCATTGGGTCAATCCATTGCTAAGGCAACTGGGCGTAAGTATGTACGTGTAGCCTTAGGCGGCGTGCGTGATGAAGCGGAAATCCGCGGACATCGCCGTACTTATATTGGCTCTATGCCGGGTAAAGTCATTCAAAAGATGGCCAAAGTGGGCGTGAAGAACCCGTTATTCCTGCTCGATGAAATCGACAAGATGAGTTCTGATATGCGCGGCGATCCCGCTTCTGCGTTATTAGAAGTATTAGATCCTGAGCAAAACGCGACCTTTAACGACCATTACCTCGAGGTCGATTACGACTTATCCGATGTGATGTTCGTGGCAACGTCTAACTCTATGGATATTCCTGGGCCGCTGCTGGACCGTATGGAAGTTATCCGTCTGTCGGGTTACACCGAAGATGAGAAGCTAAACATTGCTAAACAGCATTTGTTGACCAAACAAATTGAGCGTAACGGTCTAAAAGCCAATGAAATCCATGTGGATGACAGCGCGATTGTCGGCATTATCCGCTACTACACCCGTGAAGCGGGTGTGCGTTCGCTTGAGCGTGAATTGTCGAAGATTTGCCGTAAGGTCGTGAAAATGATTTTGCTGGATAAGTCAGTTAAATCTGTGACAGTTAACCAAGAAAACTTGAAGTCATTCCTCGGTGTACAACGTTTCGATTACGGCAAAGCCGAGTCGAAGAACCAAATTGGTCAAGTGACTGGTTTAGCTTGGACACAAGTGGGCGGCGATTTACTGACGATTGAAGCAACATCGGTTCCGGGTAAAGGTAAGTTGACTTATACAGGTTCACTTGGCGACGTAATGCAAGAGTCGATTCAAGCGGCGATGACAGTCGTTCGCGCCCGCGCCGAGCAGTTAGGTATCAATGGCGACTTTTACGAGAAGCGTGATATCCATGTGCACGTACCAGAAGGCGCAACGCCTAAGGATGGTCCATCGGCCGGTGCGGCCATGTGTACCGCTTTGGTTTCAAGCTTAACGGGTAACCCAGTACGTGCCGACGTAGCCATGACAGGTGAAATTACCTTACGTGGTGAAGTGTTACCTATCGGCGGTTTGAAAGAAAAACTGCTGGCAGCACACCGCGGCGGCATAAAATTGGTGCTTATTCCAAAAGAGAACGAGCGTGATTTGGAAGAAATTCCTGCCAATGTGATTGCCGATTTAGAAATTCGCCCCGTGCGTTGGGTCGATGAAGTGTTAAAACTGGCTCTAGAAAGACCGGTTGAAGGCTTCGAAGTGGTTAAAAACTTGGCATAACGCAAGAAAATGCGCTACCACGCTAAAAAAAGTGAAAAAAGGGGCTTAACAAAGCGCAGACCTGTGGTAGCCTAGGTCTGTGGAGAGCCAGCTGCTCCAAGCCCTTGGCGCAACTGGCTTTGAGCTGTATCCAGTTTTATTTCTTTGGTTTTCGAACTCAGCTTGAACTTTGAATTCAAGCTTGTTATAAAAGCCTCCGCAGACCGCTCTAGAGACGGATTTGGTTGCGGCGCAAAAAAAATTACATTCAAGGGGATGACATGAACAAATCTGAACTAATCGAGAAAATCGCTTCTGGTGCTGACATTTCTAAAGCCGCTGCTGGCCGTGCACTGGATTCTTTTATCGCTGCTGTGACTGAAGGTCTGAAAGAAGGCGATAAAATTTCTCTTGTTGGTTTTGGTACTTTTGAAGTGCGTGAGCGCGCTGAGCGTACTGGTCGCAACCCACAAACGGGTGAAGAAATCAAAATCGCCGCAGCAAAAATTCCTGCATTTAAAGCAGGTAAAGCTCTGAAAGACGCTGTCAATTAATTTTTGATATCGTAGCCTTTGTAAGGCATTCGTAATGATAAGCACTGTTTAATCAGTGCTTTTTACGAATTGAAAGTAATGGATTTTGACGTTTTACATCAACCATTACTCGGGGTTTTAGCACTTACCTGTGGTAGCGTCTGAATTATCCCCATAAATTACAGAAAGGCGCATCTCAAACTGATGCGCCTTTTTATTTTGTTAATCGCAACAAGCGAGAAATCTGATGTTAGAAAAGATCCGCGACGGTTCGCAAGGCGTGATAGCTAAAGGCATTCTCGTACTTGTGATTTTATCTTTTGCATTTGCAGGTGTCAGTAGCTACTTAGGCTCAACAACTGACGTACCCGCCGCAGAAGTCAATGGTGACAAGATCACTAAAGCCGAGTTAGAGCAAGCCTACCAGAGCGAACGCTCTCGTATGGAGCAACAGCTGGGTGAAATGTTTGCTGCATTATCTGCCGACGAAAAATACCTAGAAAGCATAAAGCAGAGCGTGTTAGAACGTTTAGTTGCCGATAAACTCATCGACCAAGCCGCACATGCTATGGGTCTGAGAGTGTCTGATGAGCAAATTATTGCAGCTATTAAAACAGAACCTGCTTTTCAAACTGACGGTAAATTTGATAACGAACGTTATCAAGCGATTTTGCGCCAGTTAGGCTATCAGCCACAAACCTTTAGAAGCATGATGCGCGTCGATATGACTCGTCGCCAGCTGACTGCGGCCTTAGTAGGTACCGAGTTTGTGTTGCCCGGTGAAGCTAAGCAATTAGCTGAACTGCAAGGTCAAACCCGTGATATTCGTTACTTGGTGGTGGATTCTGCGCCATTCCTTGCCAATGCCAGTGTTACCGATGAGCAAGTGAAAAACTACTACGATGCTAACCAAGGGCAATTTATGAGCCCAGAAAAGGTGAGCCTAGAGTACGTTGAGCTAAATACGGCTGATTTTGCTAAAAATAGCCCTATTTCGGACGAAGAAGCGCAGGCTTATTACGATGAGCACAAAGCCCAATATGTGGCGAATGAAAAGCGTCTAGCGGCTCATATTCTGGTTACTATTGATAGCGATGAAGCTGCCGCAAAAGCCAAGGCGGAAGATTTAGCTAAGCAATTAGATAATGGTGCCGATTTTGCTGAATTAGCGAAAGCTAACTCCGACGATACCTTGAGTGCAGAGCAGGGCGGTAAGCTGGAGTGGTTTGAACCCGGTGTGATGGATCCAACCTTCGATGCTGCGTTATTTGCGTTAAATAAGGGTGAACATTCAGGGGTTGTTAAAACTGATTTTGGTTTCCACATCATTAAATTACTCGATGTGCAAGCGGGTGCAACAGTGCCTTTTGCCGACGTGAAAGCTAAAATTGTGGCCCAGTTGCAGGACAAGAAGGCTGTCGACCAATTCTACAGTTTGCAAAGTAAGTTGGCCGATACCAGCTACGAGGTACCTGATACCTTAGCTGAAACGGCAAAAGCCGTAGGTATTGCGGTTAAAACCACTGCACTCTTTTCCCGCGACGATGTTCCCGCTGAGTTTAATAAGCCGGATTTTGTAAAGGCAGCCTTCTCAGAAACGGTTATGTTAAAGGGCTTGAACAGCGAAGTGATTGAACTTGCGCCTAACCACGTGATTGTTATCCGTGCCAAAGAGCATCAGGATGCAGGCACTTTGCCATTAGCGACTGTGAAGACCGACATCACGGACCGTTTGAAGCAAGAGCAGGCGAACGATGCCGCCCGTGCCAAAGCGCAGGAAATACTGTCACAGGTTAAAGCGGGTGCGACCGATATCGCGCTAATCGCTAAAGCTAAATTGGGCCGTGGTGAGCAAACTATTGACGCTGCCATTGTGGGCAAAGTGTTCCAAATGCCAACACCGAGTACTACCCCTGTGGTGGATACTGTGGCTTTAGCCAATGGGTATGCCGTGGTCGCGCTGGATAAAGTCAATGCCGCTGAGAGTGTTAGCGATGAGCTAGTCAATGCGCTTAAGCAACGTTTGAATGCGCAATACAGTGAAGCAGACTACCGTGGCTTGATCGACTCACTCAAAGCCAATGCCGAGGTATTGTACCCGGTAGAAGGTTAATCTAAGTATGGATAGCGGCCAAGGCTGTTATCTCTAATAGATTGAATAAAAAGGCCAAGTGAATTCACTTGGCCTTTTTGTTTGCGTATTTCTCTATGACTTAAAACGAAGAATTAATCATCCACTCCAATCATTACGCTGCTCGCTTTGATAAGTGCATAAGCTGAATCGCCAACTTTAAGCCCTAAACGTTCGCAGGATGCTTTAGTGACCACGGAGGTGAGCACTACGCCCGGTGCGAGTTCAATCGTGACCTCGTTATTCACTGAGCCGATTTCGATGGCGGTAATTGTGCCACTAAGGGTATTGCGTGCACTGATCTTCATTTTTTTGTCCTTATGCTACCTGTGAAAAGTCATCCTAGTTTAGCCTATCGACCTAGTTTTGCAGCAAATAAAAACACCACCCTAAGGTGGCGTTTAGTATTAACGCTGGTAATTCACGGGAATTAGAGTTCGATCACATCAAATTCAACGTAAGGATTTACATCAGCGTCGTAATCAATCCCTTCAATGCCAAAGCCGAAGAGTTTAATAAATTCAGCCTTGTATTCTTGATAGTCAGTAAGTTCAGAGAGGTTCTCTGTGGTGACTTGGGGCCATAAATCGCGGCAATGCTGCTGAATATCTTCACGCAGTTCCCAGTCGTCCAAACGTAGACGATTATCGCTGTCGGTTTCAGGCTTGGCACCGTCGGCGCGGAATAGGCGCTCGCTGAACATGCGATAGATTTGCTCCATACAACCTTCGTGTAGCCCTTCTTGGCGCATTTTCTTAAATACCATAGCGATATACAGTGGCATTACAGGGATAGCTGAACTGGCTTGAGTCACAACGCTCTTGAGCACTGCTACATTAGCGCTACCACCGGTTGCGGACAGTTGCTCATTTAAGGCTTTTGCTGCGCGGTCCAGATCCATCTTGGCCTTGCCAAGGGCCCCATGCCAGTAGATTGGCCAGGTCAGCTCAGTGCCGATATAGCTATAGGCTACTGTTTTGCAGTTATCGGCTAGTACACCAGCTTCTGATAAGGCTTTAATCCACAGTTCCCAATCTTCGCCGCCCATAACAGTGACGGTATCGGCAATTTCCTGCTCAGTTGCGGGCTCAACGGTCGCTTCAATAATGCAGTCTTTATTGGTATCAACGGCAGTTGCGGTATAGGTTTCGCCAATGGGTTTTAAAGCTGATCGGATAAGCTCACCTGAATCTGGGTGTTTGCGCACAGGGGAGGCCAGTGAGTAAACGACCATATCGATTTCGCCGAGATCTTGCTTAATAAGCTCGATGACTTTTTGCTTTGCTTCATGGCTGAAGGCATCGCCGTTAATGCTTTTTGAATACAAGCCTTCGGCTTTTGCAAACTTATCGAAGGCGGCGGAGTTATACCAACCGGCAGTGCCAGGTTTGGCTTCTGTACCTGGCTTTTCGAAGAACACGCCAATGGTCGCTGCATCGCTACCGAAAGCGGCGGCGATACGTGAAGACAGACCGTAACCGCTGGATGAGCCGACCACTAAAACTTTTTTAGGGCCATTAGCGATTTTGCCTTTCGCTTTGGTTAAGGCGATTTGTTCTTGAACGTTTGCTTCACAGCCAACGGGATGAGTGGTGGTACAAATAAAGCCACGAATTTTTGGTTTGATAATCATGTTTAAGCTTCTTCTATCAAAATAGCCAATAGGATAAATATTTCAGCGAGTAAATGGCATCTATTTTTAACCAATTCGCCTGATTATTTAAGTGGTTGGAGCAGTTTAACGCTTGTGAACAAACAGGCTCTGCTCTTGGATCAGCCTCTGGGTGTATTCATGTTGTGGCGAGTTAAATATCTGTTCTGTTGGGGCTTTCTCAACCATAACCCCCTTATGCAACACCATAATTTTATCGCTAACATGGCGAATAATATTGAGATTATGGGAGACGAAGATATAAGACAAGCCGAGATCTTTTTGCAGTTTCAGTAATAAATTTAGAATTTGTGAGCGTACAGAAAGATCAAGAGCCGTTAATGCCTCATCGGCAATAATAATCTTAGGATTGAGCATAAGAGCCCGCGCCACCGCGACCCGTTGCTTTTGGCCTTCGGAGATCATATGCGGATAGAAATCAGCATGCTCCGGCAATAAACCGACTTTCCTTAAGGTGTCTATAACTTGGCTATGACGCTCTTTGGCCGAGAGATCAGTATTAAACCGCAGTGGCTCATCGAGCAACTGACCAATAGTGAGTCTGGGATTGAGTGAAGTATTAGGATCTTGGAAAATCATCCTGATCAAGCGGCAACGCTGTTTGATGTTGCGGCTATCTAAGGCTTCACCCTCAAAGTAAATTTCACCGCCGCTGCGGGGTTCTGCACCGACTAATATGCGCGCAAGAGTACTCTTACCCGAGCCCGCTTCACCGACTATGGCTAAGGTTTCGCCACTATTGAGCTCAAAAGAAACGGGGGCTAATGCATCGTTATATTGGCGTGAAAAGCCTCTATAACCTGTATCATATCTTTTATAGAGATCGTTAACTTTAAGCAGTGGGATCGTCATTTGTTGTTTCGCCGTGGTAAGGGAAATGGCATGCAAAGTAGCGGTCTTTGATATGACTCAAATTTGGCTGATTAACACATTTCTTTTGTGCTTCGGGGCACCTTGGCCCTAGGCGGCAACCAATGGGAAGATGTTGTAGCGCAGGTGCTGAGCCTGGGAGTGTTGGCATGATAGCCTTGTGCGCTTTGATGCCCGAGTAGTCAGGCATGTTATCGAGTAATGCCTTAGTGTAGGGGTGATAGGGGGTGGCAATCAGTTCCTCGGTCGGTCCCGATTCCATCACTTGGCCACAGTAGAGTACTGATAAGTGATCACACCACTGGGCTAAGGTTTCAAGCTCATGGCTGATGATCAAAATCGACACGTTTTGCAGTTGATTGAGTTGGGATAGTAAGCGAAAAATCTGGGCCTGAGTGCTAAGTTCCATGGAGTTTGTCGGTTCATCGGCAATCAACAGTCGCGGTTGATTGGCGACGGCCATGGCGATCATCACCTTTTGGCATTCACCCTCGGACAATTCCCAAGCGTAGCTCGCCATGACTTTCTGTGGGTCTTTAATACCGACCTTATGTAGCCATTTTTGAGCGGTGAGTTTGGCATGTTTATGCTTTTGCCAAAAATAGGCTTTGGGATTTTTGGGCATAGCCTGCATCAACTGACTCCCAACCGTTTGGGCTGGGTCGAGGCTACCCGAGGGATCTTGGAAAATCATCGCCATATCTGAGCCCATCAGATTGCGGCGCTCCTTTGAACTCATCGCCATCAGATTATTACCGTCCCACATCATGCGATCGGCGGTAATAGTCCAATTGGGGCCTGGGATCCCAAGAATGGCTCTGGCCAACAAACTTCGTCCAGAGCCGGATTCACCGACTAGGCCATGAATCTCCCCCGCATTGAGCGTTAGGCTGACCTTTTCGAGTGCCCGCACTCTGCCGTGGGGCGTATCGAGTTCAATCGTTAGATTTCGTACGTCGAGTAAAGGCATAAGTTAGTTTCTGATGGGCGCGAGCGCCGACCGTAGGCCATCACCAACCAAATTAATGGCCAGCACACTAAAAAGAATCGCTAATCCCGGAATCGTTACCGTCCAAGGTGCGGTCAATAAATTATCTATGCCCTGAGCCACCATAGCTCCCCATTCCGGGCTTGGCGCCTGTGCGCCTAAGCTTAGAAATCCGAGGGCGGCTATGTCTAAAATAGCGGCAGAAATGGCTAAGGTCGTCTGAATGATCACCACTTCCCAGACGTTTGGCATGATGACATACCAAAAAATTTGCAGCGAGTTGGCACCATCTAATCGCGCTGCGGTAACGTATTCTTTTTGCAATTCCTCATGCACAGATTGATGAATGGAACGCACAAACTGGGGAGTTAAGGCGATACCAACGGCCCAAAACACATTTTCAAGCCCTGGCCCCATCACGGCCACCACTAAAATGGCCATCAAGAGTGACGGAATTGACAGCAGCGCGTCGAGTAAATGACCGAGGATACTGGATTTCAAGCCGCGCATCATGCCGGACAATGAGCCGATAATAAAACCCGTCACTAGGGCGGTAATTACGATTAAAAGTGCCATGCCGAAGGTCAAATGGGCACCGTGCAGTAAACGGCTAAATATATCGCGGCCGAGATCATCAGTCCCTAAAAAATGAGCAACTGTACCCGAAGGGTCCCAAGATGGAGGCAATAATAACGCTCTAGGATCTTGGGCTTCTGGGGGAAAAGGCGCAATCATAGGGCCAAACAGCGTTAGCAAAAGCAGGAATGCAATCGTCCACAGCCCCGCCAAGGCAAAAGGGTTGGCCGAAAAATTTTGCCATACCCGCATCATAGGGGAGGCGATTTGATCTTCTTTATAGATTTTAACTGGCGGCATAAAGGTCTTTTCTGCTCAGTGGATTGAAGACAGTATGCAATACTTCAATCAAGATACTTAGGAAGATGATCAGCAAGGCAACAGCCAGAATACCCCCTTGGATAACAGTATAATCCCGCTGATAAATTCCCGATACCAACCATGAGCCGACCCCGGGCCAAGAGAAAATCATTTCGACCACAATGGCATAGCTGGCAAAGGAACCAAGCATTAACCCTAGGTGCTTAAGCACAGGGATTAAGGCATTGGGTAAGGCATGGCGCAGAATGATAGTGCCAGTGTGCATTCCCCGGGCTTCGGCGGCGCGAATAAAGGTTTGATTCATCACATTCATCATGGCTGAACGGGTGCTGCGAACGACCACGGTAAAAGGTAAAACGGCTAAGGTTGTTGCGGGTAAGACAATATGTAACAGCGCATCTTTAAAGGCTGACATGCTGTATTGTGACTCAGAAAGTAAAATATCAGCTAACATAAAGCCAGTGATCGGCTTAATCTCATACAACAAGTTAAGCTGTCCCGAAATAGGTAACCAGCCCAGGTCGACCCCAAACCAGAGCGACAGATAAAGCCCCAACCAAAAAACGGGCACTGAATAGCCCGTAAGGGTAATGGCCATAATGGTATTCTGGGTGAGTTTATGCTGGCTTTGAGAGGCTAAAACCCCGAGCGGCACCCCTAAGCCAATAGCAATGATTGCCGCCATAATCGCTAATTCAAACGAGGCAGGAAGCACAGCACGTAATTCTTCGGCAACGCTTTGGTGAGAGGTGACCGATACCCCTAAATTCCCGCTTAATCTCTGTTGCAAATACGCAAAAAATTGCAAAGCTTGATTATCATTTAATCTGTAGTCTTGCTCTATTTGCACCAATTGGCTTGCCGTAGGGGCATGAATGCCCGTCAGTGCAAAGCTACGTTCAACGGGAAATAATCCCGTGCTGTAAAACAGCACCCCAATCATCACCAAGGATGTCGCAAGAAAGAGATAAAGGCGTCGCAAAAGGTATCTGAACATCAGCGAGCCTCCTGCGGAGTTTGGCTTGTATGGGCAAAGGAAATGCCTCCAAAGGGAGTGAGTTGCATGTTGTGGACATTGCTACGAGTTAATGCAACACGTTTGGCGTGGGCTAAATTCACCATAGGCACTTGGTCGGCTAGAAAGGCCTCGGCCTCTTGGTAAATGGCTTTACGTTCTGCCTGGGATGACATCTCTCGGGCTCTATCTAAAATGGCATCAAATTGGCGATTACACCAGCGAGAGCGGTTGTTGTTCGACTGCATTGCCGAGCAACTGAGTAACGGAGTGAAGAAATTGTCAGGATCGCTATTATCGGCATTCCAGCCAATAAGCACTGAGTCATATTCATCGCGGCTGAGTCTTTGACTAAATACACTCCAGTCATAACTAATAATATTGACCTTAACGCCGATATTCGCTAAATCAGATTGAATTAATTCTGCAGTTTTCAATGTATTAGGATTATAAGCTCGGGCTACTGGCATGGCCCAAATATCGATACTGAGATTTTTTATTCCCACGGTTTTGAGTAAGTCCCGTGCTTTTTGTGGGTTGTAATCGTTCAGACCTTTATTGTTGTCGTAGGCCCAAGAGGCGGGGGGCAGCACCCCTGTAGCCTCAATGGCGGTATTTTGGTAAACAGCCCGCAGGATATTTTGTTTATCGACCGCATAGGCGAGGGCGCGGCGTACGCGAACATCATCTAGTGGTGGCTTTAGGGTGTTAAAGGCCCAAAATGCAACGTTGAGCCCAGGTTGGGATTCAATGGTTAACTCGCTATGTTGTTTGATAACAGGCAGTTCACCCGCCTTAGGTAGTGCTGAAACGCTGCAATCCCCCGCGATAAGTTTAGCCAGCCTGACCGTACTTTTGGGGGTTATATCAAATACCAGCATATCAATTTTTGCTGGCTCGCCCCAAAAATCGGGATGACGGCGGTAGCGAATATATTCGTTTTTAGCGTATTGGACTAAGGTAAATGGCCCTGTACCTATGGCAAAGTGGTCGACGTTTTCAGGATGACCAAGGGCTAACTGCTGCTCGGCATATTCAGCGGATAAGATCACTGCAAAGTCGGTCGCTAAATTTGATAGAAAAGAGGCGTCTTTGCGAGCTAAATAAAAAACGACTTCATGGTCATTAATCTTTTTTATTTCTTTGACTTGCGCTGAAAAGCCAATGCTTTGGAAGAAGGGATATCCAGTATGAGAGACCCTATGGTAAGGGTGTTGAGGATCAATGATACGATTAAACGAAAATAACACATCGTCGGCATTAAAAGTGCGAGATGGGGTAAAACGCGACGAGTTTTGGAACTTGACATTTTCCCTGAGGACAAACCGGTAGCTTAGGCCATCCTCTGACATTGACCATTGGGTCGCCAATGCCGGCACGAGTTTGCCTGATTGAGTATCGTAGTCGACTAAGCGGCTATAAATTTGGTGCGAGGTGGCGTCGATAGTGGTGCCAGAGGTCACCAATTGCGGATTAAAAGACTCGGGATTCCCTTCGGAGCAATACACCAAACCAGAGGGAAGTTGTTGGGGGCCACACCCGACCAACAACCAACTCATGCAGCAAACTGCAGTTGTTAGGCACAGGCGTCTAATTAGCACACTCATTTATAAATCATTATTTTATCGACTATGAAAGGCTATTTTAGCAGTGCATCTCCCCCGTGGGCAATCTGCTTATGCTTTATCGAGTAAATTGTACTTTTTCAGGATGCCACGCAGCTGGTGATAGCTTAATCCTAAAAGCTCAGCCGTCTTTTTCTGATTATATTGGCTGTTTGAGAGTGCCTGCTGCAACAAGTCCATCTCGTACTTCTCCGTTTGCTCTTTGAAATCAAGCGGAAAATTAAAAGTATTCATTGCAGGATCATTGTTGGTAACCGCTGCCGATTCGAGTGTTGGTACAACTTGGGGCGTTGCGGCCACTGCTGGCGCGACTAAAGGTAGTTGACGCTCGCGGGTCTTGACCCGAGTTTGGGGCCGATACGGTGACGCAAAAGGGTCGAGTGTAATATGATCGATTGGCCTATTTTCACCACCATTGCGATAGACGCTGCGCTCGACCACGTTTTTCAGCTCACGGATATTACCCGGCCAATCGTGGCTCATTAATTGCTCGACCGCGCGGGTGCTAAATCCACTAAAGAGTTGCAGCTTTAATTGGCGGGCCATGCCAACGGCGAAGTATTCCGCCAGTGTCATAATATCTTCTGGGCGGCAACGCAGCGGCGGCAGCGTGATCACATCAAAGGCAAGCCTATCGAGTAAGTCGGCACGAAATTCGCCAGCTTCAGCCAATGAGGGGAGATCTTCGTTAGCGGCGCAGATTAAACGGACATCGGCCTGCACGGTTTTACTGCCGCCGACCCGCTCAAATTCGCCGTATTCAATAACGCGTAGTAGCTTTTCTTGGATAAGCCCTGAGGTATTGGCTAATTCGTCGAGGAATAAGGTGCCGCCGTCGGCGCGCTCAAAGCGGCCTTCGTGTTTGCCTTTGGCGCCGGTAAAGGCGCCAGACTCATGGCCAAACAATTCACTCTCGAGTAAATTTTCACTCAAAGATGAACAGTTTAGCTTAATAAAACTTTGATCCCAGCGCTTAGACAGATAATGTAAGCGTTCGGCAATCAGCTCTTTACCTGTGCCACGTTCACCAATAATCAGTACGGGTTTAGACAGGGGCGCAATTTGCGACACATGTTCTAACACTTCGAGTAGGGCGTTGGATTGACCGATAAGGTTGTCTTGCTGAAATTTATTATCCACGATATTTTTTAGTCTTTCGCGCTAAAAATTGGTGAAAATGATAATAAGTGGCTTGGAGCGTAAAAGGAAGTAAAAGTTAATTTTTTGTTTAACTTGCTGTATTTTAATAATAATTAAAAGTTGGCACGGTTAGTGTATTACCCTGTACGAGACCAACATCAATTTGAGGATAGGATTATGGGAATTTTCTCTCGTTTCGCCGATATCATTAACTCTAATATCAGCGCATTGCTGGATAAAGCCGAAGACCCAGAAAAAATGGTTCGACTGATTATCCAAGAAATGGAAGACACACTCGTTGAAGTGCGTTCGACCTCAGCTAAAGTATTAGCTGAAAAGAAAGAGCTGCAACGTCGTATCAACCGCGTGTTAGAGCAAGTGCAAGATTGGCAAGATAAGGCTGAACTGGCACTGTCGAAAGACCGTGAGGACTTAGCGAAAGCCGCTTTAGTTGAAAAACAAAAAGCGACTGGTTTAGCAGACACGCTGAATCAAGAATTAACTGTTATTGATGAGCACATTGCACGCTTGAAAGATGAAGTGAGCATGCTGCAGGAAAAGCTGCTCGATGCTAAAGCGCGCCAAAAGACCATTATTCTGCGCACTCAAACCGCGTCATCGCGCTTAGAAGTGAAAAAGCAGTTAGATTCAAGCAAAATCGACAACGCTATGCTCAAGTTTGAGCAATATGAGCGCCGTGTCGAAGGCTTAGAAGCCCAAGTTGAATCCTACGATCTTGGCGGTAAAAAGACTTTAGCCGATGAGTTTGCGGCGCTGGAAGCGGAAGACTCTGTGAATGCAGAACTGGCAGCGCTCAAAGCCAAGGTAAAAGCTAAAGCGCCAATTAAGTCAAAAGAATAACAATTCAGAGGTGAGTTATGGATATGGACGTACTGATGGCGCCGATTATTATTTTCATGGTGATAGTCGCGCCAATATGGTTAGTTCTTCATTATCGCAGTAAGCGACAAGTGAGCCAGGGACTCACTGAGGAAGAGTTTTCACAACTCAATGATTTGATTGCTAAAGCCGACAAAATGGCGGCGCGCATTGAAACCTTAGAGGCCATTCTGGATACAGAATCGCCCGAATGGAGGGGGAAACATGAGAGGATCTAATGGCCGTACTTTGTACCGCATTCCCCAGTCCGGCAAAATAGCAGGTGTATGTGCAGGGATTGCCGAGTACTTTGCGATTGAAACATGGTTAGTGCGTGTGTTGACTGTGTCTATCTTCTTACTCGGTGGCTCAGGTGTGGTGTTTATCATCTATGTTGCCCTGTGGGTGATTTTAGACATCAAGCCTCAAAAGTCGTACGATAGGGACGATATTGAGGTGAAGAAGAAGCCGTGGCAGTCGGGAGAGCCCGCAAAGCAAGCACTGAGCGACGTGAGTCGTCAATTTCGAAATTTGGAAGTCAGGCTGCAAAATTTAGAACGCCACGTCACCTCTGACAACTTTGATTTAAAAAGACAAATCAATAGTTTGTAACCCTTCTAAAGGGCGGACATGTCCGCCCTTGTTGCTTAATCTCTTTTCCATTCCAGTGTATAGTCAACATCACTTGACATAAGTTAACATCATTCGACATAAGGGAAGTCTCTATGGGAATGCTTGATGCCTCGCTCCATAAAATAACCCAAAAGGGCCAATCCCTGTTACATCGCACCGCGGACCGACATTTACGTTTGGCGGTGACGGGGCTTTCTGGTGCGGGAAAAACCGCGTTTATCACCGGGTTAGTCAATCAGTTACTCAATTCTGGTCCTGTATCTAGCTTAACCCATGCCCGTAATAACAGCGCTTTGCCATTGTGGCAGGTGAGCCGTGAGCAGCGTTTGCTCGGGGTTAAGCGTGCCATGCAGCCGGATCTGGAAATCGCCAGTTTTGATTATCAAGGCGCCATGTTAGCGCTCACTTCCGAACCTGCGACTTGGCCTGCCTCCACCCGCACGATTTCAGAGCTACGCTTGGCGATTAAATACCAGCCGCAAAAGGGCTTGCTGGCCAAGTTTTCCGATACCGCGACCTTATATTTAGACATAGTCGATTATCCCGGCGAATGGTTACTCGATTTACCTATGCTGCGCCAAGACTTTGTCCAGTGGTGCCGTGCCCAGCAAGTTCGCATCGAGAATCTTAAAAGCTCACCCTTGTATGCCCAGTTTGAACAATCTTTGATGTCATTGGATTTAGCCGCCAGCGCCGATGAACAGCAATTGAAACTGATTGCCGATCAATATCAGCTATTACTCAATGATTTAGTGCATGTGCAAGGGTATTATCAAGCGCAACCCGGGCGCATGTTATTGCCGGGCGAATGGCAGGGCGCTCCCTTATTGGCTTTTTTCCCCCTGTTATTTGTCAGTGATGAAAAGTTCACTGAACTTTCGCAAAGCGATAAACACAGTGGCTTCCATGTGCTTGAAAAACGCTATCAAGAATACGTCGCTAAAGTGGTTAAGCCTTTCTATAAAAACCATTTTGCCGGTTTTGACAGACAGTTAGTACTCGTTGACTGTTTTAGTGCGTTGAATCGCGGTAAAAAGCAATTTGAGGATATGGGCGCGGCGCTCAACGCCATTATGGAAAGTTTCCATTTTGGCCAATCGAGTTATTTACGGCGTTTATTTGCCCCCCGCATCGACCGTTTGTTATTTGCCGCGAGCAAGGTTGACCATGTGACCCGTGATCAGCAGGGCCATGTGTTGTCCCTGTTAACTGATATGTTGAAACACAGCCAACATTTTGCCAGTTTTGATGGTTGTAAAGTGGAGACGATGGCGATTAGCGCCATCAAGGCGACTCGCCATGGCATGGTAACAACCCAAGAGGGCGAGGTGGAAGTTGTGCAGGGGACGGGACTCAACGGTAAAGCCCTGACCTTGTTTCCCGGCGAAGTGCCTATTCGCTTACCTGAACCCGATTTTTGGCGTGACCAAGGGTTTAACTTTATCGGTTTTGCACCGCCGAGCAATGTGAATGTTGACCCCTCTCAAGTGCACTTTGAGCATATTCGTCTCGATCATCTGCTGCAGTACTTACTGGGAGATAAGTTGGAATGACGTTAAAGCTATCGGATAACCCAAATGAACAGGCTGCCAATTCATCTGCCAAAACAGCTGAACGCTCGGCTGAGCAATCAGTTGAACAATCCATTGAACAACAGGCAGTTAAACAGCAGGCCATTAAACAAAAGCCGCTGAAAAAGCAGCAGCTGTTTGACCCACAAGTCGTTGAGCTTAAATCCAGTAAAGAGGAACTCAAAGGCGCGAAAGCCTTTGATCCCCATACGCCAGTGCAAGAAATCACTACTGATATTGAGGAATTAATGGATGCGACACTGTCCGCCCATCCCAATATGATTGATGCTAAATCCGTATCGCCTCAACTGGTTAAATCACGCCGTTGGTCCTGGCTCGCCCGTTTAGCAGTATCGAGTTTATTGCTGCTCGTGGTCGTTCAAACGGGATTAGGGCTGAGGGATGCATGGCTTGAGAGCCCTTGGTTGTTCAGTTTTTATGGTGTAGTGCTTGGGGTCGTCAGTACGTGGGCATTAGCGGGCGCCGTCAGTGAATACCGTAAGCTTAAGCGGCTCAAACAGGTCGCCGATACCCAAGAAACGGGCGCAAGGCTGGCGCAGAGCATGCAAATGGGTGAGGCTGACAGCTTTATCGATAACATAGTGTGCCACTATGGCGACAGCCAAGGTTTGCAGCAACTTCGCCGTTCATTAAAAGATGAACATAATGATGCCGAGAAGGTCTTGTTATTCGAGGATTTAGTGTTAACTGAGCGGGATGAACTGGCCAAAAAAGTGGTGCGACGCTATGCGGCAGAGTCGGCGGTGCTACTGGCAGCAAGTCCGTTAGCTGTGCTCGATATGGCGATCATCCTATGGCGTAATCAACGTATGCTGCGTGATGTGGCCCGCTGTTATGGTATCGAACTAGGTTACTGGAGCCGAATTAAGCTTATCCGCAGTATCATCATTAATATTATTTATGCGGGTACCAGTGAGTTAGTCACGGATTTAGGGACGCAGCTGTTATCGGTTGAAATGACAGGTAAATTGTCAGCTCGCCTAGCTCAAGGCTTAGGCGGCGGCATGTTAACTGCGCGCCTTGGATATCAAGCCATGGCACTGTGTCGGCCGATTGTGTTTAGGGAAGAGCAAAGGCCTAAATTGTCTAAAGTGCATCAGGAATTGTTAATTGAGCTGAAGCAGTTTTCAGGCAAGCTGTTTACTAAAGAAGGCCGCGACGCATTAAAAGGCCAGTTCGCCGATGTTGATGACAAAGTTTCTCGGTCGGCTAAAGATAATCCAAGAGAGTAGATGCTTTAAATATCAAATAGTGTCTGATTTAAATGGTTGAACATAGATGCGCTAGTGGGTTTATTCCTTAGCGCATTTTTTATGATTTTTTGCCGAGCTTGAGTAGCTATGTAACAAGTTAATTACACTTTGTGCGCTGCTATTTTCTCCGTGCCACTGGCTTAAGTGTTTGGCCGCGTTATGGTAGGGCTTATTCGATAGGGCTAATGTTTCATTAACTTATCTATTGGATTATCCATAACGCGGGCATTGAGCATCCCAAACGAACAATCAATCAAGAACGGAAATCGCTTAATGCCAATTACAAGGAGCTAGGTATGCAAGATGAGTCAGGCAAGATGTGGAAGGCGGCAACACAGGTTATTCATGGCGGCCACGAACGGGAGGCTTTTGGCGCCTTAGTGACGCCGCTTTATCAAAGTGCGACTTTTGTGTTTGAGTCGGCGCAGCAAGGTGGTGAGCGATTTGCGGGTGATGAACCGGGGTATATTTATACTCGCTTAGGTAATCCGACAACCGCCGAGCTTGAGCGTAAAATGGCGATTTTAGAAGGGGCAGAAGCCGCCGCTGCGACCGCATCTGGTATGGGGGCGGTATCCGCTGCATTATTGGCTAACCTGCAGATGGGCGATCATTTAGTGGCATCCAATGCCGTATACGGCTGTACCTTTGCCTTAATGACGTCCCAGTTTGCGCGCTTTGGGATTGAAGTGTCCCTAGTGGACTTTTCATCGGTAAAAGAAATAGAAGCGGCAATTAAAGCCAATACTAAGGTCATTTTCTGTGAAACCCCAGTTAACCCCCATTTGCAGGTGTTTGATTTAGCAGCAATTGCGACTATTGCTAAACGTCATCAGTTGGTCAGTATTGTCGACAATACCTTTATGACGCCATTACTGCAGCGGCCGCTGGATTTTGGTATCGATTTGGTGATCCACAGTGCAACTAAGTATCTCAATGGTCATGGTGATGTGATTGCGGGAATAGTGTGTGGCAGTGAAGAGCAGCTCCATAGAGTGAAGTATGAAATCTTAAAAGATATAGGGGCTGTGATCGCCCCACGATGCTTGGCTTATCCTACGCGGCCTTAAAACCTTAGATGTGCGTTTACAACGCCATTGTGATAGTGCCCAGCGCGTGGCGGAGTTTTTAGCACAACATCCAAGTGTTACGCGAGTTTATTACCCCGGACTGAAATCCCATCAAGGGCATCAATTTATGGGTAAGCAGATGAAACGCGCTGGTGGGGTGATCGCGTTTGAGTTGGCGGCAAATTTAGAACAAGCCATGGCCTTTGTGGGTTATCTAGAGTTATTTTCTATCGCGGTGAGCCTAGGGGACGCTGAATCCCTCATTCAACATCCGGCATCAATGACGCACTCTCCCTATACGCCAGAGGCGAGGGCAGAGGCTGGGATTGGCGATAATCTACTGCGAATTTCTGTTGGTTTAGAGGATTGTGATGACATTATTGCCGATCTAAGCCAAGCCTTAGGGAGATTGGCATAATGGCAAAGTAGCGCATTTGACTGCGGTAAAAATGGGGCGCAAGTAAGCGCTCTATTTTTTGTTCAAGCATGCCTGAATAGGCCTTAAGTTTAGTGATAGATAATATTTGTTGTGGTGATTTGGTAATTCAGCAGACCTTAGTCTATTTTTGATTTGAGGCCACGGAAGTAGGACGAAAGGCCGAATATCATGGAAAGAGGAACTATTATGAAAACCACACTCAATATAACGGCTATTGCGAGTGCCATTGCGCTTACTGCATTAGTAGCCATCCCAGCAATCGCAGCGGATCCCGTCAAAGAAGCCACTAAAGTACAGACTCAAGCAAACATGGATGTGAAAGATGCGGCATCGGAAGCGAAAAAAGCGATGCCTGATACCGCACAAGTCAATATCAATACCGCCTCCGCTGAACAGTTACAAATGTTGAAGGGGATCGGCGCCGCTAAGGCCCAAGCCATCATAGATTACCGTACTCAAAATGGTAAGTTTAAGGCGGTTGATGATTTAGCGAATGTATCGGGTATAGGTGCAAAACTGATTGAACAGAATCGACATTTGATAAAGATCTGAGTTAATAATCCGTATTGACTAATGATTATTTGAGCGTACTAACGATGAAAAGCCTACAAATGTAGGCTTTTATCATTTAAATACGATGCATACACAATGGCACACGCGGCGGTTTGCCTATAGATTGTCCAGTTAAGCGGGATATTTGCCAAATGGGTGGATTAGCACTTGATCCCTTAGGTGCCATAGGGGATAATCCGCGTCGTTCAACTAATGTCCTCACTTAATTGTGGGCTGTTATTTGAAGTTATGGTGACCCTAGGGTCCCCCCGCAATGATAACTTGTGAACTCGGCCAGGCCCGGAAGGGAGCAACCGCAGCAAGCGACTCGTGTGCCGGGGTGTCGGCTCTAGGGGAACCTCCAATCTCTGCTCGTTTATCCTCTTTTTAGCAAACGTCCACTTTTTTAGCTTCACATTTTACTATTTTGCTAGCGAATACCGCCTGCAAAAATTAATATTCTGTTTCTTCCTGCAACCTTTTTTGTAGATTCTGCTTGAGGAAGGCTCGGGATTTTTCCAATGCGGCTTGAATTTCTCGCTTCAATTCCTGTAACTCGTTGTAGTCTTCAAAAAAGTAAGTGTCGACGAGGTGGCGTATATAACGCACGGGCAGTTGGTTGAGGGTTACACAACAGAGATCGGCTAAATAATCCTCTGGCAGTTCATCCATAAGTCCTTCATCGGATAACATTTCCATTAAGAGAACTTCGTAATAATTACGGATTTCGAGTTGCATCGCTGTGCTCCATGATGGTTTTTATTGAGTGTGCTACCACAAATGGTTTGCCGCAATAAAAAGTTGGCTGTGTCTTTGGCTTAATTGTAGTGTGTCTCTGCTATAACCGCCGCCTATCACAGCTGCAATTGGAATATTTGCCGATTTTGCCATTGATAATACAGTTAAATCCCGTCTGAATAGCCCTTCTTGGCTGATGTTAAGTAAACCGAGATCGTCATCTTGATGAATATCGACCCCTGCATCATAGAGGATTAGATCCGGCTGATGGATCCGAATAAGGAGGGCGAGCGTTTGCTCAACGGTTTCAATATAGGCTTTATCATCGGCGCCCTTGGAAAGCTCAATATCATGGTGGGAGCTTTGTTTACGGCTAGGGAAGTTTTCTTTGCAATGGATTGAGCAACTGATGATCCCATTATGCCTATGGCTCAGGGTAGCGCTACCGTCACCTTGGTGAACATCACAGTCAAAGATGAGCACCCTATGGAGTTGCTTTTCTGCAGTGACTTTTTGGGCAGCGATGATTAAGTCATTGAAAATACAGTAACCACTGCCAAAGTCATAGTGCGCATGGTGATAACCACCGGTTAAATGCAGACTAATGCCATGCTCGAAAGCGAGTGAGGCCGTGAGTGTGGTGCCCGCCACTGAATGTAAAGTGCGCTCGACTAAGGCTTCACTCCAGGGAAAACCAATTCGTCTGAGCGCCGCAGTTGGCAAAGTGCCGGCGATAAACTGCTCAACATACTCTTTTTGATGCACTTGCATGACATCCAGTGCCGTCATTGCGATGGGTGCGTGAAACTGCGCTGGTGTGGCAAGCTGATTATCGAATAAGTATTGCCGAAGGTTTGCGTATTTAGTGGTGGGAAATCTGTGATGAGAGGGAAGCGCCAGCTTGGAATAGCTGGCGTGATAAACCAATGGGATCATAGTCAATATCGACTAAACCTTGTTAGCGCAAGGTGTTATAGCTGTGAAATCGCCCAGCTCATAAATTCTTTGCGTGTTTTCTCATCGGCTTGTAGCCACCAATACTGCAACATTTGCTGGGGATTGGCTGTCGCAGCCTTAGATGCATCGACTGGTGCCGTTAATGACGTTGCATTGACAGCGGCTTGGGTAGCGGTGGGCGCCGATGCTACCACGACGGCCGCAGCCCCTGCTGCCCCCGTTGCTGTAGCAGCCGTACCGGATACATCAACGGCTTGGTTACCACTGAATAGACGGGAAACAAAACTTTCTTCTTCAATATCGGTATTGGCAACTTGGTAGTTGACTTGGCCCTTGTCGCTGCGGGTTAACACTACCTGTGGGTTTTGAGCATAGGACTTAGGTTTTTTGACCACTTCGCCTTCGGCGGCCTGTAGGTGGTATTGATGATCACCATCGACTTCTAAGGTCACGATAAAAGGAGCTGATTTTACAAAGGTTTGGCTATCACTAAAATCATCTTCAACCATCTCATGGTAACGGATGGCGATTTTGTGAGTTCCGGGGGCCAATTCTAAGCTGCTCTTGTGATTAAATACGCTGGACTCGACTTTTTTACCATCGAGGGCAAGGTATTCGAAGGACATGGGAATATTCAGATCTGCAGCAAAGGCTGAGGCAGAGCCGAGTAACACGAGCAGACTACTGATTGGCAAAAGTGATTTCATTATTGTTCCTTAACGATTATGGCTCTGATGCGGACGTTCGAATGCTTGAATGCGATCTTCTATATAACTGATAGCTTGTCTGCATTTCCCTAAACGACGATGCATCAAAAGGATGTCATTTTGCAAACTGATTTTGTCAGCACTATGACAGTTTTCAAGTTTTGATTCCATTTCTGCAATTTTTTGCTCAAATTTTTTCGCCCAGTTTAAGTGCTTGTTCAGTTCTTCGTAAATTTCATGGCTATTTTGTAACACATTGCTGGCGATCCAGCCAAATCCGCTTTCTTGATGGGATTGGGCTTGGCGCTTAGCAAAACGTGCGCGGCTACTGGCGCGTTGCTGATTTTTTGATTTTAAATCAATGGATGTGGTCAGGAGTGCACGTTTTACCGCTGTGAATCTATCTTGAATGCGTTCACAACTCAACGCGATAGTGTGATGCGCGAGTTTGAGATTAATTTGTTTTTCCAACTGACTGATGCTACTGCGGATTTGCTCAATGCAGGGCATTAACTGGGCACCATGCTGAATAAATAACGATTGGTTAAAACGCTCAGTATCCTGCAAGAGTTTTCGTTGCTGCGGTGCGAGGTGGTTATCGTACAGAATGACTTCCTGCTCGAGTGCTTTTAGTTGATTTTTCAGGATGCTGAGTAGCTGCTTTGTATTCAAAACCATGCACTCCAAACTAAATTTGCCGCAATCGCTAGGACAATTAACACAAATAAAGGCCGAATAAAGGGGAGGCCCAATTTAATTGCACAACGGGCGCCGATAAACGAGCCTAACATCATGCACAAGCCCATCCAAAGTCCTATTTGCCATTGGACTTGCCCAAGCCAAGCAAAAATGGCTAAGGCGGTGAGATTGCTGGTAAACGTCATCGCACGGGCAAGGCCGCAGCTGTGAAGCAAGGGTAATTTATAGAGTGAACCTGCGCTGACGGTCCAAAATGCGCCAATGCCTGGGCCAGCAAAGCCATCATAGGCGCCGAGGATCAGTCCTTGTAGTCCTTGTTTTTGTCTCGGCGGTGGTTGAGTCAATGCCTGACAATCGGTATCGGATATCGCGTTTGGGCTGACTAAGCTATAAACAGCGATACCGATTATCAGTAAGGGTAAGATCTTTTCGAGCCACTGTGTGTCTAGCAAATAAACTAATAGGCTACCAAGGATAGCCCCCACAAAAGTGGCAATAAATGCCATGTACCAGAATGCGGGTTTAAACAGATGTTGGCGGTAGTAGGTCCATGCCGCCATCGATGAGCCAAAACTTGCTGCGAGTTTATTTGTGCCAAGGGCTGTGTGTGGGGCAATACCAAGGGTTAAGAGTGCCGGAATTGACAATAGACCACCGCCGCCAACTACGGCATCGATAAAACCAGCGATTAAGCCAATGACTGCCAACAGGGCCCAGTTGCTGGGCTCGAGTAACAACTCCAAATTTAAATCCTACTCTATGACACGTCTAAAGGGAGGCAAGGCATCTAACAGGGATTTACCGTAACGTTTAGTCACTAAGCGCCTATCTAAAATAGTGACGCGGCCATAATCCTGTTCTTTACGCAGTAATCTACCACAACTTTGGATGAGCTTGCGCGAGGCATCTGGAATGGTCAGTTGTAAGAAGGGGTTGCCACCTTTAACTTTGACATATTCCGCATGGGCTTGCTCAACGGGTGAGGTGGGTACCGCAAAGGGCAACTTAGTGACAATCAGATTGGTCAGATAATCCCCCGGTAAGTCGAGTCCTTCTGAAAAACTGCCCGTACCAAACAAAATGCTAGGTTCACCTTTATCACACTTGGCTTTATGATTTTCGAGCAACTGTTGCCGTGGGGCATTGCCTTGGATAAGCAGCTCAGTGGTCAGTTTACCTTCAAGCAATTCAACCACTTTTTCCATTTGCCAATAGGATGCAAATAGCACTAAGGTTGCCATTTCTCCCTCAATTAATTCAATGATTTGCTCGGCTAACTCCTCGGTATAGGCATCATCCGTAGGCTCAGTCTTCATTTTGGGTAAATAAAGTGTGGCATTATTGGGGTAATCGAAGGGAGATTGCAGTGCTAAATAACGACTCCCATCGTTAAGGGATAACCCGACCTGATGGGCGAAGTGATCAAAGTTATTGAGTGCACGTAGGGTGGCACTGCATAACACGACCCCTGCGGCCTTTTGCCACAGCATAGATTCGAGCATAAAGCCGACTTCTATGGGGGATGCACTAAACAGATAATCCACTTGTTTTCCCGTGATAAGTTCAATCCAGCGTGCCATTGGCGCACCTTTATGGGTGTCCTCCTTGGCCATCATGCGCCATAGTTTTTGCAAATTCTCGAGGCGCTGTAACATAAACCCCATTTCGGCTTGCAGCGCTTCGGACTGATGTTTGGGGATATCACCGTCTTTAATGGCCTCGGTGAGCAACAATTGCATCTTGTTAAATTGCTTAAGAGCAAGATTGGCTGTGGTGGCTAAGTTTTCAGCGGGGGTCCTAAGGGCCTCAGGCAGCTTGCCATGCTCGAAGCGATAACGGCTTTCTGGGTTGGCAAATTGTTTAGTTTGGGTATCGCAATAATGGGCGACTTGATTAAGCTGGCCGATAAGATCGCCAATATGGTCCTGCATTGCCTGTGCTGGGGCGATGATATTATTGCTTTTTATCTGATTTTGTAATTTTGCGCTGGTCTTACCGACCTTTTCAAGCCAATCGGCGGCGCCCCTCAGGGTTGCCTGTGCGCTGGAAAAATCCCGCGCCACAATGGGCAGATGGTGGGCTTCATCGATAACATAAAACACCTCTTCGGGATCGGGCAGGATCACGCCGCCACCTAGTTCTAAATCGGCAAACAGCAAACTGTGGTTAGCGATCAGTACATCCCAGGTATCGACGTCTTCACGTGCCTTGTGGAAGGGGCAATTCCTATGACTCGCCACTTGCCGATGACAACTGTGTTTATCGCAGGCGATTTGCTGCCAAAGATGATCTGGGATGGGTGTCGATAGCGTATCGAGTTCGCCATTCCAGCGACCTTCGGTATAGTCCTTTAGCAATTCATGCAACATGGCAATTTGGCTGTTATCGGGCTTAGTTTGCCACATGGCCATTTGGGTACTGTTATCGTCGCCAATCAACATGGCAAGCTTGGACAAACAGACATACCGCTGGCGACCTTTTACTAGGCCGAAGCGAAAGTTTAACCCAGATTGCTCAAGGAAGAAGGGCAGATCTTTGTGCAGTAACTGCTCCTGAAGCGCGACAGTCGCGGTGGCAATACAGACCTTTTTTTTGCTTGCTAAGGCGAGCGGAATAGTCCCCAAAATGTAAGACAATGATTTACCAATGCCCGTACCCGCTTCGACCACAATAATGCGCCTGTCTTTGTCGTAATCACCGGCGAGGGTCTTAGAAATTTCGGCCACCATATAATTTTGTTCGCGGCGCGGCCTAAAATTAGGCAAGGCGCTGGCGATATCTTTATAGATGGCGCGGATCTGGGTTTTTACATTGTCAGGTAACATGCGTCATTACTTTATCGAATTAATGCTGTACATAATAACAGTGATTGCATAGCCTAAGAAACTTTTCTGCCATTTAACGGCATTTAAATTGGAAACCCATGCAGATGAAGCCTGAGACTATGGCACCAATGAGTGTACAAGGTCGAGTCTTAACCCGCCATGCGAGCCAACGTGATGGGCATTTAGTGTTGCAATATTATTTGGCAACTGAGCAAGGCCCTGTGCTGGTGGAAGTGCACGATACGGAATACCTCTGTTTTTGTCATCAAGTGGATGTGGCCGCCCTACAGTTGCAGACGCCGGGCCAAGTCCTACGATTTGTCCCTTTAGCCCTAAAAAGCTTCAAAGGCGCTGCCGTGGCTGGGATTTATGCCAAATCAAGTAGCACAATGCGGACCGTGCAAAGGATTGCGAAGGACGCCGACATTCCCTTATTTGAGGCGGATATTCGGCCAGAACAGCGATTTTTAATTGAGCGTTTTGTCGCCCTTGATGTGGCTTTTTTAGGGCATTTCTCTGCGACGAGTAGCGACAGTCTTGAGGCTAATTCGCTGCCCGTGTTTATCGCCGAGCGGGCTAAGAGTATTGCTCCTTTAACGGTGGTGAATTTACGCTGTATCTCACTGGATTTTGAATGTAACTTTGAGGGTTTACTCTATTCGGTCGCGCTATATGGTCAAGACAGTAGCCAAGTCGAGGGGCAAGGCAGCCTCAAGCAGACTTATGAAAAAGTGATTATGGTGGGCGAAGCTGAATCAAACGCCCCCGAGTATATTGAATGGGTGACCGATGAAGCAGCACTTATTCATCGATTAATCGCGTGGTTCCATGAGTTTGATCCTGATTTTATTATCGGTTGGTCGGTGGTGACTTTTGACTTGGCGTTGTTATTTCGCCGAGCACAATTGCATCACATTCCCCTTCGAATTGGGCGCGGCGGTACTTTACTCGAATGGAAAGTTGATAATAAATTCCGCCCAGAAACCTTGAGCCTACCAGGCCGTGTGGTACTCGACGGTATAGATTGGCTTAAGGCGGCGTTTTATCATTTTGAGCGATTTTCCCTGGAGTTTGTCTCCCAAGCGCTGCTAGGTGAAGGCAAAGCGATTCATAACGTTGATAATCGTGTGCAAGAAATCGATGCACTTTTTGCCAATGATAAGCAGGGCCTCGCACACTATAATCTTACCGATAGTCGCCTCGTTTGGGATATTTTTCACCATACGCAGTTATGGGATTTTGCCCTTGCAAGGGCTGAACTGACGGGGTTAGAGCTTGGGCGCGTCGGTGCTTCGGTCGCTGCATTTAATCATTTGTACTTACCTCATTTGCATAGAGCGGGCTATGTTGCACCCGATACGCCAGCGAGTCAGGGGATAGAGAGTCCCGGCGGTTATGTGATGGACTCTGTCCCCGGACTATATCAGCATATTTTAGTTTTTGATTTTAAGAGCTTATATCCTTCGATCATTCGCACTTTTCTGATTGACCCTAAAGGGTTGATCGAAGGGTTACAGTTGCCCGAGTCAGAATGCGTCCCTGGGTTTCTTGGTGGGCGATTTAGTCGCCAGCAACCCATTTTACCTAAACTCATCCATAATCTTTCCGAGCAGCGTGAAAAAGCCAAGCGTGAATCGAATGCGCCCTTATCCCAAGCTATTAAAATTATTATGAATTCGCTTTATGGTGTTTTAGGTTCCCAAGGGTGTGTATTCCATGATGCCAAGTTGGCGAGTTCGATCACTATGCGTGGCCATCAAATTATGAAGCAAACGCGGGCTTGGATTGAAGACATGGGATATCAGGTGATTTATGGCGATACCGACTCGACCTTTGTATGGTTAGGTACAGATCCTGAGCTTACAGATGTTGCCAAGTTAGGTAAGACCATGGCTGCACAAATTAACGCTAAATGGCAGGCAAAAATTAAGCAGGAATTCCAACTTGAGAGTTTTCTTGAATTACAGTTTGAGCGGCATTATGAGCAATTTTTTATGCCGACTCTACGAGGTTCGCTGGAGGGCAGTAAAAAACGCTATGTTGGCGCTTGGCGAAACGATCAAAATGAACTTGAAATCACCTTTAAGGGGATGGAGCAAGTTAGAAGCGATTGGAGTCCTCTGGCGCGAAACGTTCAGGCTGAATTGTACAAACGCATGTTTAATCAAAGGGATATTAGTGGTTATCTCGCATCGGTGATTGATGAGCTCTTAGCCGGAAAGCGGGATGATGAGCTTATATTTCGCAAGCGGATGCGGCGTAATTTGGAGGAATATACCGCCAAAGCCTCTCCCCATGTCAAAGTGGCAAAACAATTATGTGAACTAACAGGAAAAACTTCATTTGGCAAGAGAGGTGCGCAGATTGATTATGTTATCACACTCAATGGTCCGGAACCTGTACTGTACAGAACGTCGGTAATTGACTATCAATATTATATTGATAAACAGATCCGCCCCATCGCCGAGCCTGTATTTTCAATAATGAAACTAAACTACATGGGCATTACATCGAAACAACTGTTGTTAATATAGTGTTTTTATTGTTCTTTACCTGTTGGCTTTGCTGGTGGTTGTAGCGTTGCAACCTGTTTTGTAGTGGTTAACTGGTGTATTTTTGTGATGCTAATCGACATATTCTTTAGGTTTCGCTTTGAGAGCTCGTTGAAAGTTTGCTACCCTCAAAGGGAAATTGTAAGGAAATATAACAACGGAATGACGTTGATAGAACATAAACGAAAAAGGTTAAGCACCAAATGAATAAAACGTTAGTAGCAACTGCGTTAGCAGCAATATTCCTCGCTCCAACCGTCTCGGCAATTGAGATCTACAAAGACGATAAAAATGCCGTCGAAATCGGTGGATTTATTGATGCTCGCGTAATCAATACGCAAGGGGAAACTGAAGTTGTTAATGGTGCTTCTCGCATTAATTTTGGTTTTAGCCGTGAACTGACCCACGGCTGGAATGCATTTGCCAAATTAGAATGGGGTGTTAATCCCGTTGGTAGCAGCGACATCGTTTACAACAATCGTTTTGAATCTGTTCAAGATGAGTTTTTTTACAACCGCCTCGGTTATGCGGGTATTTCCAATGATGACTATGGAACGATTAGCATTGGTAAGCAATGGGGTGCTTGGTACGATGTGGTATATAACACCAACTACGGTTTTGTATGGGATGGTAACGCCGCGGGTGTTTACACATTCAACAAAGATGACGGCGCGGTTAACGGCGTAGGCCGTGGTGATAAACTGGTTCAATACCGCAATGCATTTGGTGATGTGAGCTTTGCGGTTCAAGCCCAATTGAAAAACAGCAGTTTCTACACCTGTGATGTTGAAAATATCACCGAAGAAGCTTGTGAGGCACGTTGGAACCAAGGTGAAGCTGACGCGCAGCAAGTGACTTATAACTATACCTATGGTGGAGCTGTTACCTACAAAGCAACGGATATGTTGAGTTTAATGGCGGGTATTAACCGTGGTGAATTTGATATTGATTACGGTAATGGTGATCAAAAGACTGCTGTTGACCTCATCTACGGTGCGGGTATTACTTGGGGTAATTTTGACAATAACGGTTTCTATGCTGCTGCTAACGTTAACAAGCAAGAAAATCACGATACCGATAATATTGGCCGATTAATCAAAGACGCTTATGGTATTGAAACCTTAGTATCTTACAAGTTTGACAATGGGTTACGTCCATTTATCTCTTATAACCTGTTGGATGCCGGTAAGGATTACGTGATTCAGCCAAACTTTAACGCCGATCCTAATGATGTATTTAAACGTCAGTTCGTGGTTGCAGGGCTGCATTTTGTCTGGGATCCGAACACTGTTCTCTATGTAGAAGCACGTAAAGATTTCAGTGATTTCACTAGTGCCAATAAAGAACAAGAAGCTAGAATGTCAATTTCAGAAGATGATGGCATCGCAATCGGTATCCGCTACACTCTGTAAGAGCAACATTTTATAAAGTAAGCGCTAAACTAAGCTCAATGTTTTTATTGCCAAATGCCAGTCAGCCATGACTGGCATTTTTGTTTGCGTAATACGCATATCGATAAGCGCTTTAATATCAATCTTGGTTGTTTTGGGAAAATGAAACAAAATTGACTGTTTAAAAGGTGAGCAGTTGTCGAGTTAACTTCTACTTCAGGACGCCGTAACTTACATTTTAAAGCCGTTCTCAATGAGCATATTTTTTTGTAAATGGAAGACTATTTTTTGTTAGATCAAGGGCATAAATCTTAGTCGCTCTAAACTTGCTTTTAAGCCAACATGTTACTTTGAATGATTTTAACTTTACTTAAGATGTTGATTTTTATATTTTTTGTTTAATTCGGCCATTTTAAAATGCATTACTATTGTAATTCTGTGGTTGTATTTGTTGATTTTATGTTTCCCATGTGTTTTTATTGTGTCGCCTATACGTAGCTTTGTGGCGCATTTGGTGCCTAAAGGTTGCTCAAAGTAAAAAATAATAAATAACAAATATCCAGGGAGATAGACAATGCATAAGAATAGCTTATTGGCTAAATCAGTACGTTTTGCGTTGATTAGTGGTGTTACTGCCGCAACGTTAAGCGTGCCTGTTACTTTTGCTGCTGAAGAAGACGGCGCGAAAGTTGAACGTATCGAAGTTACTGGTTCACGTATTAAACGTAGTGATCTAGAAGGAGCTTCGCCTGTAACAACAATCACAACTGAAGATATGAAAGTTGAAGGTAACTTTACCGTTGCGGACGCACTTCGCAACAGTAACCTTAACTCTTTCGGCTCATTCTCTGAGCGTTCTGGTAGCTCTGCACAGTCACAAGCGACTATCGATCTACGTGGTGCAGGTTCGGCCCGTACTTTAGTGTTGATCGATGGCAAACGTTTCCCTGGCTCTCCAACTCTTGGTGGTGCCTCTGCTAACTTGAACGCCATCCCAATGGCAGCCGTTGAACGTATTGAAATTTTAACCGATGGTGCGTCATCAACCTACGGTTCAGATGCGATTGCGGGTGTAGTTAACATCATCATGAAGAAAAACTATCAAGGCATTGAGTTCAATGTCGGCGGTGGTTCACGTGAACGTGATGGTGGCTTAACAAGCAAAGAATTCTCTGTCGTTGCTGGCTATCAGATGGACAAAGGCAATCTTACGTTTGCATTTGATCACCAAGATCGTGAAGGCATTGCAGATGCGGACCGTGATTATACCGCACCAAGTTTAAACGATTTGAACGGTGATGGAGAAATTCAGTTCGAAGAAGCTATTGGTTGGAGCCAATACGGTGCAACTGTTCGCAGTCCCGATAAAACGATGAAACTAGCGTCACCACTTTGTGACGATTTGGAAGCAAAATATGGCTCTGATAAGTTTCAAACTATTAAAGCAGATAACGTATCAGGCCCAGGTCATACTTATTGTGCTTTTGCACCAGCTAACGTTTCATATAACAAAGCATCTGTAGACCGTAATACAGTATATGTTGATGCTAACTATGAAGTTGCGGAAGATGTGGAATGGTTTGGACGTATAATGTTCACTCAGAACAACTCATTTGGCCGTTATGCTCCTCCTGCCGCACCTTGGAACAACATGGATGCTGATAACCCACACAACCCTTTTGGTGAGGATGGTGCTACAGGTTATTTCCGTTGGGTAGATATTGGTAATCGTGATGGGAACGTTGACGATTATAACCAAGATTACTTAACCGGTTTACGCGGAACTATCAGTGCTCTGAATGATGCAACTTGGGAAGTCTATTATCATCATAATATTGCAGACAATAAATCTATTGGTGAGTATTATTTAAGCTATTCTGGCTTAGCATATAATGAGGCCAATGGTATTGATCTCGGCTCTGAAGCCGGTGTTAATAATATGAAAGCAACGACATTAACTCAGGACAGTGCAACTTTCCAACAATGGAACGCTGGTATCGGTTTCGATGCATTTGAATTGCCTGCTGGTGCAGTTGCCCATTACTTTGGCATGGAGTATTTCGAACAAGATTACTCTTCTGTTTATGATGCTCAATCCGAGGCTGGTTTAGTCGGTGGTAGTGCTGGTAACTCCGCAGGCGGTGATCGTCAAGTTTGGGCTGCATTCTATGAAGCAGTATTACCTATTACTGATACTATTGAGTTAAACCTTGCTGCTCGTTACGACGATTATAGCGATTTTGGTAATAACGTTGCGCCAAAGGCTGCCGTTCGTTGGCAAGTGCTAGAAAATCTAGTTCTTCGTGCATCATACTCTGAGGCTTTCCGTGCTCCTGCCTTAGACCAATTGTATGCAGCAACAACATTCAGTGCAGAGTATGGTACTGACTATCCATATTGTGAATCAAATGGCATTAGCGAAACTGCTTGTTTGGAAACACAGTATGATACATATATCACTGCAAACAAAGACTTAGGCCCTGAAACATCTGATTATATCAATTTAGGTGTGGCGTGGGATGTTCTTGATAACTTTGGTGTTAAAGTCGATTACTTCGATTTAAATATCGATGATGTAATTAGTCAGCGTAGCATTACTAACGTTATGGAAGGTATTGCCTCTGGTTCTTTGACGGCAAATGATACTTTCTATGTCTTACGTGCACCAGGTACAGGTGGCGCTCTAGGTCAAGCGTATGAAGTTGGTACAGGTTATGGTAACGGTGATAAATTAGAAATTGAAGGTGTGGATGTTACATTAAACGGTAACTTAGAAACTAGCTTTGGTGACTTCTCTTTTAGCTGGACTAACAGCTTTATCCTGAGTTATATAGAGGAAGTCGAAGGCGGTTCTGAAGCAATTGATACCGCTGGATGGAATGGTCAACCTGATTATAAATCTGTATTTACTACAGTTTATAAAATTGGTAACAACTCTCTATCATGGAACATGAACTACACAGATTCTACATATGAAGATAAAGAGTCTGGTAGTTTGGATTCATGGTTAATTCATAACATCAGCTACGGTTATGACTTTGGTAACTATGGTTCAGTGTTACTCGGTGTTAATAACTTAACCGATGAAGATCCAGTCTTAAGTTCTTCAGGTGCTTATGAAAACCCTGATTTATATAACAACTATGGCCGTGAGTATCGTGCTAGTTATACTTTGAAGTTCTAATTCTAGATATTAGAATTTATATAAGGCCAGCAAATATGCTGGCCTTTTTCTTTATAAATGGATAATAAATTGGGTGGAGCATGAAGCAACATTGGAGTGAATATTGGAAACAAGGCCATTTGACTTCTTTTGGGAGTGATTTTGAAAGAAATTATGCTGGTATTTTACGCGATGTTTGGTTTCCAATTTTTGATGGACTTAAGCCTGGTTTCGAAGTTCTAGATGTTGCAACAGGCAATGGAGCGATACCATTATTAATTAGAGATTATTTAGGTCAATCTAATATCAATGGTCGGGTTAGAGGTATTGACTATGCTGAAATACACACCTCTATTAATGAACATGATGGTCAGATAGCGATTGATTTGATTGGTGGGGTAAACTGCGAATCAATTCCATTCGAAGCACAAGTGGATTTAGTGACATCCCAGTTTGGTATTGAGTATTCAAATGTGACTGAATCACTAGTGCAAATATCTAATATTTTGAAAATTGGCGGGCGTATTTCACTTGTATGTCACCATTCTGATTCAGTGATTATGGTTCGTAACAAACGGATTTTGGCGATAGTTCAAAATGGTTTGGTAGCTGAGCTTATTGATAACCTGCATTTACTAGTTGAAGCAATGGGAGATATTTTCGATAAGTCAGATTTACAACGATTGAAAGAAGACGCTATTTGTGAAAAATTGCGTATGAAAGTTAACCATCAACTAGGCGAGCTTGTTGCTATTGACCAGTCGGCATTACAAGACTCTGAAATTTTAAATTATGTAATGACGTTCTTTAAAAAAGGTATGTTTTGGTCAGTAAAAGATAAAAAAAATTATCTTAAATTTATTCAGCAGCAAATCAATAACTTAGGGTTAAGACTTACGGAGCTAATTAATGCGGCATTAGATGTACCTAAACTGGCTGGCATGGCAACACTACTGAGTAGTGTTGGAGTAAGGCTCTCCTCAATTTCAACATTAAAAACAGATGATCATCAAATAATCGCTTGGCACTTAGTATTTGATAAGTTGGTTAAATAATTGTTAATTTAGCGCGTTGTATATGACATGAAAGACCAGACTGACACTCAAAATGTTCATATAATAACCTTCCATGGTAGGTTCGTTTTGAAACACTTATTTCTATGACTTTTCATTCACGCCAATTGTTGACACAGGTCAACATTTTGTGAAATGATGCCAGCGGGTCTATGCCTGCAGAGGCATAGGAAAGGGAAGAAAAAACTAAGAAACACAAGAGAAAGACGAACTTACAGTATTTATGGCCTGACGCATTTGTTGCTGAAGGAGATGTTGCTGGTAAGTTAAACCTTTTTATTCACTTCAAATTGGTTGGGAACTATGTCCAAGGTAAGTAATAGAACAAAAATCGCTACTGCACTTGTTGGCGTGCTGGCATTAGCGAGCAGCAACTTCGTGGTTGCAGATCCTCTTGCCGACGCGCAAAAAGCGGATAGTTTGATCCACGCTGATGCCGCTGCGTCGCAAAAGAATGTTGATAAGTATTTCGATCAAGCACAAGACATGCTTTTTGAGTATGGTTCTGTAGCTGATGAGCGCGAGTCACTGAAGTCGTACAACGATTACGTTGCCAGCTTAGTTGCTGACCAGCAAAAGTCTATGGACGCGATTCAAAACGACATTAATGGCGTTGATAAATTACGTCAGGGCGTAGTGCCTTTAATGTTTAAAATGGTTGAGTCTTTAGAGCAATTCGTTCAATTAGACTTACCATTCAACTCTGAAGTACGCGCTAACCGCGTAAAAGAGTTAAAAAGACTGTTAAACACAGCTGAAGTAACCCTAGCTGAAAAATACCGTTTGATCCTTGATGCATACAGTATCGAGCGTGACTATGGCAGTGCTGTAGATGTTAACCAAGGATCATTAAGCGTTGATGGTAAAGAAGTGTTAGTTGACTTCTTCAACTTAGGTCGTGTTGCTCTTTATGCACAAAGCTTAGATCAAAAGACCGGCTGGATTTATAACTCTCAAACTAAGTCTTGGGATAAGTTAGAAGATAGCTACCTGCGTGAACTGACAAAAGGTATTCGCATTGCCCGTAAACAAGGCGCTCTAGATCTATTCGCATTACCAATTCCTGCTGCGGAGACTGCACAATAATGAAGAAGTTAATTACTACAGCTGTATTAGCTGCAAGTTTTTCTTTAACTGCTGGTATGGTTAGCGCAGCTGATGCACCTAAGACCATCGATCAACTATTGCAGCAAGTTAAAGTTGACCGTGCTGCTGAAGGCAAAGTGAATAGCAAGCGTGAGCAAGAATTCCAAGCAGAACGTGGCGATAAAGCTGCGCTGTTAAAACGCGAGAAAGATGCTCTAGCTGCTGAAAAACAACGCGGTAAAGATTTGAACCAAGCGTTCTTAGATAACGAGCGTAAAATCGCTCAGTTAGAAGAAGATCTGAAAACTGCTCAAGGTGACTTGGGTGAGATGTTTGGTGTAGTTAAAGGTGAAGCCGGTGATTTTGCTGGTAAACTGGCAAGTTCAAACGTCAGTGCTCAATATCCAAATCGTGACAAGTTTGTTGCCGATTTAGGGGCTCGTAAGCAGTTGCCTAAGATTGAAGAACTAGAAAAGTTTTGGCAGGAGCAGCTATTTGAAATGGCTGAATCTGGCAAAGTGGTTAAATTTCAAGGTTCTGTAACAGCGATTGACGGTTCGGTTAAGACCACTACTATCCACCGTGTGGGAGCTTACAACTTAACTGCAGATGGTAAATATGTTGTATTTAATCCAGAGTTAAACTTAGTACAAGAACTGTCGATTCAACCTGAAGGTTATCAAGTTAGCTCAGTCAAGAAGTGGGAGCAAATTACTTCTGGTACAGCTCCTTTCTATATTGACCCAGCTCGTGGTGTATTGCTGAACATTTACACCAACAAAGCTAGTTTTGAAGACCGTTTAGAATCAGGCGGCACAATTGGTTATATCATCTTAGTATTGTTAGCACTTGGCTTATTAATTGCTGCTGAGCGTTTCATTGTGCTGGCTGCTATCGGTGCAAAAGTTAAACGTCAAGCTAAGAATGTTGATAATCCAGGTAACAATGCCCTTGGTCGTATTTTGAAGGTTTACCATGAAAACAAAGATGTTGATGTTGAAACATTAGAGTTGAAATTGGATGAAGCCATTCTGAAAGAAACACCAGCATTAGAAGCTCGAATCCCTATTTTGAAAGTTATTGCGGCTATCGGTCCAATGTTAGGTCTGTTAGGTACAGTAACGGGTATGATTGCAACTTTCCAAAGTATCCAGTTATTCGGTACTGGCGATCCAAAACTGATGGCTGGCGGTATTTCTATGGCACTAGTAACAACAGTTCAAGGTTTGGTTGCCGCACTGCCATTGATGTTACTGCATGCAATGTTAGTTGCGCGTAGCAAATCAATTACCCAAATTTTGGAAGAGCAAAGTGCGGGTATTATCGCGGCGCATGCTGAGAAGAGGGCGGACTAATGATGTTATACCTGATGGACATTTGGGATTCCGTCAGGGGCTTCATGGCCGCTGGAGGAAACGTCCTTTGGCTGGTTGCGTTTGTATTGTTCGTCATGTGGGCTTTGATGATCGAGCGTTATTGGTACCTTAAGTGGATTTCACCAAAAAAACATCGAGCTATCATCGCTGCATGGGATGCAAGAGAGGAAACCACCTCTTGGTACGCACACCGTATCCGTGAAGCTTGGCTGTCCCAAGCTAGTCAAGAGTTGAACGATCGCATGCTGATGATTAAAACCTTAGTAGCCATTTGTCCTATGATAGGTTTGTTAGGTACCGTTACCGGTATGATTTCAGTGTTCGATGTGATGGCAGTTCAGGGGACGAGTAATGCTCGTTTAATGGCGGCCGGTATTTCCATGGCTACCATGCCCACAATGGCGGGAATGGTGGCAGCATTGTCCGGGGTGTTTGTTAGTACTCGGCTTGATCAACAAATGAAAATCCGGTTAGAAAAGCTAAAAGACCGCATGCCGCACCACTAGAGAGAGATTGAACATGGCACGTAAAAAGCATTCCAGTGTAGATGAGGAAGCGCAAATTGACATGACCCCGATGCTAGACATCGTGTTTATTATGTTGATCTTCTTCATTGTGACAACGTCATTCGTAAAGCCATCTGGTTTGGATTACAACAAACCAAAGGCTTCACAAGCAACTTCGAAACCGTCTTCTAACATTTTTATTGGTGTCAGTAAGAATGGGATCATTATGATGGAAAACCGTCAGGTTGATATCGAGCGTGTAACTGCAAACGTTGAGCGTATGCTCGCAGAAGCACCTGAGGCAGCAGTAATGATCCAAGCGGATAAAGATACCACTCATGGCTTAGTGGTTAAAGTATTAGACCAAGTCAAAGCGGCCGGTATAGATAAGATTTCGGTATCTGCGGGGAACGATTAATATGTTAAGAGCACTAGTATCGATCATTATTGGTGCTGCTGTGACTTTGGGATTGTTCTGGTTTATGGCTTTTCTGGTCGGGGGCGGCGCCCAGCGCGCCGAAACCTCAACCGAGACTCCAGTGATCGAAATCACCATGGACAGACAAGATTCAAAAGCACAGAGCAAACAAAGGGTCGTACCTCAACCTCCGCCACCACCAGCACAGCCTGAGAAACCTCAAGCTGCGCCGCCAGAAACATCATCAAATATTGATACGGCAATGTCGTTCAATATGGGGGGCGTGGAAGCGGGTGGTCATAGTGCCGGTGGTTTTAAGCTGGGTAATATGATGAACCGCGACGGTGATGCGACTCCTATTGTTCGTATTGAGCCTCAGTACCCAATAGCTGCAGCACGTGATGGCAAAGAAGGTTGGGTACAATTGCGCTTTACCATTAACGAATTAGGTGGTGTTGATGACGTTGAAGTTATCCAAGCCGAGCCTAAGCGTTTATTTGATAAAGAAGCCGTTCGCGCACTGAAAAAGTGGAAATATAAGCCAAAGATTGTTGATGGCAAACCACTTAAGCAACCAGGTATGACAGTGCAACTTGACTTCACTTTAGATAAAGGAGGCAACTAACGATGCGTAATGCTAATAAAATCGCAGCTTTATTATTGCTTTCTCTTTGTGGTGGATTTTCTGTTTCATCTGCGGTCGCGGCTGAAAAGTGTGAAATTGATAAACGCCAGGCTAAAGCTGTAGGTGAAGGGGCCGCGAAGAAAGTTCAGAAGTCTTTCGAAGCTTATACTAATGGCCAACTTGATGAAGCTATTGCTATTTTGCTTGAAGCAAATGCTAGGAATGATTTTGATAAAGCCTATGTAGCACGTATGCTTGGTAACTTTTATGCCGAAAAAGGCAAAATGGATACCGCGATCAAATACCTAAAACAAGCCGTTGAGGCGGATATTTTAGGTGGAACTGATCATGCTGCGACTCTACGTCTTTATGCTGATTTGCTGTTACAAGAGAAGAAGTTTAAGGAAGCGATTCCTTATTACTACAAGTGGATGGATTTCACTTGTAAGGCCGATTCTCAAATGTATCGTCGTATCGGTATTGCGCATTCAGAACTGAAGCAGTGGGATAAAGTGATTGAAGTGGCTGATAAGGGCCTTTCTCTCGCTGAAGCTCCTGATAAAGGTCTGTATCAGATGAAGCTAACGTCTTACTTCAACCAAAAGAAGTATAAACAAGCCGTTGGTGTGTTAGAAGTCATGGTGCCTTTATTCCCGGATGACGGCAGATTATGGGTTCAGTTAGCACAGTTTTATCTGATGGTAGAAGACTATGATAAGTCTCTTGCAACCTACGATTTAGCTTACAGAAATGGTTTCCTTGATAGTGCGGGTAATATTACTCGTTTAGCACAGCTGATGGCGCAGAAAGGTGCACCATATAAAGCCGCTAAAATCTATCAGAAACACATGAAGTCAGGTTTGATCGCTGAAGACGCAAAAACGTTTGAAATTTTAGCGGGTTTCTACCAAAACGCGAAAGAGTTTAAACAAGCCGCTGAGTTTTATGGTAAAGCTGCTGCGATCAGTAATGATGGTAAACTTTATTTGAAACAAGGCCGTTTATTGAGCTTAGATGAAAAATACGCAGAGTCGATCCCTGTGCTTGAAAAGGCAATTTCGCTCGGTATTGAACATCCAGGTGAGGCAAACTTTGAGTTGGCTTTAGCTCATTTAAGTTTGAAACAGTACAAGTCTGCTTATAATCGCGCAGTATTAGCTGCTAAAGATAAGAAGACTGAGAAGAGTGCAAATAGCTATATCTCTTATATTAAAGAGAAAGCACGTATGCACAACGTCACACTGTAATCCTTAGTCTGTATTAACAGCGTACTAAAAGCCCCTATCTAGGGGCTTTTTTATTGAAGCCTTATCAATACTTGGGATTGCTGCAGATTTTTCTCTAACTCCAAGGATAATTTCGATACGTTGGTAAATAGGGTTTCAATTTTCTGCTCTTGTGTTGGTAAACAAATACAAGCAGCGAGTTTATAGTCAATTTTTAGTTTGTGGTTTTTACCAAAATCCTGATTAAACGCTTGTATATGCTGTTCAATTCGCTCCAATACCACCTCAGTACCTTCTTCATCAATGTTAAATAAACCTAAGGCAAAATGGTTATGATCTAGCCTTGCAATCATATCCGTTGCCCGCAGCAGGGCTTCTTGTACTTGTTTAGTGAAGAATTCGAGTAAATGGGGTTGTTTGACTGTTTCATGAATGTGGGGGCACAGATACAATAGTGCCAAGCTTTGGTGTTCCCTCATATGCCGATGCCATTCTCGGTTAAATACTTCCATGAAATAGGTTTGATTGTAGACCCCGGTTTCTGGATCCCTAAATCCCGAGTTGCGAAATGAGTAGATCATAGATTAACTCCGTTAGCAGACTTTTTACTAAGTATAGGAACTGTTCCGCTATCACGGATCTAAAAGGAGAAATATAAAAAATGAAATTGAATTTATTGGTGGGAACGATAGCGTTACTTTTTGCTGTGCAAGGTTGCTCTAAGCCAGAGGTGACCTTAGCTGAACAAACTAGCTCACCTAATACCACAATCCAAAAGGCTGATGAGCAGACAGCTGAACAGCGTTATGTCGCCCTCGTCGATGCCTATTTTAAAGATTATCTAAGACTCGAGCCTATTTACGCGACTTTTGTTGGTGTGAACGATTATAACGATCAGTTTGGTGGCGATTTGACCGAAGAGTATCTAAAGGCACGTCATGAGCTAAATACTCGCTACTTAGCTCAAGCAAAGGCAATTGATGCTGCGCAATTACCCGCTGATTTACAATTAAGCTATGCACTGTTTGTCTATGATCGTGATATGGCGCTGGTGGATGAAACTTTCCCATCACGCTTTATGCCGATCAGCCAGTTCTACAGCACTGTGATTACTATGGTGCAACTCGGCAGCGGTGAAAGTGCGCAACCTTTTAATACAGTTCAAGATTACCGTAATTGGGGACAGAGAGTCGAGGGGTTCATCAAATGGATCCAATTGGCGCAAAATCGCATGAACGAAGGGATTGAGAGCAAAGTGGTGTTACCAAGAGTGCTAGTGGAGCGGATTATTCCACAGCTCGACACTATGCTAACAACGGATGCAACTCAAAGTATTTTCTACTCGCCAATATCGCACTTTCCTGAAAGCTTTTCCGAGCAGGATAAGTCCACATTAAGTGCGTCCTATCAAGCGATGATTAGCGAGCGTCTGGTGCCTGCGTTGACTGGGCTTAGGGATTATTTCAAACAAACCTATTTACCTAAGGCCCGCGCGACCGATGGCTGGTCTGGTTTACCCAACGGAAAAGCTTGGTATCAACACCTCGCAAATTCACATACAACGACTGCGATGCCAGTGGATGAAATCCATCAAATTGGTTTAAGTGAAGTGGCACGGATCCTTTCTGAAATGGATAAAGTGCGTGAGCAAGTGGGTTTCAAGGGTGATTTAAAAGCGTTTTTTGCCTCTTTATCTTCCGAACCACAGTATTTTTATACTGATCGCCAAGGTTTAATCGATGGCTATATGGTGCTTAAAGATAAAATTAACCAAGTATTGCCGCAGTATTTTAATGTTATGCCTAAGGCTGATTATGTGGTTAAACCCGTCGAAAGCTTCAGGGAACAATCGGCAGCGGGTGCATCCTATGAATCGCCAGCCGTGGATGGTACTCGTCCTGGGGTGTTTTATATCAATACCTATAATTTAAAAGCGCAGCCTAAATGGGGTATGACGACGCTATCTTTACACGAGGCCGCACCTGGGCACCATTTCCAAATTGCGATTAAACAAGAGCTAACCGGCGTACCTGAGTTCCAGCGTTTCAGTGGTTATACCGCCTTTGAAGAAGGTTGGGCGCTATATGCGGAATACCTTGGTATCGAGATGGGCTTATTTAGCGATCCTTATCAATATTTTGGTAAGCTCTCCGATGAAATGCTGCGGGCAATGCGTTTGGTTGTGGATACAGGGCTGCACGCTAAAGGGTGGAGCCGTGAGCAGGCGATTCAATATATGAAGGACAACTCGCCCATGGCCGAATCTGATATTGTGGCCGAAGTTGAACGTTATATGGCGATCCCTGGTCAAGCGCTTTCCTATAAAGTGGGTCAGTTGAAAATTCTGGCACTGCGTGCCCGCGCCGAAAAGGCTTTAGGTGATAAGTTTGATTTAAAGGCATTTCACGATCAAATCTTAACCTCTGGCTCATTACCTATGGCTGTTATGGAGCAGAAAATTGACCGCTGGATAGCGTTGAACCAAGCGTAAGCTGTTCACACAACAGTTATTTATATTAAAAGTGAGAGACGGTATTTTTAGTTCTTTTTAATTAAACAGAATGTTTTTATACTGGGCATTCTCACCCCGTTTGGAACAGTTAACTGAATGGGAACTACATGATATTTGGGGCAAATGTCTCATGATCTTCAACGGAGTTTTATTATGGTCCAGGCAACAGCAAGACATTTGTTAGTCAGCAGCGAAGAACAGTGCCAAGCGCTCAAACAACAAATTATAGACGGTGCGGATTTTGCGCACCTTGCCCGTACACATTCTTCTTGTCCATCGGGGGCTCAAGGTGGTGAACTGGGCTCATTTGGCCCAGGTATGATGGTGCGTGAGTTTGATGAAGTGGTCTTCAGTGCGCCATTGAACCAAGTCCAAGGTCCAGTGAAAACTCAATTTGGCTATCATTTGCTGGAAGTGACCAGTCGCGGTTAATTGTTGAGCAGTAGATAAAACGGCAGCTTATGCTGCCGTTTTCTTTTATAAGCCCTTATCACGGAGTCGCTATGTTAGAACTCTATACAGATAGACTAAAACTCAGAAGCTTACACGAGAGAGATTGGGAGCATTTTTATATGCTGCATCGCGATCCACAAATTAATCAATATGTCCGTATTCCTGAGTCAGAAGAGGTGATCCGCGCTAAGTTTCAGCAGCGTTCAGATACTTGGTTTTATGGCTCAGGTGAATGGCTCACCTTAGCCATTGAGACGCTTGATACTGGCATGTTTGTTGGGCTGACGGGGCTCTATTGCCAGAGTATGGAGGACCAACGTGCAGAAGTGGGTTATTTGCTCGCGAAAGAAGTCCATGGGAAAGGGTATGCGACCGAAAGCCTGCAAGCCGTGATTGACTGGGGTTGCTTGAGTTTTGATGTGCATAAATTTGTTGCCCATTGTGCCCAAGATAATCATGCCTCGGCACGTGTACTTGAGAAATGTGGTTTCAGACTTGAAGGGATACTCAGGCAGGAATTTAAGATAGGCGAACAATGGTTTGACGATTGCGCCTATGGGTTACTGAGCGCCGAAAGGCAAAGATAATTGAAATTTCTGCATCGCAGAGGACATGCTGCTATAATGCCGCAGGTTTATTTTTAGAGGCGTGTTTAAGTGGCGCAAATTAATCAGTTAGCTTTGCATTCTGGTGATGATTTCATTGAGTTGTACAAAGTATTAAAAGTACAGGGCATGACGAATGCGGGCGGTGAAGCCAAGCATTTTATCGACGAAGGCCTAGTCACTGTCAATGGCGAAGTGGAAACGCGTAAACGTAAAAAGATCGTAGCGGGCGATATCGTCAGTTTTAACGGTGAATCAGTTCAAATCATTGCGGCTGAATAAGCCTATCCAGTGGAGAAAGATATGCAATTTCCTGATGATGATAATGGCAAAATGCTGGCCGCAATGGCTGACGCAGGCATCGACTTAACTAAAGCGTTAGATGTTGATTTCTTTTTGGTTTTTGATGACCAACGTGATGCTGAGTCTGCATTAGAAGAATTAGCTAATTCTGATTTAGACGGTGAACTTGAGCTCAATCTGAACGATGAGCTGGGTAAGTGGGAAATTATTGCCTGCATCAATATGGTGCCTGACTACGATGATTTAGTTGAGCAAGAGACTATGCTCAACGAATTCGCCGCAGAGTTTGGCGGCATGACCGATGGTTGGGGTGTCATGCAACACCAAGACGGTGACGATGAGTTTATGGACGATGATGACCATGTCCACGATGAGCATTGTCAGCACTGATCCAATAGGGTCACGGTTAAATAATAAAAAACCACCGCAAGGTGGTTTTTTCATATCTAATTAATTCCTTATGCAGTGACTGTTGGATGTAGTGTGTGGATATGAGTTGTTCAATCTTTGAATACACTTTTATCGCAGCAGTTAGCCCAATAAATTAATCGCAAATAGATCAATGACGATAGGGCGCAAAGATCTCCAACAACCAGTCGATAAAGGCTTGTACTTTGAGTGGCATACTCGGGGATTTTGGAGTGAGCAAATAGTAGGCATATGGGCTGATAAAGTTAGCATCGAAGGGGATCACTAGGCTGCCGTTTGCGAGTTGATCTTCAATAAAAAATCGTGGGATGAGTGCCGCGCCCATCCCACTGGCCGCAGCTTGGCTCAACATATAAAAATGTTCAACCCCAAAGGTTTGTTCCTGGGTGAGTTTAAGTCCGACTTTTTCTGCCCAATATTCCCATAGCTCTGGTCTGGTAGTGTGCTTAAGGAGAGTGACGCTATTAATATCTTCAATACACTGAAGCTTAGGTGCTAGCGAGGGAGCACACACAAGGCATAAATCCTCATCCATCAGTTTGATATAGTTGACCCCTTTGGGTATGACAGTGCTGCTACGAATGGCGATATCGTAACGGCCTTGGCTAAAATCGACGGCAAAATCCCCAATAGAGAGATCCACATACAAGTGTGGATAGCGGGATTTAAACTGCTCCATTCTTGGGATTAACCAGTTGATGGTTAAACTGGGCAATACGTTTATCGCTAAGCTTTGTGGCACCGCACTTTGGCGGCGTAAATCCCCTGTGGCACTGGAGAGAGTTTGCAGCGCAGCTTGCACATGGGGTAAATAGCGTTTGGCTTCATCGGTTAGTCCGGCTTTTTTGTGTAAGCGTACAAAGAGCGCAAAGCCAAGATAATCCTCTAATATTTTGATCTGTTTGCTGATCGCGCCATGGGTGACATGCAACTCCTTGCTGGCGAGTGTCATACTTTGCAATCTCGCGGCAGCCTCGAAGGCGCGAAGGGCATTGAGTGGTGGCAAATCGGGAAACATAGCGATATCCAAGCATACTGACATGGGCCAAAAATAATGGTTTAGTGTGACTTTATCTCACGCTATGGCGACAATAACTCCTTTGCGTTTATAAGGCAAACGCAGTCTAATGCACTGCAATGACACCCATTTACCTAAAAAGAATCATAAATCATGCTCGAGTTTGAACTCACTCTACAAATTGCTGCGTTACTTTTTGCCGTTGCTATGGTGGCCGGATTTATCGACTCCATCGCCGGTGGTGGCGGTTTACTGACAATACCTGCCTTGATGTGGGCGGGTTTACCGCCAGCGGTTGCCTTAGGTACAAATAAACTCCAAGCCTGTGGTGGCAGTTTTTTTGCGAGCCTGTATTTTGTGCGTAAAGGACTCGTTGATCTTAAATCTGTGAAATTGTCGCTCTTTTGCGCGTTTATCGGCGCGGCATTGGGCACTATTCTCGTTCAGTTGGTTGATACTAAAGTGCTGGAGCTGGTCTTGCCCTTTTTGATTTTAGCCATTGGTTGTTATTTCTTATTTTCGAAAAAGATTTCTGAAGACGATAAGCATCAAGTGCTGACACCGACTGCGTTTGCGTTCACCGCGGCTTTAGGTGTGGGCTTATACGATGGCTTTTTTGGCCCAGGCACGGGCAGCTTTTTTGCGCTGGCCTTTGTGTCCCTTGCGGGCTTTGGTCTAGCAAAAGCCACGGCCCACGCCAAACTACTTAATTTCTCGACTAACATCGCTTCGCTGATTTTTTTTGCCTTGGGCGGCAAAGTGATTTGGTTATTGGGCTTAGTAATGCTAGCAGGGCAAGCGATTGGCGCAACCTTAGGCTCGCGTCTGGTTGTCACTAAAGGCACTAAGATCATTAAGCCGTTAGTCGTGACTATGTCCCTTGCCATGAGTTTTAAACTGCTGGTGAATCAATATCAGCTGTTTTGATCGATTGAGTCAATTTAGGGTATTTCCATCCTGCGTGGATGGAAATTCCTCCGCGTGTTTCTAATTCATTCACTCCTTTTGCTTTGGCTATACACTGTTAGGTTTTTTGCATAGTATAACCTGTCATTTCTCATGCACTTTTTGAGTTTGTTCCCATTGTTTTTCTTGTATTACTCAGTGCGTTACATTATCTGCGTTTGGCCAAATTACAGCCAATATGAATATCAGCCCTCGGTTTGGCTGCAATAGGGTTTAAGAGCGATTATGAAATTTATCCACACCTCAGATTGGCACATAGGCCGTCAGTTACACAATCAGTCATTACTGGATGATCAGGCCTTTGTGCTCGATCAAATTGTGGCTTTGGCAACGGAACATAATGTCGATGCCGTGATTGTGGCGGGGGATATTTATGATAGATCGATTCCGCCAGCCAATGCGGTCGCGCTATTAGATAATGTACTCAATCGGCTAGTGCAGGATCTTAAACTGCAAGTGATTATGATTGCCGGTAACCATGATAGCCACGAGCGCTTAGGGTTTGCGGCCAAACAAATGGCGGCAAGTGGATTACATATTATAGGGCCGCTTAGCGCAGCACTTTCGCCTATTAGGCTAGAAAGCCCAACGGGCGCCGCCTATTTTTATCCGTTACCTTACGCTGAACCTGCCACAGTGCGGCAAGTTTTTGAATGTGAAGCACCAAGCCATGAGGCCGCCATGGCACTATTGCTTGAACAAGTGCGTCAGCATGATAGCCAAGGTTTGCCAAAAGTGGTGATAAGCCATTGCTTTCTGGATGGTGGCAGTGAGTCGGAATCTGAGCGACCACTGAGTATTGGCGGCGCCGACAAGATATCGCCAGCACTATTCACTGAGTTTGATTATGTCGCCCTTGGGCATTTGCACGGACCGCAATACAAGGGCGCCGAACATGTGCGTTACTCAGGATCGATTTTGAAGTATTCCTTTAGCGAACAGCATCAACACAAGTCGGTGACTTTAGTTGAGCTTGGCGCACAAATGCCGATGGATATTCGTTTATTACCGTTAACCTCGATGCGTGATGTTCGGGTTTTGGAAGGGGTGCTAGCTAACCTCATTGAGCAAGGTAAAACCGATACAAAGCGTGATGATTACCTTATGGTTAGGCTCCTCGATAAACACGCTATTTTGGATGCAATGGGTAAACTCAGAGCCGTTTACCCTAATGTGCTGCATTTAGAACGCACAGGGCTAATGGCGGGGCAGCAACAAGTCGCTTTGAGCCGGGATCATATCAAAAAAGGCGAGATGGATATGTTTTGTGACTTTTTCACTCAAGTGTCTGGCGAGTCATTAACGCAGGCGCAGCAAGCTGTGATGGATGAGCTGTTGACTAAGCTACACAATGAGGAGCGCCAAGCATGAGACCGCTACATCTTTCCATGTCTGCCTTTGGTCCCTTTGCTACGACTCAGACGATTGATTTCACTGCATTAGGTCATAATCCGTTATTTCTGATCAATGGCCCAACGGGCGCGGGTAAAACAACCTTGCTCGACGGCATTTGCTTTGCGCTCTATGGTAAAACCACGGGTAACGAGCGTGAAGGCAGCCAAATGCGCTGCGATATGGCAGACAATAGCTTGCTTACAGAAGTCACTTTCAGTTTTCAACTGGGCAGTGATAGCTATCGCATCCGCCGAGTGCCGGAGCAGGACAGAGTCAAAAAAAGTGGTGATGGCTCGACGGTGCAAAAGAGCGAAGCGCAGCTCTATAAAATTGACGCCGATGGCAATGAAAGCTTATTAGTCGCCAGTAAAGTGTCCGAGGCCACCGCTGAGATTGAAGCCCTAACCGGGCTCGATGTGGAACAATTTCGCCAGGTGATGGTGTTACCCCAGGGCAAGTTTCGTGAATTGTTAATGGCGGATTCTAAGGCACGTGAACTGATATTTAGTCAGTTATTTCAAACGAATATTTACCGCCGGATTGAAGATACCCTAAAAAATAAGGCTGCTGACATCAGCGCCCTAGTGAAAGACCAACGCAGTCGCCGCGATGGCATTTTGCAGAGTGCGGGCCTAGCATCTGATGACGAGCTTAGCAGCGAATTAGCCAAGCTCACGCCTGAACTGGCGCTCGCCCAAAGTGCGAAGGAACAGGCATTACAGCAGCAACAATTAGTGATTAAAGTAAATGATGCCGCCCAGCATCTACAGGCTGAATTTGCACAGTTGGATGCCTTAACGCAAAGTGTAGCTGAGCTCGATGCCCAGCAAGAGAGCATAGCCGCGCAAACCCACAAGTTAAATTTAGCCAAGCAAGCGCAGCGCTTAGCGCCCATGGTTGAGGTGTTTGTGGCCCGTGAGCAGGAAGCCAAGGCGGCCAATCTTGCCTTGAGTCACGCGCAAACGGCACTGACTCAGGCCAAGCAAGCCTTTGATGAGGCTGAGCTCAAAGCGCAAGATTTGCCTGCGTTGGAGGCCTCGCTACTCGAGCAGGAACAAGTTAAACAGCAACTGAATACGCTGGGGCCGCAGCTTAGGGAGTTGGATCAACTCAATAAAACCCTAGAGCAGGAGCGAGCGCAGTTAGTGAGGGCGAAAGCGCAGCTTCAGGGCAGTAAAAATAAGTTAACCGCCGTTACTCAAAAACGTTATGAACTGGAGTCTGCTCTGCCACCACTGCAGGCCAGTAGTGAAACTCGACTCTCACTGCAGCAGGCGCACCAACAGCAGCAACAGTTATTATCTACCTATCAGCAATGGCAGCAAGTAGCGGCAAAGGTCGCGGCGACACAGGCTAAAATTGCCGAGGCGAAAGCCCAAGGGCAACAGCTCAATGTCCTGCATCAGCAAGCGCAGCTTGCGCATAAAGCCTTATTAATGACTTGGCACCAAGGGCAGGCCGCCATTTTGGCTAAGCAATTACAGCAAGATGCGCCTTGCCCCGTCTGTGGTAGCCACATTCACCCGCAGCCAGCACAGAGCCAAGAGGCGCTCCCGAGTGAAGAAGCGCTGCAAGTGGCGCAAGAGGCAGAAGCGACGGCCCAAGAAATTCTGAGTAAAGCCAGAGCGGAATACCGTGGATTACAGGCACAGTTAGAAACCCTGCAACAACAAGTGCAGGATCTTGCTACCCAATTGGGTACAGCGGTTGATATTCCTGTAGATGAACATACGCAAACCCTGTCGCAATACGCTTTCTCACTCGCGCAGGCCGAGCAAGCGCATCAACATTTGCAGCAGTTACAACAAGAGATTGCCCTGTTGCACGCACAGGAAACGCAGCTGCAACAAAAGCTGGAGCAAGGGCAAGCTCAGGACAACGCATTGCAATCTAAAGTGGATTTATTGCAGGGGCAGTTAGCGCAAATGCAGCAAAGCGTGCCATCGGCGCTGGCAACGCTTGAGGCATTAACCGCAGCGATAATGCAAAACCAGCAAACTCTTAGCCAAATTAAACAACAGATTGCGAGCGTGAGGGAGCGTCAGCAACAGGCCGGGCAAACCTTTGTTGCGGCAAAAGCTGCGCTTAATGGGGCCGAAAATGCCGCAGAGGTTGCATTAGCCCAACAAACCCGCGCCCAGCAGCAACTCAATCAGCAACTCGTCGCTGCTGGTTTTGTCGATCAACAGGCCCTATTTGAGGCCATGCTAGATGAAACGCAACTGCATGCATTGGCAAACGAGATTGAAACTTATCAGCAACAGAGTGCGTTGACTAAGGCCCAGTGCGAACAGTTAGCTCTTAAGCTTAAAGATAAAGTGCCGCCCGATAGCATTAAGCTTGCTGCCGAGCTTGAGTCGGCGCAGCAAGCATTGCAAGTGGCAGAGCAGGCATGGCAGCTACTTCACACTCGCACAGTATTACTGACGCAAACCCAAACCCAATTGAGTCTCGCAGATACGAAGGCTAAGGCCTTAGAGAATGAATATGCGGTTATCGGCACACTTGCCGATGTGGCTAATGGAAAAACCGGCAATAAAATCAGTCTGCAACGTTTTGTATTGAGCGTACTGCTAGACGATGTGTTGCTCGAAGCGAGCCATAGGCTACATCTGATGAGTAAAGGGCGTTATCGTTTGCTCCGTAAGGAAGATAGGGCAAAGGGTAACAAAGCGTCTGGACTTGAGTTAGAAGTGGAAGATGCCTACACCTCAAAAGTGCGTCCGGTGGCGACCCTAAGCGGCGGCGAAAGCTTTATGGCGGCATTATCTATGGCGCTAGGGTTATCCGATGTAGTGCAAGCCTATGCGGGAGGAATTAAGCTCGATACCCTGTTTATCGATGAAGGTTTTGGCAGCCTTGATCAGGACTCATTAGAACTTGCCATTCGAACCTTGATGGATCTGCAATCCTCTGGCCGCATGATAGGGTTGATCTCCCACGTTTCTGAGATGAAAGAGCAGATAAATACCCGTATTGATATCCTAAAAACCTCCCATGGGAGTGAAATTGCAATCGTTTTGCCTTAGTCAGGGTTTACCGTGATAATGACTTTATAACAATATGTTTTAAAAGATAAATTTAAGTTCGTTTCAGTATTTATATAGAGAGATATAGAGCATGTAACAGGTTTAAAATGCAAACTGGCGCATATTTTTAGTAAATAGTGTCGCAAAACTGTGAAATAGCGTTTGTCATAATCGATTTTTTGAGATAAGTTGACAAAATTAGGGCTTCCCCCAAAGGGACTGATTCAAAAATATAACGCCATAACGATAACAAAAGGTGAAAGCGTTGCAGACAGGCAAACCCACATTTAACTATTTTTCGCAAACCCGTTTGCAGAATTTATCGCCCACCCACAAGAATATTCTTTTAGTGGGTGGTTTGTTGATTGGCGCAGCCATGCTAATGCCCAATGCTAATCACGTTGTGCCGACCGCACAGCGAATTCCCGTTACCCTCGATCTTGACAATATTTTACCTCCGGTATCAGCACCCCTTGAGCAAGATCCCATAATAGACAACAGCCCTGATTTCGAGCGTATTATTGCTTCAGGTGATACTTTAAGTAGTTTATTTTCTAAGGCGGGCATCGATCAGCAGACTATGTATAAAGTATTGGAGGCAGACTTAAACGTACTCGCCCTCGATACCTTATTACCCGGTAACCGTATGCGGTTTTGGCTGGATAATGAAGGCCAACTGCAAAAATTAGAACTTTACTTCAACGCAGCACGCCAAGTGGTATTTACTCGTTATGAAGACGGCAGCTTTAACGTTGAAGAAGTGAATGTGGAAGGTGTTTGGCAAAATCGTATTGTGACTGGAGATATTAAAGGTTCATTTTACGTTTCTGCTCAAAAAATGGGTTTAGCAGCCGCCGATATTCAGCGTATTGAAGATTTACTCAAAGAGAAAGTGAATTTTGCACGGGATCTACATGCAGGAGACAAATTCTCTGTTTTGGTAAATGATCAATATGTTGAAGGTGAAGCGACGGGTAGCAGCCAAATATTAGGCGTGAGTATTAAAACGGGCCGTTCTGAAATTAGTGCATTCCAACATACCGATGGTAGTTATTATGATGCCAAAGGCCGAAGTTTAGTGCGTGCATTCCAGCGTATTCCGTTGACTAAACAGCCACGAATGAGCTCTCGTTTTAACTCCCATCGCAAGCATCCGATTACTGGCCGTATTTCTCCCCATAATGGTGCTGACTTTTCGGTGCCTATTGGCACTAAGGTCATTGCGCCTGGCGATGGTGTCGTGAGTTTAGTCACCGACCATCAGTTTGCGGGTAAATATATAGTGATAGAACACGGTGGTAAGTATCGCACCCGATACCTGCACCTTTCTAAGGCTTTGGTGCGTAAAGGACAACGGGTAACTCGCGGTCAAGTTATTGCTTTATCAGGTAATACGGGGCGTTCGACGGGGCCCCATCTACATTATGAATTCCATGTTAATGGTAAGCCTGTCGATCCGATGAAGGCCGATATTCCGATGTCGAGTCAATTAGCAAATCAAGAATTGAATAGCTTTGCTAATACGGTTAAAAGTCGCCAAGCTTTAATGAATTTGGGTTAATTAATTTACTCAATCGGCGATTTTTCAAAACCGATTAGATGAATTAAAAAATGCCGATGAAATTTATTTTCATCGGCATTTTTTATTGCTTTGTTTATTTTTTGTTAAAGCTAAAGGCAGTTATGCGATACGCTGTTTTAACTCGCTTGGCGCTTTTGCATTGCCTTTAAGGCACATTTGCATAGTCGTCCTTTTAAAGCTGGACAGCCACTACAGGGGGATTTTTTATAGGGACGCAGTGCAAAACTGCGGCCCGTCGGTGAGGGGGATAAACGTTTAATGACGGCCGATGACAGGAAACTTGCATCATTAGCGGCAATAAACTGGGCTTTAGCGAGTTTTAATTGCTTTTTAAGTGCAGGCTTGTCGAGATGCTTAATGTGCTGTTTAGTGAGGTGGTCGGATAATAGTTGACTTAAATATTTACGTTGAGCTTTTTTACTTTGCAATCGAGTATCTGGATTTAAATTCGCCGTGGCGTTAGACACGGGTGACATGAATTTCATCGAAGCCGATATTTCAACCGATTTAGCCTGTTGCTTTTGCAGTTTTTTTGCTTGTTTTTTACACCACTTTTCAAGCTTTTTATCAATATTCGGCTTTTTCATACGATCTGACAATGGCTGATAACACGAATTTATTCTAAATGAAAATTATTATCAGTCAATATCGGGTGGTATAAAAATGAGATGCAAAGGAAAAAACTGTGACTAAGTCGTGTAAGGTGATGTATTTGTATCTATGCAGGTGAGTAATAAGCGCAAATCAAATTCGAACTGGTGGTAATCTGGCTCCATATAAGTACACAGATTATAGAAAGCCTTATTATGATCTTTTTCTTTAAGATGGGCTAATTCATGTACTACGACCATTCGAAGTAAAGGCTCGGGGACGCGTTTTAATCTGGAAGATATACGAATTTCATTCTTAGCTTTAATTTTGTTCCCTTGTACCCGTGATACATAGGAATGTAAGCCAAGTGCATGATGACTAATGCTAATTTTGTCGTCGAAGATCACTTTTGACAAAGGTGAGGATTGACGCAAGAAGCGGTTTTTTATCCCTTGGGTATAGTCATAAAGTGCTTTATCACTGCGAATATCATGGATTTCAGGATGACGGCGTAGGAGGAGTGCGGGTAAGGTTCCTGCATCTAGATGCTGTCGTACCTGTTGCTGGATATCGGGGCTATAGCCGCTTAAATATTTTAATAATGGCATAGGAAGTTGGCTCCGAATCGCTTCGGAGCCAATAGTCTGGGTATTAGGCTTTACCAAAAATACGACGGTTTTGCTGTGCGAAAGCGGCCTCAAAGGCCCCCTGTTGCACACGCTTAAGATCTAAGCTGTCAAAATCGACTTGGGGTGGGTTGCGTTTATTTTGCTCTTTGATCGTCACTGGGGATAGCAAAGTCACTGGTAGTTCGCCTAACTGAATGGCGGCTTCTAGTTTAAAACTCGTTGCAGAACCTGCTAACTTACCTTTTTGTTCACGCTCAATAATCACTATTTCATCGACTTTGTAGTCTTGCATTAACTTATGGAAAGCAAAATGAAAGTCACGGATCGCCTCTGCGGTTGCCGATTGCGAAACACTGAAGGACACCTTACGGCACTCAGGCACATTAAAGGTCTCACCTTCATAACTTAATAAACTGATAATGGCTTCGCCACCTTTTAACTCAACACCACAAACTCTCATGTTACACCTTCAAAATATCAATAACTGCGCTATTGTAGCTGGAATGCGGCTCAGAGAGCTTACGACATGGATCCCAGCCAGTTTCAAGTTGATGGTAATGAGCCTTAGTATTCAGTTACCATCAACGCCAATTTAAAAATTAAACTTCTTCAGTATCATTGTCTTGCAGCAAGGGGGCCGCGGGCTTTCTACGCATTGGCGCATCGCCTACATCGACGCCCGTAATAAAGCGTTTATCACGGGATGGCGCGGCTTTAGCCGCTTTAGCCTTGATGCTGCCCTTTGCTGGCGCTGTTTTAGCGATTCGTTTTGCCGGTGGCTGTTTAGACTTATCTTTAAGACCGCTAAATTTTGCTTCTAGCCCAGGAATAACACTGATTTCAAATGTTTTTCTGAGGAAAACTTGGACTTTCTTGAAGTTATCCCAATCCTTTGGCCCTACGAGTGATATTGCATCGCCTTTGGCTCCTGCACGACCGGTACGACCAATACGATGAACGTATTCTTCGGCAAACTTTGGCATGTCGAAGTTAATGACTAATGATACGTTAAGCAGGTCCAATCCACGGGATGCCACGTCGGTAGTGACTAAAACTTGCTGCTGCCCACGGGCAAATTGATCCATGATCTGATTGCGGGCGGTTTGCTTTAACTCGCCACTGAGTGCTGCCGTTGCAAACCCGTGAGCCGAGAGTTTGGTCGCTAATCGTTCGGTATCAGGACGCGTCGCTGTAAAGATAATCACTTGTTTATGCTGTTCATCTTGCAGTAAACGCGTTAATAGAGCCTCTTTATGATCTAAATGATCACAGAGGAAAATACGCTGATGAATATCGTTATGCTCACTGTGGGCTGCGCCTATGGCCACATGGGCAGGATTTTTCAACAAAGTTGCAGCAATATCATTGATTTCACTGTGATCTAACGTTGCCGAGAACATTAAGGTTTGACGGCGTTTATGATCCGCTGCTTCATTGATGGCCTTAAGTTGCGGCGCAAAACCTAAATCCAACATACGGTCGGCTTCATCGAGGATGAGCAGTTCTAGTCCGTTGAGGAATAAATGTTTTTGTTCTAAATGATCCGCAATTCGCCCCGGTGTTGCAACGATAAAATGTGGTTCTTTGGCGAGGGCTTTAGCTTGATCGTTAAAGTTTTCGCCCCCCAGAACGCTAATGGCCTTGTATTGAGTATTGGCAACGAGTAAACGAAGTTGGCTATAAACCTGATGGGCTAGCTCGCGGGTTGGTAATAAAATCAATACTCTAGGATCGCGTTTGGTGAGTGCACGGGTAGATATGACTCTTTGCAATGCTGGCAGCAAAAACGCAAGGGTTTTACCCGAGCCTGTTTTTGATGACGCCATTAAATCTTTACCTGCCAATGCGATAGGCAGTGCTTGTTCCTGGATGGCGGTAGGGGCAGTGATCCCCATATGCTTTAAGCTTTGTAACAGACGCTGGTCCAGAGAAAAATCGGTAAATTGCAAAGGTATATCCCCTAAATCTTAGTAAGGGCAGATTATAGCCTTAAACGGCTGTTCTCAGCTATCCACATCGATAATTATCTCGCCATTAGTGCTAAGTTGCTGCCAAAAATAGGGCAGATAATGTTAGGGTTCAATATTTATTTACATTGATGTTACAACCACTTAATTCCATCTATTTCACTCTCTATGGTCGAAATGTTGGGATTTTAGGTTATTCTGTGACCGAGTCTATTTAGGGGGAACATTTTATGGTCAAAGGATCAGCACCAACTATTGGCATCGCCTTAGGCAGTGGCGCGGCAAAGGGGTGGGCACATATTGGGGTGTTAAATGGATTGGCTGCGCTGGGCATTAAACCCGATAAAGTGGCGGGTTGTTCCATTGGCGCTTTAGTTGGGGCGGCCTATGCCCACGATCATTTGCCTGAACTCGAAGAGTGGGTGCGTAGTTTTTCGAGCTGGGATGTTCTTGGTCTAATGGATATTCGTTGGCGTAAAGGAGGATTGATTGGCGGCGAAAAAGTGTTTGATGTGCTGCAGTCTCGCATCGGAGATCTGACTATTGAACAACTTAATCGGCCTTTTGCGGCGGTCGCAACGGATTTATATTCGGGTCAAGAGATTTGGTTCCGCCACGGCGATTTGCGCCAAGCTGTCAGGGCATCTTGTTCTATGCCGGGGATTTTAGCGCCTGTGCGCCAGGGAGATCGCTGGTTAGTTGATGGCGCAGTAGTGAATCCAGTTCCTGTGTCCGTTAGCCGTGCTATGGGAGTGGATATCGTTATTGCTGTCGATTTAAACGGATACCATTCGGGGCGATTGCAAGTATTGCCTGTCAATATGACCAGCCAAAAGGTGACGGAAGCGTCTGATTTACCCGCTCGACAAGAAACGGGCTTTATGGATTTATTCGCCCGTGGCCGGGAATATGTTAGCAGTTTGACCGATAAATTTTCCCTAGGGACTAAATCCAACCCAGGCATGATTGCCGTGATGTCCCAGTCCATGGGGATTTTAGAGCAAAGACACAAACGGGTTCGCCTAATGGGCGATCCGCCGGATATCCTTGTTGTGCCAGAAGTTGCCAATATTGGCACTATGGAGTTTCACCGCGCCGATGAGGCGATTGCCGCAGGTGAGGCTGCCGTTGCGAAGGTGGCCCATTTGATAGAGGCTGCGATGTGGAAGGGCTAATGTAGACGGAAGGGCTGAAACTGTGCCGCTTTAACTCAAAGATTTGAGTTTTAAAACAATTGGCTTATTTTTTGCTTTAAAAAGTCACGCAGTTTTAGACGCCGAATATTTGACATGAGTTCTATTTTAAATACCTCAAATCTTAATCGCAGCAACACCAGTATTGCCGATGCCTACGGCCTCAATAGCCAAAAAGCGAGCACGGCCAAGACGGAATCGAGTACTGAAAAACCCTCATCCCAGAAAGGCACGGCTCAGACCGAATCGGCGGGGGCAGATGCGATTGCACTGTCACCACGGGCGCTGCGGGCACAAAAAATCCAAGCGATGTCGAAGGATTTTTTTTCTAACGGTCAATTCAGTGTAACGGATATTCCTGCGTTAGTGTCTCGTTTACAGAAGGATGGCATCCTCTCGGAGAGTCAGCTTGAACGTCTATCGCAAAATGGGATTAATCCACTTACTACAGAGAAGACGAACACCCAATCTCTGCAGGACTTCATCGATGATGAGCTTAAGTCACTGAGTAAAACGTCTCCTAACAGCCCATTGATCAACACCTTAGCCGATGCTAAGCATGTACTAACGAATATGGATGATGCCCAGTCCCCTCTTTTAGCCCAAAAAGCGGCCAAAGTGTTTGGACAATTAACGGATTATTTAAACTCAAATCCTCCCATGACGGACACGCAAAAGCAGCAATGGCAGGGACTTAAATCCACCATGCAAGTGGCCTCGTCTATGGGATCTCAGCAGTCGGCCCTTGGGCAGTTGAGTAGTTATTTAGCTTTGGCAAAGCGTTAACTAGCCTGCTTTTTTACTCAGGTCAAGGCTCTACTTGCAGATCATAGGGCTTTGCTACAGTTCTTCTTTGTTCTTTTCTTCCATCTTCTAAATCATGATCTGGATCATGGAAGTTTCAACACCGATATCGCTTAATGCTCTATATATTGTGCTTACTGATTATTTAATCACTATATATAGTGTTAATTTTAGTCGAGATGGAGAGGAACTGAACAATGCCAGTCGTGATTAAGCGGGATGGTTGCCGCACGCCTTTTGATGAGACAAGGATAAGAGATGCAGTTATCGCCGCTGCAAACTCAGTTGGGATAGAGGATGCCGACTATGCCGCCACCGTGGCCGCTTGTGTCAGTCAACGGGTGGCATCTTTAGCCGAAGTCGATATCCACCATTTGCAAGATGCCGTTGAAAATCTGCTGATGGAGGGACCCTATAAGTCATTGGCTCGGGTGTATATTGAGTATCGCCATGATAGGGATATTTGCCGCGAAGCCACCAGTAAATTGAATTTAGAAATTCGTGGTCTGGTTGAGCAGAGCAATGCTGCGCTGCTGAATGAAAATGCTAATAAAGACTCGAAAGTTATCCCGACCCAGCGGGATTTACTCGCGGGGATTGTGGCTAAACATTATGCCAAGAGCCATATTTTGCCAAAGGATGTCGTGGCTGCCCATGAAGCAGGGGAAATCCACTACCACGATTTAGATTATTCGCCATTCTTCCCCATGTTTAACTGCATGCTGATTGATCTGGCTGGCATGCTAACCCACGGTTTTAAAATGGGTAATGCCGAGATTGAAACACCCAAATCGATCTCAACGGCAACCGCTGTCACCGCCCAAATCATCGCCCAAGTGGCCAGCCATATCTATGGCGGTACAACCATCAATCGAATCGATGAAGTGTTAGCGCCCTTCGTGGCAAAGAGCTATGACAAACACTATCAAGTTGCATTGAACTGGCAGATTAAAGATGCCAAGGCTTTTGCTACGGCGCAAACCGAAAAAGAATGCCACGATGCTTTTCAGTCACTCGAGTATGAAGTCAATACCTTACACACGGCTAACGGCCAAACACCCTTCGTTACCTTTGGTTTTGGTTTAGGCACTTCGTGGGAGTCACGCCTGATTCAGCAATCTATGCTCAAAGTGCGCATGGCCGGCCTAGGAAAAAACCGTAAAACCGCGGTCTTCCCCAAATTAGTGTTTGCCATTCGAGATGGTATTAACCATAAAGCGGGCGATTGCAACTACGATGTCAAACAAATGGCCTTGAAATGCGCGAGCATGCGGATGTATCCCGACATTTTAAACTACGAGCAGGTTGAAAAGGTCACTGGTTCATTCAAAACGCCCATGGGATGTCGTAGCTTTTTAGGCACCTATAAAGAAAATGGTGAGCTGGTCCATGAAGGGCGTAATAACCTCGGGGTGGTAAGCCTTAACCTGCCACGCATTGCCCTAGAGGCCAAGGGGAATGAAGCCGAATTTTACCGTATTTTAGATGAACGCCTATTACTTGCCCGCAGGGCCCTAGATACCCGTATTGAACGTTTGAACGGCGTGAAAGCCCGAGTGGCCCCGATTCTTTATATGGAAGGTGCCTGTGGCGTGCGCTTACGTGCCGATGACGACATAGCTCAGATATTCAAAAATGGCCGCGCGTCTATCTCATTAGGCTATATAGGGTTGCATGAAACCATCAATGCACTCTATGGCACAGAACACCATGTCTTTGATAATGCAGCACTGCGTGAAAAAGCCGTGGCAATCGTGGCCCATTTAAAAGCGGCAACAGAAGCGTGGAAGAACGAGACAGGTTATGGGTTTAGTTTATACAGCACGCCAAGCGAGAGCCTGTGCAGCCGTTTTTGTAAACTCGATGCAAAACAATTTGGTGTCGTCGCAGGCGTCACGGATAAGGGATATTACACCAATAGCTTCCATTTGGACGTTGAAAAGCATGTTAATCCCTATGATAAGATTGATTTTGAACAACCTTATCCCGCCATCGCCAATGGTGGTTTTATCTGCTACGGCGAATATCCCAATATGCAGCATAACCTAGAGGCGTTGGAAAATGTCTGGGATTACAGCTATAGCCGCGTGCCTTATTACGGCACGAATACGCCGATAGATGAATGTTATGACTGTGGTTTTACAGGGGAATTTAGCTGCACGAGTAAAGGTTTTACCTGTCCTAAATGCGGTAACCACGAACCGAGCAGAGTGTCGGTGACCCGCCGAGTCTGTGGCTATTTAGGTAGCCCAGATGCCCGGCCATTTAACCACGGCAAGCAGGAAGAAGTGAAGCGCAGGATCAAGCACTTGTAACATTTCTGAATCATTTCATCTAGTACACTGAGCTTGAGGCGCAGCGGGATACACCTTGCTGCGCCGCATGTTTTAGCCGACTTAGGATCGGGCGGCTCATCGGGAACTGACATTATGAATTATCACCAATATTATCCCATCGATGTGGTCAACGGCCCCGGAACCCGTGCCACCTTGTTTGTCTCGGGTTGTGAGCACCAGTGCCGTGGTTGCTATAATCAAAGCACTTGGGATGTGCGCTCTGGGCATCTGTTTGATCAAGCAATGGAAGATAGAATTATTGCCGATCTTAAGGATACGCGTATTGTGCGCCGTGGTCTGTCACTCTCTGGCGGCGATCCACTGCTACCTGCAAATGTCGAGGCTATTCTGGCGCTGGTTAAGCGGGTAAAAATAGCCTGTCCCGAGAAAGATATCTGGCTGTGGACGGGTTATGTACTTGATGAGCTCACCGACTTACAAAAAGCCGTACTTGAGTATATCGATGTGCTGGTGGATGGAAAATTCGAACAAAGCTTAGCTGACCCAAGTTTGGCTTTCCGCGGCAGCAGCAATCAGAAAATACGTTTGTTATAAAAGCGGTAACGAGGATCGTCAACTTGCTGTTATAATCCCAAACCTTGACACAGATGCTAGCACTAACAGGCGAAGATATTACTGTGGCTAACTTAGGTAAATTAAGGTAAGAGAATGAATTTAAAGCAAGAACTGCAGCAGCTAAACGATAAATTAGATAAATTTCGTCGTAAACTTGCTGCGGCAGAGCAAAGGGGCGATGATGCGATTATTGCCCAGTTTAAACGCGAAATCGCTGCGGTCACTAAGCAAATTAGCAGTGTGAAGGGTCAGCAGACGCGTCTATTAAACAAGCAGGGTAGCGATATCCAACATTTGCCCTTCCACCGTGCGCTGACGAAAGCCGAGCAGGCCGATATGGGCCAGCTGAAAAAATCCGTTAAAGGTTTAGTCGTGGTTCACCCCATGACAGCTTTAGGGCGTGAAATGGGACTGACTGAAGTGACCGGTTACGCACCAGCAAAGTTTTAACCCGAGTCAGCCGTTTAGCTCTGTTGAGCACCAAGGGATTGGCAGCATAGCTTCGAATATCGATGCTGTGTTTGCGGCCCTAATAGGCTAAAAGTCACTGGGATGCGTCAAGATTGCGATTGAGTACAAGGTATTCTAGTTGGGATTGATTCAATCACAACAGTTTTCTTGATGGCGTAAAACGCTTTAGAATAGGGCGCTTCATTGGCTAAGTGCCTAATTACGGTTTTGTTTTTATGGATGTTCCCTCGTCTCATGGAATGAGAGTTGTCGTTAAGGTTAAGTCATGTCGATAAAATATGTCGCGACGTCAAAATTACCCACTCCTTGGGGTGTGTTTGCCATGCATGGTTTTGAAGATACAGAAACCGGCAAAGAGCATGTTGCACTCACGTTTGGAACTCTCAGTGCGGATGAGCCAGTATTAGGCCGTATCCATTCAGAATGTTTAACCGGTGATGCCCTATTTAGCCTACGTTGTGACTGTGGTTTTCAGTTACAGACCGCGATGCAAAATATTGCCGAAACGGGCAGTGGTTTTATTCTGTATCTGCGCCAAGAGGGGCGAGGCATTGGTTTATTAAATAAGATCCGCGCCTACGAGTTGCAGGATAAAGGGGCTAATACGGTCGAAGCCAACGAACAGTTAGGTTTCCCTGCGGATATGCGTAAATACGATATGATTAAGCCTATGCTTGAACAGATCGGTGTGAAGCATGTGCGTTTGATGACCAATAATCCTCGTAAAGTCAAAGCGATGAAAGATCTTGGAATTGAAGTTGTTGAGCGAGTACCATTACAGGTCGGTAAAAATCGCTATAATGAAGCTTATTTAAAAACTAAGTCTACCGAGCTTGGGCATATGATGTCTGAACATCATTTTATGGATGAAGATGAGTCGCCTCTAAGCTGAAAAGTCTACCGATTAAGTGCTGAACATCAGGACTGTTAGAACAAATTGAGCAATTTTTTCAGTCGGCTATTATTCACGGTTTTTTCTGTGCCTACGCTGTGTATCGGCGTTATTGCTTCTATGGTTGCGTGGGCACAGGATGTTTCTGCTGCCTCCCTCACATCGAGCCAATCATCGACGGATCCTTTGGTAACAATATCCGCCGATTCTCCCATCGATGGTAAGAACAATCCCAATTCCGCTTATGCCTTTGGCAGCTATCTCGGCACTGGGGTTTATCGCGCCGCAGAACAGAATGCGACCGTTGTCAGTATTCCTTTAACCTTTGATTTACAAAAAGAGAAAGACAGCCGGACTTGGCTGCGTATTCCTTTATCCTTCGGTTTTTTTGACTACTTAGCTAGGGACTTAACCGAAGGAGAATTACCTTCTTCGGTGGGCACTATGACGGTGACGCCCGGTGTGGAGCATCATTGGCAGGGGAGTGAGAATACCCGCATGGAAGCCTATTTTGACCTCGGGTTCGGCACTAACTTCGATACCAATGATAATGTGGCGATCTTCGCCTCCGGCGTGAGTAGTCTTTACGATTTTACGTTTGCGGGTGAAGAGAGCGTTTGGGTGTCTCGCTTACACTTTGCGGGCTACAGTGAGCGGATTGGTACATTAACGGATCAATTTGCGGTGTTGCAAAGTGGTGTCGATATTGGACTCTCACCGCGCTGGCAATGGTGGAATATACAGGTCCAACCGAGGATTTTTGCCATAGGGTATTGGTATTTTAATGAGCTGAACTTTAGCAGTAATGCCGAGGAAGATACTTTAGTCTCAGGCAGCTATGAAGTGGGTGCTACGCTCGCGTTCTCAAAACCCTTGGGTGGCGATTTACTCGGGGTTGACCGTATAGGGCTCAGTTACCGTACTGGTGATGGGTTAAATATCTGGCGATTGGTGTTTAGTTTCCCGATTTAGTCGTAAACGTATTCAGCCCCAGCAAAGTTAAGGGGCAATTTTTAAGGCGCAATTCTTAAGAAACGCCTCTCAATAAACCCTTCCAACAAGGAACCCTACTCAAGGGGCTAATTCTCAAAGGTGGGTGATGTCACTATCCCGCCGACTCTTGGGCATCGCGCATTTTTTTATCCATTAACACCGCTACTTGATTACTGAGTAGCATGATCTGCTCTTGGATCAACTTACGTTGCTGTTCTGCCGTCTTAGAGTTATCGCCTGCGAGTTTAGTGAGCATTTCCTGGAGTGCTTTTATTTGCTCTTTTATGCGTTCAATTTGTCCATCGATAAGCGATGTGGGTTCTTCAGCATCGGCGCTTTCGGCTTGTTGTTTTTTCTCTGCGTTACTGCTTCGCAATGCTGCGCCCACTTCCGTCGCTAAAGCTGCGCGCCCAGCATCGGATATTGACACACTTGCTTGAGTGTCATCGCTTTGGGGATCCGCTGTCGCGGTTGAGGTTGCCGTTTGAGTGGGAGCAATAAAGGCGTTTGAGACGGATTTAAATTCCGAACTATTGGCCGCGATGTTTAATCCATTAATGTTCATCGGATATTCCTTATAACGCTTGATGTATAGAATTTAACCTATATCGGCGGCGGTCCAAAAAACTAGAGTCGATTAACCAATAAATTATCGGCAATGGGCTATCGTTGGGGCGTTGTGTGTGCAGCCCTTTGTTGTCTAAAGGGCTGCGTTAGGCGGTGCTGTTTGAGACTTACTGTTTTAGCGGTGCTGTCGGTGTGAGGAGGCGTTAGTCCCGCGTTCCCCAAATATGACTGTTGACATTGCTATCAGTGGCATTGCTATCAGTGACAGTCGGCTCAGTCCCTTTGCTCGGCTTTTTATTCGAAGCCATACTTTTAGGGGGAGCAGCCTTAGCCCTGTGGGGAGCAGAAGTGCTCGCCTCTGGTTTAACCGGTAGGGGGAGTTTATTGGCTTTTAAGTATAAATATTCCACTTTTTCCCTTGCCCAGTCGGTTTTTCTTAGGAAGCGTAGGCTCGATTTAATGCTGGGATCATGGGTAAAACAACGGATTTTGATCCGTTCGCCCAATTCTTCCCAGCCATAACGCTCAACGAGGTCGGTGATAATGGTTTCTAATTTTATACCATGCAGCGGATTATTGGCTTGAGTCATATTTTACATATTGCAGTGAGCTATGGCGGGATTATAGCAGTTTAGTGGCTGAAGTTAGAGCCTATTTATGGGCATAAAAAAACAGGCACTATTGAAAGTGCCTGTTTGGGATCATTTGCTTAGATTAAGCTTGTTAGACGCTTACGCTTCGTCGGGTAACTCCGCATCGCTATCGACTTCGCCTTTACCTTTGGTTTTGACAATTAAAAGCCCTGTAATCACTAAGGTAGAGATTACCCCTGCAATGGTAGATAAGGTCATAGGTAAACCCGCACCTAAGGTCGCAGAGTTGAGCAAGAAGGTGATCACGACTGTGGTCATAAACATGGCTGGAATAGTACAAATCCAGTGCAGTTTATTATGGCGTAGCAGATAGGCTGAAGCTGTCCACAGCATAAGCACTGCAGTCGCTTGGTTCGCCACACCGAAATAGCGCCAAATCACCCCAAAATCGACTTGAGTCAGCAGACCACCAATCACAAACAAAGGTATCGCAAGCACTAAGCGTTTAGGTAAGGTCACCTGTGGCATTTTAAAGAATTCAGCCAAAATCAGACGGGCTGAGCGGAAGGCGGTATCACCTGAGGTAATAGGCAGGATAATCACACCTAGGATAGCCATAAACCCACCGACAGCGCCTAACAAGCCAGTAGAAGCCTCATATACGACGTTAGCAGGGTTACCAGCCATACCAGTGCTAAGGCCTTCAACACCACCGAAGTAAGAGAGTGCAATCGCACACCAAAGTAGCGCAATAATACCCTCACCAATCATGGCACCGAAGAACACAAAACGGCCATTTGTTTCATTTTCAACACAACGTGCCATTAAGGGAGACTGGGTTGCATGGAAGCCTGAAACGGCACCACAAGCGATAGTGATAAATAATGCAGGCCAAAGTGGCATGTCATTTGGATTTAAATTTTGGAAGAAATCGCCAGCTTGTACATTGGATAGTAAGGTATGCTCGCTCGACAGAATAATGGCGAAGGCCAGTCCAAAGGACATAAAGAACAGTAGGGCGCCAAAAAATGGGTAGAGTCTGCCGATAATTTTATCGATAGGAACGACAGTCGCGATCAGATAATAAACGAAGATAACACCTACAAAAATGCTGACATCCCAACCTGTCAGTTTGCCAAGCAGGCCCGCTGGTGCCGAAATAAACACCACGCCTACGAGCAGTAGCAATATGATTGCAAACACATTCATAAAATGTTTTGCACTCTTGCCTAGGTATTTGCCTGCGAGGTTAGGCACGGATTGGCCACCGTTACGAACGGATAACATGCCCGAGAAATAATCGTGAACCGCACCGGCGAAAATACAACCGATCACAATCCATAGCATAGCTGCAGGGCCATAGAGCGCACCGAGGATAGGACCAAAGATTGGACCCACACCAGCGATATTAAGTAGTTGGATTAAATAGACTTTACCCTTTGACATCGGCACGTAGTCGACGCCATCCGTTTGGCTGTAAGCCGGTGTTTGACGTTTAGCGTTAATGCCGAAAACTTTTTCAACAAAGGCGCCATAGATAAAATAACCGCCGATCAAAAGACCGACACAGAGTAGGAACCACATCATTTTTGTTATCTCCCCATTTGAGTTCAGCAAAGTGTAAACAAATTGTTTACCTAAAACAGGGTGATTTAGTTAAGAGGTCGATAATGCAGTGCCAGCGGCAATAGGATAGCGTGAGCGGTTACATAGGTATGTCTTATACCCAAGCTACCTGAAGATACGAGTTTCAGAGCGCCTAGGGTGCTTCAATTCAAGGCGCATCAATGAAAGAATGTGGGCCACCTTTTGAATTGATGCAACACGGAAGTGGAGTGCCCTAGGCGCTCCGTCCCGGCGGGTTTTAACGCACTTTATGCTGTGTTGGTTATTTTTAACTTAGCCCACTAGGTCTGCAAATAACCGCCTTGCCTAAAGCGCGTTAAGTTCCCGCTGAATCCTGCATCTTCAGGTTGTTTGGGTATATAAGTATGCATCGCCCTGAGCGGTATTCTGCAACGATTAAATGGCATTATTGAAAACCAAACAATTGCTTAAGGCTTTTAAGATAACGGCGCGATACGGGCACTTTGTCTCCGAGTAAGGTGGTGACCTCGGCGCCAGTATCGAGCAACTCAATCTCGGCGATAGCCTTTGGTGAGATAAGATATTGACGATGACAACGCACGAGCGGCGTTTTTTCCTCTAGTACTTTCAACGTGAGTTGGGTGTGGACTTTTCCCTTATTGCAGGCGACATGGACGCCGCTTAAATCACTAAACACGTATTCCACATCCCCAATAGGAATGACTTTTAACTTGCTACCGCTGTAGCAGGGCAAGTGCTCGAGGCGAGATGGTGCAATAGCGCTGACGGCCTGTGGTGTAAGATCTTTGCGAACACGCTTAAGGGTTTGGTTGAGTCTGTCGGCATCTATGGGTTTGAGTAAATAATCGAAGGCATGGCTATCGAATGCCTTTACGGCAAACTCATCATAGGCGGTAACAAACACGATTTTAGGTAAGGTTTCAGGATCGAGCATGGCAATTAACTCCATCCCTGAGATCCGTGGCATTTGAATATCGAGGAAAACCAGTTGGGGCTTTTCCTTAGCAATGGTTTGTAGCGCCTCGATGGCATTAGCGCATTGGCCGATAATATCTATGTCGGCTTCTTGACCGAGGAGATCGGCGAGTTCCTCACGAGCAAACAGCTCATCATCCACAATTAAACAAGTGATCACGTGTTTGTTTCCGTTGATTCTATGGGGAGACGAATGGTGATTTTAGTGTATTCATCCGGCTCGCATTCTACTGTGATGCCATATTGTTCGCCAAATAGGTTTTGGATCCGTTTATGGACTAAGTTCATCCCCAGCCCTTCAGAACCCGATACTGGCTGATATAAACCTGCATTATCCGTGACATCTAACGTTAAAATATTGTCTTCTAGCTTGCCTGTTACTTTGATTTGCCCTTGCTCTATCATATGGGATGTGCCGTGTTTGACGGCATTTTCTATGATAGGTTGCAGGGTAAATGCAGGCACTTTGCAGTGGTAGAGTGACTCAGGTATGGCGATGTTAACTTGTAATTTATCAATAAAACGCGCCTTCTCAATGGTGAGATAGGAGGCGATGTGATCGAGCTCATCTCCGAGTGTGACTAGGCCTGTGGTGCGCTTTAGATTTATCCGTAAAAACTGCGATAATTGTTGTAATAGCTGTTTTGACATATCAGGATCGCGTTTGATAATCGCACTGATAGTATTGAGCGCATTAAATAAAAAGTGTGGATTGACTTGGGCTTGCAGCAGTTTTAACTCCGCCTGTGTGAGTAAGTTTTGCTGTTGTTCGAAGCGGCCATAGAGAATTTGGTTGGATAGCAAGCGTGCTATACCTTCACCTAAGGTGCGATTAATATTCAAGAACAGCTTATTTTTAGGTTCATACAATTTAATGGTGCCTATGACCTCAGTGTCACTACGCAAGGGGATCACTAGACTCGAACCGAGTTTGCATTGGGCTGAAATCGAACAGGCATAGGGCGTTTCGACGCCATCGGCAAACATCACCTTATTTTGATTTATGGCCTCAAGGGTGATTTTTGATGAAATAGGCGTGCCAGGAATATGGTGATCGGCGCCGATCCCGATAAAGGCTAAAAGTTTTTCCCTATCCGTAATTGCGACTGCACCAACATTGGTCTCTTCAATCACAATTTGCGCCACCTTGCCGCTGCTTTCCTCATTAAAACCTTTAGAAAGTAAACCCACACTGCGTTCGGCAATTTTGAGGGCTTTAGTCGAAAAGCTGGAGGAGAGTTTATCGAACATCGTCTTTTGATCGCGGATCATGCTCATAAACAGCGCTGCACCGATGGAGTTAACGAGTAACATCGGCGGCGCAATTTGACGAACAAGTTCCCATGCATCGTCAAATGGGCGTGCAACCAACAGGATAATGCTCATTTGCATCATCTCAGCGTAGAAGGTAACTAAACACACGAGTAATGGATTGTAGATAAGTTCGCTCTTACCCGCTCTGCGTAGATAAAAACTGATCATCCCCGCCGAAAGGCCTTCTAGTGTCGTCGATATGGCGCAGGCGACATCGGTAAAACCGCCCATACTGTAGCGATGCAATCCCCCCGTCAATCCAACTAATAATCCGGTTACTGGACCGCCTAATAAACCACCCAGAACGGCACCCATGGCGCGGGTATTGGCAATCGCACCTGAGGTTTGCTCGCCAAAGTAGGTTGCCATAATGCAGAAGCTGGAAAAATTAAATAGATAAAAACTTTGTGGGGTAAGCGTGGTGAGGTTTCAGCAAATAGTTTAAAAAGCGGTGTTTTACTGACTAAGTAAACAATCACTAAGTACAGTGACATCTGCTGGGTGAGTAAAAGGATCAAGGACATAGAGGCTCACATTTTCGTCACAGATGTCGGCGCCGCGGACCAAATTAATAGTATGTGCGCGAGATCAGGGTTCAAATTCAACAGTTCGGCTATAAAGAGCAATCTTAATTGCATCTTTTGGAGGATACATGTCCGACTCTGTTCACGGTCATGACGTTATGGCGCTGATGGTAGCTCAAGGAAGCCCCATTTTAAAGCATGAATTGATCGCCCTTATGGCGCAGAAATTTGGTGATTCTGCGCGTTATCACACTTGTAGTGCTGAAAATCTCACTGCAATTGAGTTGCTAATCCTACTCACGAGTAAAGAGAAGCTCCAAGAAACGGCGCAGGGAATGACACTCGTCGCTGGACGGCAGTGCCATCATTGAGATCGCTAAATAGGTTTAAAGGAAGATAATTGCTGCTGATTAACGCTCATCCTCATCTTTATGGACGATTCTGTGTTGCTCGGCGGCAGTGCGTTGGCTGAACTCTTCAATTAAAATCCGCAATAAGCGAGACTTAGCAACTTTAGTGTCCTTTGACAGTATATCGAGTTGGGAGATACTGGTTTCTGTGAGCGTAAAAGTGGCGTGTCGGTATATTTTGGCCGACTTTTTATCTAAGCCCCGTTGGACATTTGTCGGCGGCGCAGCTAAAAGACTCGCCTTACCTAAGGCGTAGTTATTGGCATCCTCAATAAAATCATCGACAGAAACCGGCGTGATGATTTGTTTGGGTTTCTTGCGTTTAAGATCAGTTAAGCTCATAGCTATTTTCTGGTGGTAAAGTGAATAACTCATCCACTATGGCGCGAATTTCATCAGCGGCTTTACCATCTGGCTCAATTTCGATGACCGAAGAGCCTTTTTCCTCACTGTCATCATAAATGTTACGGCAAAAGGTAACAGAGTTGAGCACCCTTAGCCCAAAGGATTGCACTACGTCTTTTGCCTCTAAAATACGCTTAAATTGTGTTGGCAGAGCAGGGCATTGCGTTAGCACTATGGTGGCCACCATTTTAGGATTGACCATCTTACAGGTACTTAGCATATCTTCCATATGGGGGAGGGTTTTAAGATCTCGCCTCTTAGGCCTAAGGGGGATCACCACATAGGTCGCTACCGACATAGCGGCACGCATTGCGAGGTTATCCTGACCACCACAGTCAACAATCACGTAATCGAAACGTTCATTCAGGCTCAGTAAGTCATTGCGAATTTTGCCATAGAGCTGGATACAGTTGATGGCGGGCAAACTGGGATCATTGTTTCGGGCTTGGATCCAATCTGAAGTGGTTCGCTGTGGATCACAATCGACCATCAGGACGTTGGCATCGAATTTCTGCTTAATATAAACCGCGAGGTTTTGCGCGAGACAACTCTTGCCACTTCCTCCTTTCTCACCACCTACCAACAAAATCATAGTGACGTCCCCTGCGTGGATCTTTCAATTAATTCAGTGTAGAACAGCCCGGCTTACCCTGCGTAGCTTAAGTCAAATTAAAGCAATTGCATGGCGATATGGTAGCTTTGCTCGTGGCATTGAGAGCAACGGCATACTTGGCCCTTAACGGTATTTTGCTGGGTGGTGTTGGGATTAAAAGTGACTTCGATTAATTCACCCAGCGCGAAAGGTTTTTTATAGTCGAATAAAATACCTCTTCTGGCTAAATCGATACAAACGCCTTCATCTGTGTGTTCGACTCCCAGTTGATCGCTCCAATGTAGGAGGATACGTTCCGCTTCCATATCCACTCGCAGTGATGTGCGTTTTTCTTCAAAACCAGTAGCATGGTCACCCATAACTCGATTGCCCCGTAAATAATTGATCCTAGTAAAACTTAGCATAATTGCTTTTTCACAGAATACCAATGTGAAAGCTAGGTCTTTGATAATAGTTTTAAAACGAGGACAGCAGGTGCTAGTGAATGAGCCTTCAATAGCACCAACTCAGGTGATTGATTAATTGTCGTATTCTTGATTTTTAGGGTAAGGCATTTTTAATTGACCCCAACGGATAACGATCACAGTTCCCGCTAAGATCAAGGTTGAAATAGAAATCGCCGCAATGCGCCAATCATCCATGCTTTTCATATCTAAAATCAGGTAACGGGCTAAGGCCACAATAGCAATATAGAGTGGCATACGTACCGGGAGTTTGCCTGACTCTGCGTAGTTAGCCACCATGGCTAAAACTTCGAGATAAATAAACAATAAGAGCAAGTCAGCAAGTGCGACCGAACCAACTGAGAAAATGTGAACAATTTCTTGTCCGATGGCGACGACGGTGGCGATGGCGATAATGATTAATACTAAATGCTCTACGGCTTTTAGCCCTTTGGCACCGTATTGGCGATAAAATGGCATAACAACTCCCTACTAAATATTTTTATAAATAGTAACAGTAAAAATACGTTAGTAGGGAAAAGTGCGGGAATTCTCTGTGACTCAATTCACAAGATATGAATTGGTCACAGAGAAATTGACAAGCTTAACCTGGACGTCCATCGGCCCTAGGTTGGCAGAGCATTGGGCCATAACAATAGCAGAAGCAGCCAAAGGCTAAGATCCAGCCACTAATAGCTCCTAGCAGAAACTCACTTGACCATTGGGTGAGTATCCCAGCGAATACTCTAAGGAGGGTTGCTAATAAGATGAGAATAAACCCGAATACCACAGGACGCGGTGGCTTAAGTTGTCGACCCGTATGACCGAGGGATACCCGTGACATCATCGCGAGTATCATGCCGCCTAAACCGCCTACCGTGATGGCATGCATGCCAACCGAGAGTGGCAGTCCTACGGCAATTAATGCCAATCCTATGGGAATGCACAAATAGCTTAAGTGTAGCGACCATAGTAGTGGGACTCCCCAGCTTGCCCGCCATCCCCAGCGATTCCAACGTAGCAACAGCACTAGGCCTGCCAGCCCTGCTATGACTCTGATGCTAAGTTCATGTTGTAAAAACAGGCTCATCGTTAAGGCGAGTAAACTGGCAAAGCTTAACCATTCAAGCCAAGGTAGTGAACTTTCGCGCTGCCATTGGGTTGCTCGCTCGGTGAAAAAGGGGATAACGCGGCCACCGAGTAGGGCGACGATAATGCTGATTACCAAAATTGCGCCATATAACCCATTGTTAATCCACTCAAACTTTTGGGTAAGTAGCCCGTAATAACTGGCCGCATTAAGTAGGGTGAGCAAGCTTAAGATCGGGATAAAGACAAAATTACGCCATTGACGCACTAGGATAACTGCAATGGCGAGTAATAAGGCGGTAAGGGGTAAAAAGAGTAAATCGAGTACCATTATCAGAGTAAATGGTATTCCAAAGGGGGCGAACAATAAAATCCGTGGTAGTAGCCAAACACAAAAGAGTCCGAGTAAGGCTAAGCCTTTTACCCCAGGTCGACCTGTCCAGTTTTGTACCGCTGTGAGTAAAAAACCAGCGACGACGGCACATGTAAAACCAAAGATCATTTCATGGCCATGCCACCATAATGGATTGAGTGTGCTAGGTAATACATTTATCCCTGAGAGAAAGCCCCCCCAGACAATCAATGCAAACACGCTAAATACACTGGCAAAGAGGAAGAAGGGTCTAAAGCCTAATCGAAAAAGTGCCATTTTAGGTTGGAGGTGCGCGGGCTCGTCGATGTTTAACATAAAATATGACTTAAGTTGGGAGAAAACTTGCCATATTTTAAGCTGCAAATTAAATGGATGTATATATCCCATAGTGAGTACTTGACTAACACAGTTGGGTATTGCAGCTATTTTAGGGAGGGATTTAGAGGGGAGTTGATACTGTGTTTAACGTCAAGCCAGCTTAGGCCCAGAAGCATCGTCTGGGCTATATATTGCTAGCGTAAGCGATTGAATTACTTATTCTTACGTTTTTGCCATTTAAACATAATGGAGTATTTCCAAAGGTTGCTGATCAGCAAATAGCCCGTTGCCGAAAAAATTACGCCTAATGTTAAACAGCCTAATAAAAAGGCCGGGCCAATAGTGGCCAGCGAGGCTTCAATCCACTGCCAACTTGCCTCGAAGGCAAATTCCTGTGGCGCATGGCCGAGGATTTTTGCGCCTAATAGATAAGCACCATAAAACATTACGGGCATAGTTAAGGGATTTGTGATCCATACTAAAGCGACCGAGACGGGGATGTTGACGTTAAAGAAAATAGCAAATGCCGCGGCAACGACCATTTGAAATGGCATAGGTATCCAAGCCACAAATAGACCAATAGCAAAGGCACCAGGGGCTGATTTTCTGTTCAATGCCCACAGATTAGGGTTGTGCAGTAATCGTCCGAACATGCGTAAGTGTTTATGCTCACGCAAAGTTTCAGGCTTTGGCATATATCTTTTTATTAATTTTTTTGGCATAGGCTGAAATTGCTGTCTTAACTTAATTCACTATGAATCGATTCATCTTTGGCTTTAGTGCCACCTTGTTGTCGGCAATGTTGTGGCCATCGTTGCCGCCAGTCAGTTATTTATCCTATCTTTTCGTTGGGGCCATTATCCTATATCAAAAAGCCCCCATTTGTTCGGGTGGACTCTTTGCTATGGTTTGGCTAACTGGTTTTTGCTTAGGATTATCTAGGCAGGATCTTCCAGTGTTACAACAACCTATTCAGGTGAGGGGCGAAATCATATCACTAGTTAGTCAAAACAGCGACTGGCTAAGTTTGGATATCGCCATCATTAAACCAAATTTAATCTTAGGGCCACAGGCTAAGTTAAGGCTGACTTGGAAGGAGCCCCTTGAGGTTGAAGTGGGCCAGGTTTGGTTATTTACCTTGATGCCTAAGAGCATCTCGAGTGTTTTAAATCAAGGTGGATATAACGAACAAAAGCAATTGATTAGCCAGCATATCGTCGGGAAAGGAAGAGTTATAAAAGCTGAGTTGCTCGAATCCAGTCCTTCATTACGAAATCGGCTTATTACACAGCTAAGCCCACAACTGTCGACATTGCCACAGGGGGACATACTGCTGGCGCTTATTTTAGGCGATAAGCGGCTTATCTCCCAAGAGAGGTGGCAGGCACTCAGGCAAACGGGGACGGGCCATCTAGTTGCTATCTCTGGTTTGCATTTATCTGTGGTGACTGCATGGATTTATGTATGCGCCTTGTTTGTACTGATCCGCTACGCCCCCAATCCGAGCCGTCGAAATATAGTGCTTTCCTTAGTGCTTGCCGGTGGCGGGGCGCTTTTTTATGCCTATCTCGCTGGTTTTGGGGTATCGACCCAGCGGGCACTGGTGATGATCCTACTATTGATGTTGTTGAGCCTATTAAAGCGTTTTTCTAGCCCTTGGGAACGCCTATTATTTGCCTTATTTGTGGTGTTGTTGATTGACCCATTATCGTGTTTAAGTGCTGGATTTTGGCTGTCATTTTGCGCGTTAGCGATCATTTTATACACCCTAGAAACGGCCCCAAAACCGCGACTTTTGGCTGAGAATGCTAATCTTGCGGTACGTTTGGGGGCAGGTTTAAAGCAGTTCTGGTCGATTCAGTGGCGGCTAAGCCTCTGCCTTGGGTTAGTGCAAGCGATTCTTTTTGGGGGGATGAGCGTCCACAGTTTATGGATGAATATGCTTGTCGTGCCCTGGTTTAGTTTTGTGGTTATTCCAATGGCGATGGCGGGATTTGCGTTTTGGTGGCTGAGTACACTTTGGGAAGCCTCATGGATAGGGTTATTGCGCCTAAGCGATTGGATGTTAATGCCCTATGACAAATTATTAGATATCAGTGGCAGCTTGCCAGCCCACTGGCAAGCTGTGCCAGAGAGTGCTTTGGCCATCGGGCTTTTTGCATTATTAGGAGGAATACTTTGGCGTTATATCCCTCGCCAGTATCAATACTGGCAATGGTATGTCGTGATGGGGTGCTTCTTTATCCCACTAATATTCATTGTTTTATCTAAATGGTTACCACTTAAATCATCCTCTTGGACAGTGCATCTATTAGATGTTGGCCAAGGGCTCGCCGTAGTGGTGGAAAAGGATGGCAGGGGGCTCATTTATGATACTGGCGCCGCATTTGGTGATAATTTTAGTTACAGCGAACGGGTGATTGTGCCGTTTTTGCACACTAAAGGTATTGAAGAGATAGATTATATTTTTATTAGCCACAGTGATAACGATCATGCAGGCGGTGCTGCCGTACTCGTTCAAGCTTATCCGCAGGCTCAGTGGATAACCGATGTGCCTCATATAGTTGGGCAGGCTTGTCGTCCTAACCAAATAGAATGGCAATCGCTTAACTTGTCGGTTCTGTCACCTGACACAGCCATCGCGGGGAATAATGGTTCCTGTGTGCTGCGGATCGGTGATGGTCTGCAGAGCATATTATTGACCGGCGATATCGAGAAGGAAACGGAGGCAAGATTAATTAGACAGGCACAGATGCAGTCAACACCTTTAGCGAATCAGGTGCTTATCGCGCCACACCACGGCAGTAAAACCTCATCGACCGATGCTTTTATTGATGCCGTTGCACCGGAACTCGTATTGTTTCCTGCTGGGCTTGCTAATCGATATGGATTTCCTAAGCCCGCAGTTGTAGAGCGATATCAACGGCGCAATATTATGTATCTAACAACAGGGGAAGAGGGGCAAATTAGTGTGATTTTTCAGCAGAATGAGCGGATCGTTAAAACCTACAGGCGGGATTTAGCGCCATTTTGGTACAACCGCTTGTTTAGATTTGGTGACTTGATTAATCCAGAGTAGAATGGCTACTTTGCCATAATTTAGTGTTATCAATGACAGCATCTCCTAAAGACGAAATGTGGACAGTTTTCAAACGATTACTGGGCTATCTTAAACCGATGAAGGGCATGTTTTTGCTTTCTGTTACGGGACTTATTATCTATGGTCTCGTCGATGCGGCTTTTATCGCTTTCATCGGCCCTTTTATCGATAAGGGTTTTTCTAGTGGAACGCCCGCGGCCATCAGTAATGGCATTGCCTTGCCAACGAGCCAAGGCTTCCATGCCGACAACAATATACTGATGATGGCGCCCATCGTTGTTATTTTAATGTTTTCCCTGCGCGGTTTTGCCAATTTTGTGTCGACCTACGGCATCTCGTACATGAGTGCGCGACTGATCATGGATATGCGTCAGCAAGTATTTGAGCATTATCTCAGTTTGCCTGTGAGTTATATGGATAAGGAAAACACCGGAAATTTGATTTCTAAGGTGACCTTTGACACTGAGCAAATTGCCCGAGCTTCGGGTAGCGCCTTGATCTCCATCGTCCGCGACAGTGTGACTGTGATGGGGATGTTAGTGCTGATGTTTTATAACTCATGGAAACTGTCCCTGTGCATTCTGGTGATCGGCCCCATTATGGGATTAGTGATCACTGTAGTGAGTCGCCGTTTCCGTAAAGTCTCTAAGCAGATTCAAACGGCCATGGGCGGCGTAAGTGCCACCACAGAGCAGATGATCAAAGGCCATAAAAACGTCTTAGCCTTCGGTGGGCAAGAAACCGAAGTGGCTCGTTTTGCTAAGGTTAATGATCAAAATCGTCATCAAAATATGAAGTTAGCCGTAGCTCAGGCAATCAGCCAGCCGCTGATCATGGTGATAGGCTCCTTCGCATTGGCATTTGTATTGTATGCGGCCAGTTTAGATAGCATGAAAGCCGATCTGACCGCTGGGACCTTTGCCACTATCCTCGGGGCAATGATGGCCATGTTACAACCCATTAAAAACCTGACTAAGGTCAATGCTGAATTTCAGCGGGGTATTGCCGCTTGTACTACGGTATTTGAACTGCTAGATACCCAGCCCGAATCCGATACTGGTACTTATACCGTTGAGCGAGCAAAGGGGAATTTACGTTTTGAAGGGGTGAGCTTTAGCTACGACGGACAGGAGCGACTCGCCCTAGATAAAGTGGATTTTGAGGTAAAACAAGGGCAAACCTTAGCCCTAGTTGGTCGTTCTGGATCGGGTAAATCGACCATTGCGAGCCTAGTGACGCGTTTTTATACTGGGCTTGAGTCCGGTGATATTCTACTCGATGACATCAGTATCTACGATTACACATTAAAATCCCTGCGAAATCAGGTGGCCTTGGTCTCCCAGCAGGTGACCCTGTTCAATGACACTATTGCCAACAATATTGCCTACGCCTATCCAGGTTCAGTCACCCGCGAACAGATTATCCAAGCGGCAACCTTAGCCCATGCGATGGAGTTTATTGAGCATCTGCCCGAAGGGCTCGATACCCAAGTGGGTGAAAATGGTGTCTTACTCTCCGGTGGACAACGCCAGCGTATTGCCATCGCGCGGGCCATGCTACGTGATGCGCCTGTGCTTATCCTCGATGAGGCGACATCGGCACTGGATACTGAGTCTGAAAAAGCGATCCAGCAGGGCTTAGATAATTTGCGGCAAAATCGTACCTCAGTGGTGATTGCCCATAGGCTCTCCACGATTGAGAGCGCCGATCAAATTCTGGTGGTCGATCAAGGCCGTATCGTTGAGCGTGGCACCCATAAGTCCCTATTGGAATTGGGTGGTATGTACGCCAAGTTGTATCAAATGCAATTTGGTCATTAGATGCAGGCACTCGTTAATAAAATTTGGTATCACGGTCATCCACTGCAGTGGCTATTGCTGCCGTTTTCAGGGTTATTTGCGCTGATCACTGCGGTGCGCCGCGGTTTATTCCGTCTTGGCATTAAATCCCAAACAAGTCTACCAGTACCTGTAATTGTGGTTGGAAATATCACAGTCGGCGGCAGTGGCAAGACACCAACGGTTATTTATCTTATCGAGTTACTCCGAGCAAAGGGATTTACCCCAGGGGTGATTAGCCGGGGGTATGGCGCGGATATTCGAGGCGTTAGAGTCGTTTCAACCGGAGCAAGTGCTGCTGAGGTTGGGGATGAACCGGCGATGATAGTGGCCCGCACTGGGGTGCCTATGGTGGTGGGGAGTAAAAGGGTTGACGCGGCTAAAACCTTGATCAGCGAGTTTAGTGTCGATGTGATCATCTGTGACGATGGGCTACAGCATTATGCGCTTGGGCGGGATATTGAGCTGGTGGTGATCGATGGTCAAAGGGGATTAGGTAACCAACATCTTCTCCCTGCAGGTCCACTCCGTGAAGGTGCTTGGCGGCTCGAACAAGTGGATTTTGTGGTGGTTAATGGCGGTCCTGCTAATGACGGGCAATTTGCGATGCAATTGCTCCCTACAGAGGTGAGGGCGGTAAAGGGAGGCGCTGTGAATGGGCTATTTGATAAAACTCAGCCTCTAATCGCTATGGCTGGAATTGGTAATCCCGCGCGTTTCTTCGACTCTTTGCAAGCCGAGGGCTACCAGTTAGCCTTATCCCACGGGTTTGATGATCACCAAGCCTATGATAAAAAACAGTTATGTGATTTGGCGAAAGATTTTCCGTTGATGATGACCGAAAAAGATGCGGTTAAATGTCGCGATTTTGCACAAGAAAACTGGTGGTATTTGGCGGTCAATGCCAAGCTATCCCCACAATTTGATGAGCAGCTGTTAAACCGTCTTCGCGATGTGGTTGCAGCGAAACAAGGAAACTTTCATGGCATTCGATAAAAAACTTTTAGATATAGTAGCTTGCCCAGTTTGCAAGGGAAAACTTGAGTATGATAAGGCAGCGCAGCAGTTGATCTGTAAAGCCGATAAATTGGCTTACCCTATCACCGAAGGTATCCCTGTGTTGCTGGAGAATCGTGCGATTCCGCTCACTGACGCCGTTTAATCTCAAGACTGTGATGCGCGTCCCTGATACGCGCATCGCATTTATACCAAGCGTATCAATTATGTAGATTAATAATTCACAAATTTTTGCCTGTCAGTCGCTGTCGCCCCTTCCTTACATTCGCCGCGGATCTCTCCCCGCCCAGATTCAATGATCCGACTCAGTTCGAAATAGCCCTCACGGCAGTACCCCGTCATTTCTAAGGTTTTAGTGAGGCCGAGCACGACCTGTTCCCCCCAAACTTCGAGAATGTCTTCATGCTCTTTTCGGCTTCGACGTTGTTCGCGGGGATCTTGGTCCATCTGCCGCATACGCTCTTCATGGGGAAGTGGGCGTTCAGCCATATCACGACTCGATTTATCTTCGACTAAAGCCGCCTGATAGGTAAATAGCTTTAGGCCATCGGCTTTAATCTCTGTGGTCAATTTATCTTTTAATTTACCCGCCAACTCCGCGGGGTCTATCGGCGCACTACTGCAGGCAATAAGGGTAAAGCAGCCGAAGATGGCGAGACTGAGTGATTTACGGGACATAATAAACGTTAACTCTTAGGTTATTAACTCCCAGAAGAATACCTTAATATGGCGGCAAATATCATAGATTTATGGCATTTTTTGCCAAGTGCGACTAAGCCATTTAAGCTCTACTAATTTGCCGTGTCGTCAATAAGGGATTTACATCAATGTGGGAGTTCTGGTCGAACCGATTAACGCAAATTGAATGGACCTTAAATCCAGTGCAACTGATGGCTTTATTGCTGTTAGGGCTATGGGTTTATGCCATTTGGCCGAAGGAGGAGTTACAACAAGTTATTAAAAATAAAGGATTACAGTGGCGATTGTTGCTAGTCCTGGTGGTGATTAATAGCCTGTGGATGTTGAATGCCAGTATCCAAATTGGGTTACATCTGCACTTTTTAGGATTAGTGACCTGTTTGTTGATGTTTGGCTGGCGCTTAGCCACTGTGGCTTTACTTCTACCGAGTGCTTTTTTTAGTGTTTTTGTGTTGAAGCAACCGGGGGAATTTGGCGCGTTTAGTTTATTTTCCACGGCCATTCCGTTGTTTTTATCTTTTATGTTTTACAGTCGCAGTTATCATCTTTTCCCTAAACATATTTTTGTCTTTATCTTTGTGGGAGCCTTTATCAATGCGGGGTTATCGACGGTATTTCATCAGTTAAGTTGGGCGGCTTGGCTTTGGTTAGCTGCCGATTACGATTGGGGAGTGTTAGTCGATAATTATTTGATGTTGATCCCTTTGCTGGCGTTTCCGGAGGCCTTATTAAATGGGATGGCGGTGACATTGCTGGTGGTGTATCAACCCCAATGGTTGTTTGATTATTCTGATCGTGAATATTTGTGGCGTAAATAGAGGCAGTGAATGTGAACAGCAAAGGCACGCAGTATTCACTGCGCGCCTTTGACGCTATGCGAAACGTTGGTCTAAGTAACTGATAATATCCTTAGACCATATAACCATTGCACCCCATCATTTGCTTCGATACGCAAACAAGGGACTTGTTGTTTGCCACCTTGGGTGGTGAGTTCATCTTTGTGTGGCGACTTTTTAGCATCGAGTGTTTGGATATTGAGCCCTTGACGGCGCATCGCGCGGCGGACTTTGACGCAAAAAGGACAGGCTGGATATTGATAGAGGGTCAGAGCTTGCGTTTGGGCATCGATTTTTTGTTGTTCGGCTAGGGGACGATGACGCTTTTTAGGTGTAAAAACAAAGTTTAACAATAAAATGATCCGGCCTAAAATCCAACGAATAATAAACATGTTTACCTCAAATAATCAGGGAATAAGGATTGTCATCGGCATTTACTGCCATGCTATTTTGCAATCCAACTTTGCAATCTTTAGCGTGCTTAGGGCAAATTCCTGTGTGAAAGGGATTATTTCGCCCGCTTTTGCCTAGGGCGCCAAAGTGTAACCTAAGCCACTAGGCTGACCAACAGTTAAGTCGCAAACCCTGTGCTAGATGTATTAACGCCCAGCAATGGCTGGGCGTTAACTTATTTGTTGGATAAAGCAATGGTGATTTAGTTAGACAATTTATGGTACATCTATTGTCATATTAACTTGCGCGGCATCTTGGCTGAGTGTCACTCGGCTCTCGAGCAAGAAAATCCGCTCAGGTGCTATGCCCTTCGACTCAACGAGATAGGTTTTGACTGTTTTTGCCCTTTCTTGAGCGAGATCCCCAAGCATACCGTCGGTGACATTCTGGGCTTTTACGCACAGGTTATAGAGTGCAATGTGCCAACGGGTCGTGATTTCATCATCCGTTAGTGGAGTGTCTTTGGCGTCATTGATAACAGTGTCCTTAATCAACTGCGGATCCGCTGCCACTTCCTGCTCGTAGAGTTTGACTAATGCCTCGGCCAGAGGCCCTTGAGTTGGAAATTGGCTGGGGCTTAAATCTGCCGGTAATTCACTAAACTGGATGTTGGCCAGTTTGGCTAACTTACGCTTCATCATGCGCTGGGCGATGGTTTGACTGTCGTTAATGGCATCGACGCTACCTTCAATACTGAGTTTTAGCATAGGCCTATCGGTTAAGGCGCTGGCAAGTTTATCTAGGCTTTCTTGGGCTTTGCTATCGAGGGCAAAATTACCCGCGCTGAAGCTGATTTTATCTAAGGTTTCATCCGAACCAACGAGGCCCGCGAGGAAGGAGAAGGGTGCGGTTACCACCTTAGTGATCACATTGGTGAGCGCCGTCATAATGATACTGCCGACACTGAAACTGGGAGAGTCTAAATCCCCTGAGACTTCCATGCCTAAGTCGATGACGCCATTTCGATCCTGTAACAGGGCAATGGCTAAAGTGATGGGTAAACTGGTTGCTAAATCACTATTACTCGGTTTGCCAAGTTTGAGCTGATCGATCACTAAGTGATTACTGCCCTTAAGTTGGTTACGTTCGAGCTGATAGTTGAGTGCAAGTGACAGCTGCCCTTTATCGATATAGTAACCCGCATAGGTACCCGAATAGGGATTGACCGAGGTGAGTTCAACACTTTTAAAGACTAAATCAAGGTCAAGATAAGGCATATCTAACAATGGGTTAATATCACCTTTGAGGGTAACTGGGGCATATTTATCAATCTTGCCTTTTATATCGACCGAAGCTTTTGTCCCCGGAGTTGACGATAAATGCTTGATATTTCCTTCCAGCTGTTCAATGCCCGAGGCAAAGTTTGGTGTTAAGGAATTATCGGCAAAAAAGGCCGAGCCTTGGCTAAAGCTTATCTGTTGAATATCCAAACTTAGCTCTGGTCGCGCAGATACCGCTGGTGTTGCCGATACATCACTCGAAGCCTTTGGGGTGGAGGCCGTTTTGACCACGTTAGTACCTGTCTTAGACTCTGGGGGATTGATAGCCGCGCTTTGTGTAGTTGGACTTTGCGCGGCGGGCATCTCAACAATCAGATTGCTAATATTGGTGCTTCTATCTTTCGCGATAACAACCTTAGCGTAGGGCTGATTAAAGGCTAAATGATCAATGTCGATTCGATTCTTTTGCTGGTCAAAATCCAACTGATTAATGTGCATTTTCTGCCATTTCACCAATGGAGCATTACGCAAATTGTCCAGAATGGTTAAATCATCCAGCTCAACACTGCCCCGATAAATGGCTTGACCTTTAGCATCGGCACTGACTTGCCCCGCGGTGCTAAGGACGCCGCCCTTGAGTTGGATATTTACATAGGGGGCTAAGTAGGGCTGAAATTGCGCTAATACGAGTTTATCCACTTGTAGTTTCGCAGCAATTGCACCAGCGGTGGCATCAATTTGACCTTGGGAGGCGAGTTTGCCTTGGCCATTGACGGCCAATGAGACCTCATAATCAATGGGATCCTTTAAATCACTCACTATCGCTTGGGTGGCTAGATCCAGTGGATAGATGCGCCATTGCTGGGCTGTTGTGCTGAGTTTGTGTTCCGTAATATTGATGTCGTAATTTTTGAGGCTGAGTCCATCGAGTTGGATTCGCCATGTCGGTTCTGCCACTGCTTGGGTTGTTGGCTTTAGATCCGTGTTTTCGGCAATATTGGCGGCAGCATCCTGGCGTTGACTTTCGTTATCTGGAGCCGTGCTTTGGTCTGGATTGGAGGTCTGTGATGCAATCTGGGATCTGGGCGTCAATAGCCTTTGGAGATCAATACCTTGTTCATCAAACAGCGCGTGTAGCGCTAAGCCTTCACTGTGTAGCTGTTTGATGTGGATTGTTTGTTGCTGCAGATCCGTGTCAATACCATCAACGGCCAACAGGGGAAGATGGATAACTTGCTGTTCTTTATTAATTATATTGAGTTTCTCAAGAATTACTTGGCCACGATCGGAGTGCAGCTGTAAGGGCATATTCTCTGATAACTCAATTTGATAATCTGTTTTCGCGCTGATTTCGCCGTTGTCTAGGGCGACGTAAAATTGCTCATCGATAAATTGCCACAGAGGTGCCAATTTGAGCTTGGCAATTTGGACATCTCCAACCACCTTAAGTGGCGAAAGTTGAAACTGTCCCGCGAGGCTTACTTCCCCGTCATGCTCATCCTTAAGTTGCACTGCGTAGTGGTTATTGGCCAGCAAAGGGGGGATATTCGAAGTGTTATTTGCAGCAGCGGGCTCAGTTTTAGGCTTGGGTTGCTCCGACGGGGCGGCAGTTGTGTTTAGCGCTTGCCCCTTTGTCGCCATAGTGTACTCAGTATCTAACTGATTGAGTTTTATGTTGATACTAGGGTAATTAACCCGGGCTTGAGCGATATGATCATCGAAGCTAAATTTGCCTGCGGTTAAGGTGAATTGCCCAAGCATGATGCGTAGGGGCTTAGTGGGCTCCTTGGGTTCTGCCGCTGTGGATGGCGCCGAATTTTGCGCCAGTGTTGTCAGTATATCGTCAAAATTAAAGCTTTCTTTGCCTTGCTGTTGAGTGCGACGGATCTCAACATATGGGCCTTGTAGATGAACATTTTCAATGACGAGCGCTCGATTAAACACCGATTGCCAAAAGTTGACCTCGAGTTGAATCGCATCAATACCGGCAAATGGACTATTGTCTTTCTCATTTAGCGTAAACTGAGTTAATTCTACTTGATAAGTAAAGGGATTGAGTCGCAATTCTCCCACAGAGACTGGGCGGCCTAAGAGTTGGGATATTTTCTCTGGAGCGAAAGACACTAAGGTGTAGGGGATAATGAGCCCTAGGGTGATGACATAGCTTAGATAGGCCGTGGCCAAATAGGCAAAAATTCTTTGGTATTTGGGGCGTTTAAAGAAGGCATATTTTAAACGTGAGAGCTGGGTCATCATAGTAGGATCAAGGCTCCAATGCGCAAACTAGCGCTAAATCTATCCATAAATGATGACATTCTAGCGAATAATACTTAGTTTTACACATATTGTTTTCCATATTTTCGAGTAAAATCTGAGTATTACCTTATGGTTACTCATCTAACCCTAAGCTGACATTAAAGGGCAACTTCTATTTTACAGTTGTACTTTTTAACGCTTGTGATCACGTAATAACCCCAAATGAGTCGTGCTTAGGGCGCAGGCGAAAGAAAGAGAGCCGCAAAATAAGGTTAGGATTTGGCATAGCTTATCGCTGCAATCAGGGCTCCCTGTGGATCTTTTATCCAGCAAAACCGACCAACCTGTGGAATATCCTCCGGCCCAAACAGGACTTCTCCCCCCAGTTTTTTGGCGTTAATTGCCACTAGGTCTACATCGTTAACCGTAATGTAACCTGTCCAGTGGCAAGGGAGGGTGGGGATTAAATTATCGGTTATACCGCCTATGCTAGCGCCTTGATTCTCTATGATATGGTACTGACCGTGCGGCATTTTAACGGTTCTAAATTTCCAGCCAAAAATCTCACCGTAAAATCCCATGGCCTCTTCGGTATTATTTGTTGTGAGTTCATGCCAGCTTAATGCTCCAGCAGTGTTAAAAGCAGAATCCATAAGCATTTCCTTAAATTTGACAGAAAAATCTAGGATAGAAGTCGGGTGCCTTGCTAAATTGCCGACCAAGTCGTAGGTTCACCATGCCGATCTCGCCTAACACTTAGCATCGAGGGCGTTATATCCCATTGACCAGAGTGTGAGGGCTGCTTTTAAGCTTGGCTTATTGTGATGGGTGCAGCTTAGATCGGAATAGCCACTTAGAGTGTAGTTGAGGCTTTGTAATAATTCATAAAGTGTTACGGAAATATTCTGCTGCATTTGTATAAACGAAAATTTATAACACATTGTTAAATTTGATAATAAATAACAGTGGTACCCAGTTCATTTGATTATGTTGGTTTGCAAGAGTCGGTTTTTTTAGTCCGTATTTTGCCGATGTTTTTTATGACTCGGACCATTAGACCTATATCCCATTCGCTTGCTAATATAGCGCAGTTTTGCATCTGATTGATGGAATAAAGGGGAATTGAGATTGAATAAGAGTTTAGCGACAAATGTGTTGGCGGCCATCTGTGTTTTGTTGGGTTATGGATTGGCTTCGCCCATTTTGTTCAATGTGGGTTTATTTGCATTATCTGGAGCTATCACTAACTGGCTAGCCGTGTATATGTTATTTGAGAAAGTGCCTGGATTGTATGGTTCGGGAGTTGTGCCATCCCGTTTTGAGGAGTTTAAGGCGGGCATTGCCCATCTTATGATGAAGCAGTTTTTTACCACTGAGAATATCGATCGTTTCCTCTCTGAAAAAGAAGGGATCAGCCACATAGATTTAGCCCCTGTGATTGATAAGGTGGATTTAGCGCCTGCATTTGATGCCTTAGTGACTACGGTCGCACAGTCATCCTTTGGGGGAATGTTATCTATGTTTGGCGGCACTGAAGCACTGATGCCACTGAAAGCACCTTTTATCGAAAAAATGAAATCGTCACTGGTTGAGATGGCTCAAAGTGATGAATTCCATGAGTTATTAAAACAGGAAATTGAACAGCCCAATGTGATGGCCGATTTGCAAATGAAAATTGCCAATATCGTTGAGCAACGCCTCAATGAGCTAACGCCACAAATGGTGAAGCAAATAGTGCAAGAGATGATCCAAACACATTTAGGTTGGTTAGTCGTGTGGGGCGGGGTGTTTGGCGGCGTGATTGGACTTGTTGCAGCCTTGATCCAAGGTTAATCTGGGGTTTAAAGCTCCCTAAAGCTGGGAGCTTAGGCTTCCATTTTTAGCTAAGAATTTTATTCACTTACCAGAGGCGCTATGAATCATCATCACAGTATTAATTATCTGGAAATCCCCAGCCGTGATATCGCAAGTTCCAAAGCCTTCTTTAATAAGGTGTTTGGTTGGAAGTATGTGGATTACGGCCCAGAGTATAGCTGCTTTATGGATGTGGGGATCACGGGTGGGTTTTATCAGGCGGATGTGAATTTTACACTTGTGCGTGGCTGCCCATTGATTGTCTTGTATAGCAATGATTTAGAGAGTACCCAAGCTTCGGTTATCGCAGCGGGAGGAAAGATTACTACTGAGATATTTAATTTTCCCGGGGGAAGACGATTCCATTTCACTGAGCCCTGCGGTAATGAATATGCCGTCTGGTCCGAGTGAGCCGCTCACAAATCCCTGTGTCAGAAACTGTTGTTTGGATGAACAAGATATTTGTTTGGGGTGTTTTCGGCACCTGGATGAAATTTTAGCTTGGCGGTCGATGTCAGAAGAAGAGCGTTGTTGTTGCTATGTCAAGATGGCGGAACGCAGGGAAATTCAGCAGGCGAAATGGATGACTAAAAAATAGCGCGGTGATAGTGCTTACTCTATCACCGCGCTATGGGAAATATTGTCAGACAGGGTCGACAACAATGTGTTCAAGTTCAATCGCCGCAACTGTGTGGAGTGCATCCATGGTTGCGCCCACTAAACTGATTTTCCCTTGGGAAGACTCGATAAGCACGGCCCGGCTTATCTCACTGAACTCACGATTGTGGCGAGTGAGATTCGATAAGGCCATTTGCATTGGCAACATTGAGGGGTTAAACGCGGCATTTTCGGCGTAACGTCCACAATAGGTTGCACCATCGGCCGTTTCAAGCACGACGGCCGCATAACTTTGAGTGTAAGGAGCATAACTCAAGCCTGCGTGATCTAAGCCTTCGATGATCATAGGATCGCTACTGTCGAGCGCAAATGCCATTTCGTGCTTTGCCAGTAAAGGTGAAGTGACATTCAGATCCGTAGGACCAAAAGCATAGGGTAAATAATAGGCTAGCGAGTGACTGTCTTGGGCTGGTAGGTGAATGGCTATCTTAGCTCCATCGACCAACTCATTCATAAATTGGCGGCAATGACCACAGGGGCTTGCATTAACAATTATATCAACGATTTGGCTTTCACCACTGAGCCAAGCATGACTAATCGCGCTTTGTTCTGCGTGCACTGAGTGGAACAGGGCTTCTCCGGGTAGCTCTAAATTGGCACCCATATAGATATCACCACTCTTGCCCTTGGCAATTGCGCCGACGTAAAACTCACTGATCGGCGGTTTAGCCAGTGCCGCTGCTATGGGTAATAATGCGAGTAATACTTCTGCCTCGGTCATCTTGCTGGCACGCGTTAACTCAGCAAGTTGTTGTGCATCAATGTGTCCAGCAAAGTTTTGATGCAATAAGGGAATAAGTGCATCGGCCAACGGCGTTGGCAACTGGGTTATGCTGCGAATAAATCTATCTTGCATTTCCCGATTCCTTGTTTGTTAAGTTCATGGAATAACATTCTAGTAATTTTGTTACAGTATAAATGCGAGTTAGCTCGCGTTTATGGGCTCAAAACCTGTACCTAAGTGCATTTCTGATGGAATCTACACTCATTTCGTTACGATTACTTACGCTAAAGAGTGAGTGTTTTTAACTAATTGATTTTATAAGTATCTTTTATTGATTAAAGTGCTCGCAAATAGTGACATAAAGCTGTCAGCAATTTTTGTTTGATTTCATCGGCCTCAGTATCTTGAAGTAGATTTTCAAGTTTCAGCAAATAATCTTGATCTGCTAAACGGCCTTGGCAGAATTCACGCCAACGCTGTGACTCTTGATAATCCAATAGCTCTGGGTAGTTTCGGGCGCGATAACGAAACAGCATTTCAGGGATGCGAGCATCGTCAAATTGCAATTCGAGTGCGGCTAGATTTTGCGGTAGGGTATGACGGATTATTTCCATTTTGGCTTTGTCCGCGGGACTAAAAAAACCTCCGGAATACAACATTAAATCGGGATCCGTTGTCGAACTCTCCCCATCGAGTTCAAACAATTGTGCCAGTTTCTCCCTAAGCTCCGGATGACTCTTCAAGCGTTTATATTGCTCCCTTGCGAAAGCTTTATCGATATTGAGTCTCGCTGCCTGCGCATCGTCCAGAATTTTAGCCGAAGTGATAAAAGGGCATTTATTTAAATGGATTTGTTTGACCGGAATAGGTAACTCATCTTCGGCCAAATCGGCTCTTGCGGTGTACATTCGAGTCTTAATTTGTTCTACATCAAGCTCAAATAGCGGCGTTAAATCCATCGCTAAATTAACGCAGATCACGGCATTCTTGTTGATTGGATGATGGGCAACGGGCGCAATTAATGTAGTACAACCCTGTTGGGCACTGATCTTTGAGCTAACATGGGCCAAAGGCTGCATGTTGAGCACATCAATCTGATCGGCAACCGCTTGTTTTCGACGCAGATCAAAATAATATTGGTAGAGTTTGGGCTGTTTTTCTTTGATCAGTTTGGCCATGGCTATAGTTGCATAAACATCGGACATAGCATCATGGGCTTTTTCATGGCTTAGACCATTTGCCTGGGTGAGGTGCTCTAATTTAAAGCTAGGTGAGCCATCTTCTTTTAATGGCCAGTTAATTCCTTCGGGTCTAAATGCGTAGCAAGCGCGAACTAAATCAATGATATCCCAGCGTGAATTGCCATTTTGCCACTCCCGAGCGTAGGGATCGATAAAATTACGGTAAAAGCCGTAACGGGTCACTTCATCATCAAATCTAAGGGAATTATAACCCGCGACACAGGTATTGGGCTGGCTAAAAAGTGCCTGAATACGTCCCATAAACTCCGTTTCGGCAATGCCTTTTAAATTGGCCAATTGTGGGGTGATCCCCGTGATTAAAATGGCTTCGGGGGAGGGGAGATAATCGCTGGCCTGTTTGCAGTAAAAGGTCTCGGGTTCACTAATAATATTCAGTGCTAAATCGGTTCGAATACCCGCAAATTGTGCAGGTCTATCCTTTGCGGGATGAGTCCCGAAAGTCTCATAGTCGTGCCAGAATATACTTGGCTGGAATTGTGTAGACATAATTTAAATCAAATGACCGTTTGTCGAATATTAGCATCTTAACACTGAAACCCCTTGGAAGCACATTTGCCCTGTGTCTAGGACGAGGAATTATATTGAAAAGATAATCGCTTAACAGGTGATTTTTACCTCGTTTGAGCGTTACAATTCAGCCTGAAAAGGGGAATTAATGTCTTATGTATCATCAATATCTAAATGAACCTATGGTCCTCGATGCCGATAAAGCATCAATTATGACCTTATCATTGCCTGCCGATATCAGTGATTTTATTGTGCTACAAGCAATGAGCGCACCTCTATTAGAGTTGATTGTGGTTGCCGATGGGACTCAACCTAAAATCGCGATTCGGTTTCAGCCACTGATGGGGCTTAAGTTAAACTCTGTGCCCTCTGAACAGATCCAATTTTCTAATTCAATTCAGCGCTCGTTTGGGCAAGGAATGCGTCTCTACAGTCGTATGGGGACCGCGCCTAAGTTTTGTGCCGCGGAGCTACGTACCGGAGTTTCTTTCAAATTAGATTTGAATGACGGCCTGTGTTTGGCATTACAATCGACCTCGAAATTTGAGTTAGTGCCATTAGAGTCCGATTTAAGAGTGCTACATGAGCCGCAGGTACTGCTTATGGCTAAAGCGATATTGGCAAGGCAATACGATTATGGTGCGTCATCGGAAGCTCTTGCAATATATCTGACTGAAATTGAACAGGTTAGAGCTGAACTGCAAACCTTTTTACGTGGAGAGTTAGGGCAATATCATGCCAGTTTAGCCGAAGAGGCAATTAGACTCGATCCTTTATTGCAACAAAAACGCCAATGGATGTTTCGAACTTATACTCATATGTTTGAACGTCCGAACTATAACCGCGCCTCTAATGATGCACAAAGTATCGATAAATCCTTGAGAAAACTCGAATGCTTCGAACTACTCGCCACCCCCGAGCTGATACAGATGGTTGAGCGATTAATGGAAGATGAAGCCTGAATTTGCTTGTTATCATCAGTAAAATTAATAGTTTAGTAAAAATTATAGAGCCCGAATATGTCATACTTATGTCCCCTTTGCGGCTTGCCGCTTACGCTGGCCGAACGCACTTGGGGCTGCCCGCGACAACACAAATTTGATATAGCCAAAGAAGGCTATGTGAACCTGTTACCAGTACAAAAGAAAAACTCTAAAGATCCCGGTGATAACAAACAAATGATGTTTGCTCGGCGGGAGTTTTTAAATGCGGGTTATTATCAAGGGCTGAGCGATAGGGTTAATCAACTGGCATTGGAATACGCAGGCAGAGCGCAGCAAGTCCTCGATATCGGTTGTGGGGAAGGTTATTACAGCCATCGTCTATACCATATACTCACACAGGAACACCCCTGTCATTTTCAAGGGTTGGATATTTCTAAATCTGCGATCAAGTATGCCGCCAAGCGTTATCCTCAATTAGAATTTTGTGTTGCGAGTGCCTATGAGATGCCAATAGCATCACACAGTATTGATTTGGCGATTCGGATTTATGCTCCCTCAAAAAATGAGGAGCTGCAACGGGTAATGGTCAATGATGGTATTCTCATTACCGTTTCACCCGGCCCAATGCACCACTTTGCCTTAAAGCAGCAAATTTATGCCGAGCCAAGGTTGCATCCTAAGTCTGATGCCAGCATCGCAGGGTTTGAATGCTTACATCAGGAGCGACTTATGTCGCAACTTGAGCTAAAAGACAGTGAACATATTGCCCATTTTCTGGAAATGACGCCCTATGCGTGGAGGTTTACCGCAGAGCAGAAACAGCGCTTTGCCCTAGATGGGCTTTGCTGTGAACTCGATTTCCAAATTGAAGTACATCGCATTTCAAAATAACAATCAGATTTAAGCTATTGAAATAAACTATTTAAAATGCTTAACTGTTATTGCTAAACCGTATGAACATTCATGTTCTACGGGCCGGTTGAAAAACCCTAAGTTGAATTAGGCAAAATAAATATTTCAAAGTGTCGCAGTATGTTGACTTATCTTTAGAATGGTTTATAGTCTTACTAGCTTGAAGGTTGGGCTTATATTTATGTGTTCAATACGACCAGTTCGTCCTGTAAACATAAGTAATACCGGCATTTTCCAGCTCCACCGCCGTTAAGGCTTTAATTTTTTATTTACAGGATTTATATCATGTCTCAAGTTACTGGTGTTGTTAAGTGGTTCAACTCTGATAAAGGTTTCGGATTCATTGAGCAAGAATCAGGTCCAGACGTATTCGTACACTTCCGTGCGATCAACTCTGACGGTTTCAAAACTCTTGACGAAGGTCAAAAAGTGTCTTTCACTGTGACTCAAGGTCAAAAAGGTCCACAAGCTGAAAACGTAACCATCATTGGTTAATTTTCAGTGTCGTTAGCTAAGCGCTAATGATAATGGATTTAAAGAGCTGTGGTTTATACCATGGCTCTTTTTGTTTGTGTTGAATTTATACCTCAGCTCCTTCCGCGTTCTTTTTTTTCTGACAAATTTTTCCGATAGTTACCTCTTCTTTTATACCAATCACATTAAATATCTAATTAGTTCAGAGCCTCACAGGCATCTCACTCCAAGGCGCATTGACGCAGAAATGGTCATTCCCTTTTAAGTCAATGCAACACGGGAGTGTATGGCTCCCGAAGGGTGGCTGATGTTCACTCCATGGCTGCACGCTTTATACTGCGTAAGGCTTTCTACAGAGCACCACTATGCCTCTAAGCCTTCGCCTTGTCTAAAGCGCGTTGAACCCCCACTGAATGAACAGATATTTAATACGATTGGTATTAAACATTAACGCTTATGAATCGAGTTTGTCATCGGCGACTTTATAGTGTGGATCATCAAGCAAATTGACCTCGACCAGATCACCCGCTTTTCTCAGTAGCGCTTTACAGTCGGCACTCAAATGGATTAAGTGCAATTTTTTACCTGCATTAACATAGCAGCGTTCGGCCAGTGTATCTATTGCCTCTAGTGCCGAGTGGCCGGCTACACGGGAGTTTTTGAAATCAATAACTACGTCCTGGGGATCTTGGGATGCGTCGAATAACTCTAAAAAGTTAGCAATTGATCCAAAGAATAGCGGCCCATTGAGTTCGTACACTTTCCACCCCTGCGCATTCTGGCTCACATTGACACTGATATGTTTAGCGTGTTGCCAAGCAAATACCAACGCTGATACTACAACACCGACAAATACCGCAAAGGCAAGATCGGTAAAGACAGTCACGGTCGTCACTAGCACAATAACGAAGGCGTCATGTTTTGGCACTTTACCCATAAATTTAAAGCTGGCCCATTCGAAAGTGCCGAGTACCACAATAAACATCACTCCGACTAGTGCAGCTAATGGGATGATCTCAATGAAAGAAGCACCAAATAAAATAAAAATCAGCAGTGCGATAGCTGCAGTAATGCCAGATAATCTGCCGTGTCCTCCTGAATTAATATTAATCATTGACTGGCCTATCATGGCACAGCCACCCATGGCGCCGAAGAAGCCACTGGTGATATTACCTACACCTTGTCCAACACACTCTCTATTACTGCGGCCGCGGGTATTGGTCATTTCATCGATAACGGTGAGCGTTAGTAGTGATTCAATGAGTCCAACCGCCGCAAGGATGAATGAATAGGGCAAAATGATATACAAGGTTTCAAAATTAAATGGGACGGCAGGAATGGCTGTCCCGTCCTAAGATAGGTTGACAGTTTTTAGGCCAGCTCCAGTAGCTGGCCTTTTCTATTGTGCACCTGATTAGGGGTTGCCATATTCAAACTCAGATGCGGTCTCATATCGTTGTATATTGCTATCGATTCTCTAACAAGTATCTTCAGCTCCGCAAATGTCCTACATCGGTGCAGTAAAAACTCCTGCTTCAGTATGCCATTCACTCTTTCTGCTAATGCATTTTGGTAGCAATCATAACCATCCGTCATTGACGGCTGGATTTGGCTCGCCTGAAGCGCATTCTGATAAACTGCTGAGCAGTATTGTAAGCCTCTGTCTGAGTGATGCACCGCGTTGCCAATATAGCGTTTATCTTTTATGGCCATTTTTAACGCTTTCACCACACTCTCGGCTTTCATGTCTTTACTCACGTGATGACCGACTATCTTACGAGAACTCGCATCGGTGACCAGTGACAGGTAGTGCACACCTTGGTCTGACTCAAGATAGGTGATATCGCTGACCAGTACATGCCCTGCATCATGTAGTCCTTCCTCTTTCAGCAGATTAGAATGCTTCTTCATCCAGTGTTTGCTGAACGTGGTTTTTGTGTAGCTTTTCTTCGGTTTAACCAGCAAACCTTCACTTCTCAAATAGGTAAAGAACCCATCTCGCCCGAGTTTAATATCGTGTTCAACCAGCTTGGATTTTATCAACGAGTAGAGCTTACGGGCCCCTAACCTTGGCATATATTTACGCCAGTACTGGACCCAGTCTTTGATGACCGATAGCTCAGCTCTACGACGTTCCATTCGAGCAACTGCCTGATAAATACCTTGCCTCGACATACCCGCAGCACGACATGCGGCTGCGAGGTTTATTTCTCCGTTGCCTTTTGCTTGCCAGACGTACCGGATAAGTACTTTTTTTTGAGGCCAGCTCCATATTCATTGTCCATGATATCAACCATGCCATTGAGGATTTGGTTGCGCAGTTTCTCTTCTGCTAACTCACGTTCAAGGCGCTTGATCGTTTCGGCAGGGGTTTCTTTTGACTTAGGCATAAGGGGATGCTGAAAAGGTTTCGACCAATCGAGTCTACCATGTTTTCGAAGCCAAACGAGTACGGTTGAACGGCCTTGAATACCAAAACGGCCTTGGGCTTGTTTGTACGTCATTTCGCCTTTTTCAACACGCTCTACAACGCCTAATTTAAAGGCTAAGGTGTAATCTCGTTGTGTGCGCTTACGGCTTGAGTTAATTGATGTTGTCATAAAGAAGTCCTCTTTATGTCAACGTATTTCAGAATGTCCCGTCCTGAAATAAAAAAGCCATGCAGTTGCATGGCTTTTTTGAGTGGAAAAGGCTTACGCTTATGGGCGCGCCATATCCGATTCTGCGCTGTTAGCCAGTTTTACCTTAGGTGCCGAGGCTTCGTCGGTTGTATTCGAGTCGTATTCACGTCCCTTAGGTACTTCGACTTGGGCTCTTACTTCAACCACAGGCTTAGTCATATCCGACGATACCATAGCTCCAAAGCGACTGGCAGCTTTAGGCTTGCTTGTCACTGTATCCGTCACTTGCGGATTAACCGTCGTCGAAGCCACTTGAACTTTCGCCTGAGGTTTAGTGATTGCGGCAGGTTTTGCCATCGGAGCCGATGCGACAGCTTTAGCAGCGTCTTTTGCGGTTTCTTTTACCACAACAAGGTTCTCTACTGCGGGTTCTATGTTGACCTCAGCCGCTTGGGCCGTTGCTTCAACTATAACCGCGTCGTGAGTAACTGCTTTTGCTTCTGGCTGCGGGTTTGTTACAGCTGTCGCTTCTGCTTGTTCTGTTACCTGAGCTTTGATGTTTGACACGGCAACCTCTGGTGCTATTGCAACCTCGGTTTCAACAACAGCAACGGTTTCATTTACTGCGGTTGTTACGGCTTCCACTGGCGCGGCAAGATTAACCATCTCTACTGCTTGTTCAACCGGTGCCTGTGCTACAACGACTTCGGTATTTGTTACTGGAGTCGATGCTGCCACGGGGGCGCTTATCACTTCGCTTGGGTACTCTTGATCAGCACCTAATTCATCGTTAGGAATGAATTGGGCTGGCGCGGAAGTACCTTGCTCATCTTCATCGCGGCGGCGACGTTGACCAGCAGCGCGTAGATGACGTGGACTACGACGACTACGGCGCTGTCCATCGCGGGATTCGCGTTTGGCTCTTTCTTCTGCGTCGATATTATCCGCATCTGTTTCAGTTGCTTGTGAATCAACAGTCATCTCGGCAACATCGTCTTTGATTTGGTCAGCACTGCCAGTTTCAGCACCATCAGTTGAGGCTAAGGGCGTGTTAACTGTGTCATCGATATTCACAGCAGCGGTTTCAGTTGCATTAGCTTGAGTTTCGGTAAGTTCTGCGGCGATGTCGGATACTTCCTTCACCTGGGCCGTTTCTTTACGTGGCTGACGACGTGCACGGGGAGCTTTGGCTTCTGTTGGCACTTCCTGCGCGATTTCTGCTGCCACCGCGGCATTAACCGCCGCGACTTCAGCTAACAGGGCTTCTTCTTGAAGGCTGCTATCTGGCGTGTTGCTACCATTGTCAATACGCACTTTGCGGCGCATATTACGACGTTGGCGACGTTCACGGGCGACTTCTTGCTTAGGGGCATCATCTGCTTCAATGTCGGCAACAACCTCTTTTGGCGCTTGTACACGTGGCTTAGGTTCGGCTTTAGCTGGACGTTTAGCCGCTTCATCTTTCTCGCGTACTGGACGTTCTTGTGTGCTGACTGCTGCATCTGTCGGTTTTTTTGGATTGCGGCTACGCGGCTCACGAGTGCCTTCTTTTGCTTTGTCGGCATCTTGGGCATTGCGTGGGCGGCGAGTGTCATTACGACGGTTACGTCGATTTGCGTTAGACGCACTGGTATCAGTTGTTTTAGTTTCAACAACTTTTACGGGTTCGATTTTCTCACTTGGCGCAAACATGGCACTGATTGCACTCACAAGCTTGCTGAAGAAGCCTGATTGTGGCGCTTCAACTTTCACCGTTGGTGATGGCGCTTGCTCCACTTTTTGTGGTGCAGCAAAACCTTTTAATGCTGGCTCTGGTGCTGCGGTACGTTCTAGCTTGCGCGGTTCGTACAGTTTGGCTTCAGGATGCTCAATACGTTTGTAGCTAGATTCGCTGATTTCATCATCACTGCGGTGACGGATCACGCGGTAATCTGGCGTCATCATGTGCGCATCGGGGATCACATACACTTCAACATCGTGACGTTGCTCTGTGATGCGAATGGCTTTGCGTTTCTCGTTTAACAAGAAAGCCGCTACATCCACAGGCACAATCGCTTCGATTTGAGAGGTGTTTTCTTTGATGGCTTCTTCTTCCATCAAACGTAAAATCGACAGTGCTAAAGACTCGGTACTGCGAATCGTACCTTGGCCATGACAGCGAGGGCAGATATGTGCAGCGGATTCTTCTAAGGATGGACGTAGACGTTGACGCGACATTTCCATCAAGCCGAAACGAGAAATACGACCTAATTGAACGCGGGCGCGGTCATGGTGCACGGCATCACGTAAACGGTTTTCCACTTCACGCTGATGGCGCACTGGCGTCATATCGATAAAGTCGATCACCACTAAGCCACCTAAGTCACGTAGGCGTAACTGACGGGCAATTTCATCGGCGGCTTCGAGGTTAGTATTAAGTGCTGTCTCTTCGATATCGCCGCCTTTAGTGGCGCGGGCAGAGTTGATATCGATTGAGGTTAAGGCTTCTGTTGGGTCGATAACAATCGAACCGCCCGATGGCAGACGCACTTCACGTTGGAAGGCGGATTCGATTTGTGATTCGATTTGGAAGTGAGTAAATAACGGTACTTCGGCTTCGTACAGTTTTACACGCTCAACAAAATCAGGGCGAACTAAGGCGATATGTTGCTTAGCTTCTTCAAAAATACGGGGATGATCGATGAGGATTTCGCCCACATCACGGCGTAAATAGTCACGAATAGCGCGTACGATCACGTTACTTTCTTGGTGAATTAAGAAAGGCGCGCCCTTAGTTTGTGCCGCTTCAGTGATTGCTGCCCAGTGGTGCTGCAGAACTTTTAAGTCCCACTTAAGCTCGGCTGATTCTTTGCCTACACCGGCGGTACGCACGATAAGCCCCATGCCTGCTGGCACTTCTAAATCGGCCATCGCTTCTTTTAACTCAGTGCGCTCATCACCTTCGATACGACGGGATATTCCGCCTGCACGTGGGTTGTTTGGCATTAACACTAAGTAAGAACCCGCTAGACTGATAAAAGTCGTTAATGCAGCGCCTTTATTGCCGCGTTCTTCCTTGTCAATTTGGACAATAACTTCCTGTCCTTCGCTGACCACTTCTTTGATATTTGGGCGACCTTGGAACGAATATCCCTTAGGGAAATATTCTCTGCCGATTTCTTTTAGTGGCAAAAAACCATGGCGATCGGCACCGTAGTCGACGAAAGCGGCTTCTAAAGAGGGTTCTACGCGGGTAATTTTACCTTTGTAAATATTGGATTTTTTTTGCTCATGACCTGGACTTTCAATATCTAGATCATACAGTTGTTGCCCATCAACAAGGGCAACACGCAACTCTTCTGATTGAGTTGCATTGATTAACATACGTTTCATGATGACGTCATTCTTCTTTAAATAGAGGTCATCAAACAATCGCGTTTCGCTGCATTACGGGCCTAGCAGTGGTCGACTGAGCCTCACGGCTGGTGTGGCTAGGCAAGGTGCGCATTACTGTTAGACGCAGTCGCTGCGTGTCGCATCCTATTTATGGCTTATTTTTTAATGATTACAAAAACAAGGAATTCGTTGTAAAACATCAACCAACCCCATAAATTCTTTAGTTTCGTTCCGGTAATGCCCAAGTCGAATCGGTTTGTCTGACGACAAGTTAAAATATTGTTCGAAATCGGGGAGAAAAGCTCCGGGAAAACCTCGTTAAAACAAGGTGATTTTCTCGATTTAATCGTAAAAACGTATTTGTGGTATTTTTACTCAATATACGATTTGCAAATCAATGAGTTGCTATCAAGAAAATGTTTTTTTATCCGTAAAACTTTCCGCTTGGGATTGGGGTCTTGTGAACACTTTATTCACGGCTTATCCCTAATCGCTGGTGAAATATAGCAATAATCAAAAAATTCAGCAATGGAAAGGCACAATTCTTCTCAGTTGTTGTACAATGGCGGCCGTTTTAGTCAGATGGCGCATCATGAATACAGTATCCACCCCACAGCAACAGGTTCAATTGATCACTATCGATGAAGATCATTTCGAACAGCGAATCGACAACTTTTTAATGACGGCTCTTAAGGGCGTGCCTAAGAGCATGATCTACCGCATCGTCCGTAAGGGCGAAGTACGGGTCAATAAAAAACGCATCAAACCTGAGTACAAGTTGCAGATGGGTGACATAGTGCGTATCCCTCCCGTCAGAGTGGCGGAGCCGGATAATCGTACCGCACCTTCGGCTAATTTGAGTAAGGTGTCGCAGCTCGAAGATCGTATCTTACATGAAGACAATCATTTAATTGTGCTCAACAAACCTGCGGGCATTGCCGTGCATGGTGGCAGTGGTGTCGATTACGGTGTGATTGAAGCGCTGCGTTCCTTAAGGCCACAACAAAAGTTTTTAGAATTAGTACATCGCCTCGATAAAGACACTTCGGGGGTGTTACTGGTTGCCAAAAAGCGTAGCGCACTCAAGCATATGCACGATCAACTGCGCTATAAAAAGATGCAAAAGGACTACTTAGCCTTAGTGAAAGGGGAGTGGTCTGCACAGGATAAAGTCGTCAAACAACCTCTACTGAAGATCACGCTAAAATCCGGTGAACGCATTGTGCGTGTGAATGCTGAAGGTAAACCTTCTGAAACGCGCTTTAAGATTATGCAGCGCTATCAAGGCTGTACCTTAGTTCAAGCCAGTCCTGTGACGGGCCGAACTCACCAAATTCGGGTGCACTGTCAATATGCAGGTCACCCTATTGCCTGTGATGATAAATACAGCGAGCAAGGATTTGATGACAGCATGCGTGCACTCGGCCTTGAGCGTTTATTCTTGCATGCGGCTGAATTGATGTTTATTCATCCTGAAAACGACGAAGTGATGCGGGTTTCTGCGCCCTTAGATGACAATTTGTCACTGGTTTTGAGCCGACTTAAACGCGTCTAAAACGGTTAAATATACATTTTATGCTTTACGGACGATGATGTTTTATGAGAGTGCAACCTAATCGGTTTGATGCCAGAAAATATGATTTAGTGATTTTCGATTGGGATGGCACTCTGATGGATTCCATCGGTAAAATCATCGTTTGTATTGAAAATATGGCGAGGGCGTTCACTTTACCTATCCCAGCCGAAAGCGATATTCGCGATATCATCGGCCTTTCTATGACAGAAGCGCTGCGAGTCCTGTTTCCACAGGGACTCAATTCCTGCGTTTCTTCTACATATTCTCAGCATTCGCACTCTAAAAATGAATTTAGCCAAGGCGAAGATGATGAGTATCAGCAGATGCGCGCCGAATTTAAAGCACAGTATTTGCATTTAGACACCACGCCAACGCCGCTCTTTGCACAAACGCCCATTTTAATTGATGACTTGTATAAGCAAGGCTACCAATTAGCCGTTGCAACCGGTAAGGCCCGCGCGGGGCTTGAGCGCGTCTTTGAGCAAACAGGCTTAGGTCGATATTTTGTTTCATCCCGCTGCGCCGATGAAGTGCACAGCAAACCCCATCCTGAGATGATCTCAAGCTTACTAAAAGAATTGAATATCGCCCCTAACCGAGCTTTGATGGTGGGCGATTCCTTGCTGGATTTGACCATGGCGGCCAATGCCGGAATTGATAGCGTTGGTGTGACCTATGGCGCCCACAGTGCCGAAAAGTTGCTACGGGCAAAACCTATTGCCTTGATTGACTCACCCGCGCAATTACTGCGATACCTCTAACGCTTTCATGCTAAAGCTGTAATAGCTGTCCCAGCGCCGTAAGTGAGAACATCTATCCCTTGGGCTAACAGCATTTCCGTCAGTAATATCAGTGGCAAGCCCACTAAGGCATTGGGATCGCGACCTTTAAGCTCTGTAAATAATGCAATGCCCAGGCCTTCACTCTTAAAACTGCCCGCGCAGTAGTAGGGCTCTTCCTTTTCTACATAGGCGACAATCTGTGCATGGCTAAGGTGCCTGAAATGCACAGTGAAGGGTTCAACCTCAGCGGTCATCGCACCCGTTGCGGCATTATAGAGTGCAAGACCCGTATAAAAGGTGATGGCCTTGCCAGAGGCTTGGGTGAGCTGGGCAACGGCATTATCAAAATGATGGGGTTTACCGATAATCCTGCCATCTATTACGGCGACCTGATCTGAGCCTATGATCAGGCTATCTGGGAAAGATTCTCCCCCAGCAAGGGCTTTGGCTTGTGCGAGCCGCAGCACTAGAGCCTGCGCAGACTCGTCCACCTTTGGCGTTTCATCAATATTGGGATTACAGCATTCAAAGGCTAAACCCAGTTTTCGCAGTAATGCTTGTCGATACACAGAGGTTGACGCTAACACTAAATGGGGAGGCATATTGGCGATGTCCACAGCTTTAATAGGTCGTTATTGTCGCGAATCTTGGCCAGAAAGTGCAAGCCTTTTGTATTTCGGCGTTTCTTTTCGATGAATGTCGCTATTTTAGGCGGCTTACGCTTGTATGCCTTCGCTTGCTTGGGTAAAATTTCGCTTCCGTTAATTTCAATGTTGGGGCTGGAGAAGGGCTTAAGTTGCAGACTGGGACTTAAGTTAGAAATTTTTCTTTGACTCTAGCGTTTTCAAACTATAATATGCGCGCCTTATGCAAACAGTAAAGATACCGGTTTCAATTGATCCATTTCGTGCTGCCTCGAGTCGTATGACTTATCAGGGCGTAGTTCCTGGTGTGCAGCTGAAAAGATTAAATGAGTTATGTGCCGGCGACTGTTCCGATGTGGCAGTGTCGCTTGAATGTGGTGTGGATTTACAGGGGATAGTCTACCTGAAAGGGAAGGCTGTGACGGAGCTCACTCTGATATGTCAACGCTGCATGACGCTATTTACCACTGAGGTTACGGTCGAGTTTTGCTTCGGTCCATGCCGGACTAAGGCAGAAATCGATGAGCTCCCGGATGCGTATGACCCAATTGAGTGCAATGAAATTGGCGAAGTACGTCTGCATCAATTGATCGAAGATGAATTGATAGTCGCTATGCCGATAATCCCTATGCATGAAGAAATTGATTGTAATATGGGATCTAAAGACATAGTTGTAGGCGAGATCGAACCCGCTCAAGAGGAGCGTCCAAATCCGTTTGCAGTGTTAGAAAAACTGAAGAGCAAGTAATCTAGGAGACAGGGCCAATGGCTGTACAACAGAACAAAAAATCTCGTTCAAAGCGCGGTATGCGCCGTTCACATGACGCACTGAGCACTGCTCAGCTGTCTGTAGACGCTACCAGCGGTGAAATCCATATGCGTCACAATGTGACTGCAGATGGCTTCTATCGCGGTAAAAAGGTAATCAACAAGTAATTTGTTGGTTTCCTAATGACGAGTCTGACGCTTGCGTTAGATGCGATGGGTGGCGATCATGGCCCCCACGTCACAGTGCCTGCAGCCTTGCGGGCACTAAAATTACACTCTTTTCTTAAAATCATTTTAGTCGGTGATAAGACTGAAATTGATGTCTATTTGCGCCAAGCTGAACCTTTACTACTTTCCCGTATAGACGTTATCCATACAGATGAAGTCGTCAGTATGACGGATAGACCCGTGCATGCTTTACGTACCCGCAAGAATAGTTCCATGCGCTTAGCCATTGAATTAGTGAGGGATGAGCGTGCGGCCGCGTGTGTCAGTGCCGGCAATACGGGCGCGCTGATGGCCATGGCAAAGGTATTATTAAAAACCTTGCCAGGAGTGGATAGGCCTGCGCTTGTCAGTTGCTTACCTTCTGTCACTCAAAAGCCCGTCTATTTGCTGGACTTAGGTGCGAATATTTCCTGTGATTCTGAAACCTTATTCCAATTTGCCGTAATGGGTTCAGTGCTCTGTGAAGCGGTGGATAAAAAATCTCGCCCAAAAGTGGCTTTACTCAATGTCGGTACTGAGGAGATTAAGGGTAACGATCAAGTTCAGCAAGCCGCGCAGATCCTGCAAAATACCGATCAGATCAATTACACAGGTTTTATCGAAGGCGATGAAATCTATTCCGGTAACGTGGATGTCATCGTTTGTGATGGTTTTGTGGGTAATATCACGCTTAAAACCTCTGAAGGCATTGCCAAGTTATTGGTACATCAGTTAAAACGGGGACTAACCCAAGGTTTATTCGTGCGTTTTTTGGCAAAACTCATCGCCCCTCGTATTCAGGCGGTCCTCAGTCAGATGAACCCCGACCACTATAACGGAGCAAGTCTGATAGGATTGCGCGGAATAGTTGTAAAAAGCCATGGAAATGCGGATGAAACTGCCTATTTACAAGCAATTAGTTTGGCAGTAACTGAAGCTCAACGTCGACTCCCTGAAATGATAAAAGATCGTTTAGAGTCGATTCTTTTAGATATAAATAACTGATCCCTCCTTATGCATACAAAAATTCTCGGAACTGGTAGTTATCTACCGGTGCAGGTGCGTAGCAATCAAGATTTGGAAAAAATGGTAGAAACCACTGACCAATGGATTGTTGAACGTACGGGTATCTCTGAACGTCGCATTGCGGCCTTCGATGAAACCGTTTCTACTATGGGCTATCAAGCGGCATTAAAAGCGCTGGAGATGGCGGGCATTGATGCATCAGATTTAGACATGATCATTTGTGGCACCACCAGTGCGGCAAATGCTTTTCCGGCCGCTGCCTGTGAAATCCAAGCCATGCTTGGGGTTCATACTATTCCGGCCTTCGATATTGCGGCCGCATGCTCAGGCTTCGTATATGCACTTTCAGTCGCCGATCAATTTGTTAAAACTGGTGCTGCAAAAAAAGTGCTAGTGATTGGTGCGGATGTGTTGTCTCGCCTATGTGAGCCAGAGGACCGCACGACTATTATTCTGTTTGGTGATGGTGCCGGCGCTGCCGTTATCGGTGCATCCGACGAACCCGGGATTATTTCAACCCACATTTATGCCGATGGTCGTCAGGGCGATTTATTGAAATGTGCTTTTCCGCCGCGTCAAGGCGAAACCTCTGAAGCGGTCGGCTTTATGACCATGAAGGGGAACGATGTTTTTAAAGTGGCGGTGACTCAGTTATCCCATGTCGTGACTGAAACACTGCGGATAAATAATATCGATAAGTCAGAAATCGACTGGTTAGTGCCACATCAAGCTAACTTTCGCATTATTAACGCCACAGCGAAAAAACTCGATATGAGTTTAGATAAAGTAGTGTTAACCCTCGCGAAACACGGCAATACCTCCGCTGCTTCTGTGCCTATTGCACTCGATGAGGCCGTGCGTGATGGCCGTATTCAGCGTGGACAATTATTATTGCTCGAAGCTTTCGGTGCTGGGTTTGCGTGGGGCAGCGCGTTAGTGCGTTTCTAAAAATTTTCATCTAAGTGACATAGGCTTATGTTTATCTTAGAGATGTAAATCTTTTTCAATAAATTAAGTTCGCCATAGGTAATTTGAATATGGAAAATATTGCTTTTGTATTTCCTGGCCAAGGTTCACAAGCTTTAGGTATGTTAGCCGAACTTGCCGAGTCACACGCCATCGTTGGGCAAACCTTTGCCGAGGCGAGTGAGGTACTAGGTTATGATCTGTGGGCATTAGTGCAAGAAGGTCCCGTTGAAACCTTAAATGAAACCGATAAAACCCAGCCAGCACTTTTGGCTGCAAGTGTTGCCATTTGGCGTGCTTTTGTAGTATCGGGTAAAGCCATGCCAGCTATGCTTGCAGGGCACAGTTTAGGTGAGTATTCGGCTTTAGTGTGCGCCGGAGTTATGGATTTTAAAGACGCGATCAAACTAGTTGAGCTACGCGGCCAACTGATGCAACAAGCGGTTCCTGCTGGAACGGGTGCTATGTATGCCATCATTGGTTTAGATAACGAGGGTATCGCTAACGCCTGCGCCGAATCGGCTCAAGGTGAGGTGGTAAGCCCAGTTAACTTTAACAGCCCTGGCCAAGTCGTGATCGCAGGTCAAAAGGATGCAGTTGAGCGCGCCGCCGCAGCGTGTAAAGCGGCTGGTGCGAAAATGGCGGTGGCTTTACCTGTCAGCGTGCCATCCCACTGCGCATTAATGAAGCCTGCCGCAGATAAACTTGCGGTTGCGTTGAACGATGTGGTGTTTTATGCACCTAAAATCACTGTGATTAATAATGTCGATGTGGCTTCTCCAACGTCAGTCGATGAGATTAAAGATGCATTAGTACGTCAGTTATATTGTCCAGTCCGTTGGAGTGAAACCGTTGAACTGATGGCCGAAAAAGGCATTACGCAACTGGTGGAGTGTGGTCCTGGTAAAGTATTGACGGGACTTACAAAACGAATTAATAAATCACTTTCTGCCCAAGCGGTTAATGATGTTGCTTCATTTGCAGCATTAACTGAGTAAGGAGTTTGTATGCGTTTTAGCTTGAATTTAACCGGTAAAGTGGCCCTAGTTACGGGTGCTAGCCGTGGTATTGGCCGCGCCATTGCCGAAACATTAGTCGAAGCGGGTGCGGTTGTGATAGGAACTGCCACAAGTGAGAAGGGCGCCGCAGCAATCCAAGAATATCTGGGTGACAAAGGTTTTGGTTTAGTGCTTAATGTCACAGATAGTCAATCAATCACCGATTTATTCGCCTCGATCAAAGAAAAAGCGGGTGATGTTGATATTCTAGTCAATAACGCGGGTATCACCCGTGATAATTTGCTGATGCGAATGAAAGATGATGAATGGCAAGATATCATAGATACCAACCTGACATCATTATTCAGACTATCAAAACCTGTAATGCGTACCATGATGAAAAAGCGCTTCGGCCGTATCATCAATATCGGTTCAGTGGTAGGTACTATGGGTAATGCAGGTCAGGTTAACTACTCGGCAGCAAAAGCCGGTTTGATTGGATTTACAAAATCTCTTGCAAGAGAGGTTGCATCTCGTCAAATTACGGTTAATGCTATCGCTCCTGGATTTATCCAGACCGATATGACTGATGAGCTGACCGAAGATCAGCAAAAAGCTATCATGTCTCAGGTTCCGATGGAACGATTAGGGCAGGCGCAAGAAATCGCCAATGCAGTGCTCTTTTTGGCCTCGGATTCTGCCGCTTACATCACAGGCGAAACTTTGCATGTGAATGGCGGAATGTACATGGTTTAAGGGCGGATGGCAGGGATACTGTCGCAACTGAGTAGTGATCTGTATCAATTGGTCGCTAAATTTCGTGGTTAGACCACGAAAACTAAGCTTGCATTGTCAGCCAAATCTAATAAACTACTCGCAATCTTACGCAAGTGCGTAATTTGAATAGGAAAGAAAACTAATGAGCAACATCGAAGAACGTGTAAAGAAAATCATTGTAGAGCAACTGGGCGTTAAAGAAGAAGACGTTAAACCAGCGGCATCTTTCGTTGACGATCTGGGTGCAGATTCTCTGGACACTGTTGAGTTGGTTATGGCTCTGGAAGAAGAGTTCGATACCGAGATCCCTGATGAAGAAGCTGAAAAGATCACTACTGTTCAAGCAGCGATCGATTACGTTTCTAAGAATCAGTAATTCTGAATTCTTGAGAACAGGCGGCAAATATGCCGCCTGTTTTTGTTTTATCCCCGCTAAACTCTGCAGTAGTGCCATTCAATCGTCTCTGGATCCCGTATAACCTTTATCCATGAGATGCTCGCCGCAGATTGGCGAACAATTTCCATGATAGAAATGCATTTATCTGTCATAACTTAATCTATTTAGCATTCAAAAGGTGACTGCCGTGTCTAAACGTCGTGTAGTGGTAACCGGTTTAGGATTAGTAACTCCCGTGGGTAATACCGTCGATACTTCTTGGACGGCTTTGCTTTCTGGTAAGAGTGGTATTGCACCGATAACCAAATTTGATGCCAGCGAATTCACCACTCGTTTTAGTGGTTCTGTAAAAGATTTTGATGTGGAGCAGTACTTAACTAAAAAAGACGCCCGCAAGATGGATCTTTTTATCCAATACGGTATGGCGGCTGGCATCCAAGCTATCCAAGATTCGGGTTTGGATATGAGCAAAGAAAACCCTAGCCGAGTGGGCACAGCTATAGGTGCGGGCATGGGTGGTATGTGGTTGATTGAACAGAACCACAGCGCTTTGATCAATGGCGGTCCTCGCAAAATATCCCCCTTCTTTGTGCCAAGCACCATTATCAATATGATTGCCGGCCATTTATCGATTATGTACGGTATGACGGGCCCTAACTTTGCCGTTACTACTGCCTGTACTACGGGTGTGCACAATATTGGCTTTGCGGCGCGCACCATTGCCTATGGTGATGCGGACGTGATGGTGGCCGGTGGTGCAGAAGATGTGACCTGTCCATTGGGTGTGGGTGGTTTCGGTGCCGCTAAGGCGTTGTCGACCCGTAATGACGATCCCACCGCGGCGAGCCGCCCTTGGGATAAAGATCGCGATGGTTTTGTGATTGGTGATGGTGCTGGCGTGATCGTGATGGAAGAGTATGAGCGTGCTAAAGCGCGCGGTGCAACCATTTACGGTGAGTTAGTCGGTTTTGGTATGAGCGGTGATGCTTTCCATATGACATCGCCACCAAGCGATGGTGCTGGCGCAGCCGCGGCTATGGTTAATGCCATTCATGACGCTAAATTATCACTGGAGCAAATTGGTTATATCAATGCCCATGGTACCTCGACTCCTGCGGGTGATAAGGCCGAAGCGGCAGCGGTTAAGTCGGTATTTGGCGATCACGCCTATAACTTGCTCGTCAGCTCTACTAAGTCAATGACTGGCCACTTATTGGGTGCTGCAGGCGCGGTTGAAGCGATTTTTACTCTGCTTGCACTGCGCGACCAAGCCGTGCCACCGACCATCAATTTGGATAATCCAGATGAAGGCTGTGACTTAGACTTCGTTGCCCATACCGCCCGTGATGTGAAGTTAGATTACGCCTTGTGTAACTCCTTCGGCTTTGGTGGGACTAACGGCTCATTACTGTTCAAGAAAGTGTAAAACACGGATTGGTAGTGTAAGAAGACAATGAAAAATGCGCCGTAGGGCGCATTTTTTATGGGTTAAACCGGATTCTTTGGCAAGGCTAATCATAATTATCTTTACGCTAAGGGGTATTTCTATCGTAAACTCAGCTTATTGCACGAAAACATTAGCCACAGAGGCTAAATAAGTTGAGGTTATATGGCTGGTATCGATAGACAGAGTACCCTGAGATTTTTGTCAGAGCCTGCGGATGTCAATTTTGGTGGTAAGGTCCATGGCGGCGCGGTGATGAAGTGGATCGATCTCGCGGCCTATGCCTGTGCCGCAGGTTGGAGCGGTAAATATTGTATTACCGCCTATGCGGGCGGTATTCGTTTTGTGCAACCCATTTTAGTGGGCAACATAGTCGAAGTCAGCGCTAAGGTGATTTATACGGGTAAGACCTCTATGCATATCGGTATCGATGTACGGGCGGGCGATCCTAAGGTTTCCGAGCGTCATCTCACCACCCACTGTATTGTGATCATGGTGGCGGTGGATGAAAACGGCCAGCCTACACCCGTGCCTGAGTGGATACCACAGACTGAACATGATATTCATTTGCGGGATTCTGCGCTGCGCTTGATGGAAATGCGTAAAAAGATTGGCGCCGAAATGGAAGCCCATGTGGTGAAATAGCACCATAAATTAAATCAACAAAGGCGCTTATGGCGCCTTTGTTGTTTCTGCCGAAAAGTGCGTTTGCCTCTCGGTCCGATTTCAACCTGACGCTATGTGGGATGAATGTTAAACTGCGCCATTATTTTTACTGTCCATTGACCTAAATTAACATCCTCAATTGAACCTATAGATTGAAACACTCATTGGCACTTTTTTAGTATTTGTGATTGAGGTTTAGCGATAACATATTGGGCAGACAAAACACGACCGATTCAACAATTTCTAATTGATTTACCCTGTTTACCTATTTGAGGATCACTTCATGGCAAAAGTCGCATTTATTGGTTTAGGCGTAATGGGATATCCCATGGCGAGGCATTTACTGAACAAAGGCCATGAGGTCACTGTTTATAATCGCACTTTTGCCAAGGCGCAAACTTGGGTCGACACCTATGGCGGACGTTGCTGCCCAACGCCCAAAGAGGCGGCAATAGGCCAAGATATTGTGTTTACTTGCGTGGGCAATGATAACGACCTGCGTGAAGTTGTATTAGGCAGTGATGGCGTTATTCATGGGATGGAAAAGGGCACTGTGTTGGTTGACCATACCACGGCTTCGGCCGATGTCGCCCGTGAGCTACATAAAGTCTTAGCCGAAAAGGGCATTGATTTTCTCGATGCGCCCGTGTCTGGTGGTCAAGCGGGCGCCGAAAATGGCGTATTGACTGTGATGGTTGGCGGCGATGAAGCTGTGTTTGCCCGGGTTAAACCCGTGATTGAAGCCTTTGCCCGCTGCGCCGAGCGTTTAGGTGAGGTTGGTGCTGGGCAGTTAACTAAGATGGTGAATCAAATCTGTATCGCGGGTGTGGTGCAAGGTTTGGCGGAAGCATTACAATTTGCCCGTAAAGCGGGCCTCGATGGCGAGAAAGTGATTGAAGTGATCAGTAAAGGCGCGGCGCAGAGCTGGCAAATGGAAAATCGCTACAAAACCATGTGGGGCCAAAGCTATGATTTTGGTTTTGCCGTCGATTGGATGCGTAAAGATTTAGGCATCGCCCTAGAAGAAGCTCGCCGCAATGGTTCACACTTGCCATTAACCGCGTTAGTCGATCAATTTTATTCAGAAGTGCAGGGCATGGGCGGTAACCGTTGGGATACGTCTAGCCTGTTAGCGCGCCTAGAGAAATCGGCGAAATAAGCTTATAAAAACTCAGATTTCGCAGTGATAAAATGCCCAGTCCCGATTGCGTTGGCAAATAGGACTGGGCATTTTTGTTTGTATCGTATTTTGACTAGGATTTAGAACTAGATATTAAGCTCTAGATTTTAAGCTCTAGATTTTAAGAAATAGGATATAAAATCGTTAGTCTTTCCAGCGAATATGGGTCACTAAACTGTGGGTTTCACCGGGGGCAAGCACGACTTTATCTTCTAATACATTGGCCGCTTCTAGGCAGACCATGGCCAGATAATCTTCTGGATTAAACCGGCCAAGGCGTTGTGACTTTTCAATCCATGGATTCCATAATACGGCGGATTGGCTGTTCTCGCGGCTGACTTCAATTATCCCCTGCGGCGTATGCAATAATTGCACAGGGCCGAGTTCGGTATAAACACGATCCGTTTCGCGATCAAAGCGCACTTCATCCGTGGTTTGTGGATAAGGCCCCTCGGCAAATTCGATGTATTTAGCGCCACTAAAACCGCTGGCTTTGAGTTGATGGATATCCTCAATCGGGAAATAAGTGTGCAGCGCCTGGGTCAGCGTCACGGTTTCATCTCCTAGGTTGGTATTTACAAGGCTAATGCTTAGGGTATCACCTAGGGTGAATAACACGCTGACCTCAGTGTTATGCGGCCAATAGATTTTATCTTGTTCACTGATTTTTAAGCTAAAACGTAAATCCACTAACTGATTACGCATCTCGACCGATTCCAGTGCCCAAATGCGGGTACGGGCGAAACCGTGTTGGGGGAAGTTTGCTTCACTACTCATACCAAACCATGGCCAACATACGGGTACACCGCCACGGATCCCATTACCGGGTTGATAATCGTCTGCCGATGAAACCCATAGCAAAGGTGGTTTGCCTAGGGGCTGAAAATAGTCTATTTGCGCGCCCTGCAAAAAAATTCTTGCCTGACATAAGGCCGTGTTGACCTCGACATAATCGAGCTCGTTAGCGTGCTTTTTAGTAGTGACAGAACCCATAGTCGCAATATCCTTAACTCTGCTGCATATCAGAAAAACAGGCAGTTAGCTTACAAAGTTTTCCGCGATAACATAAGGCTTTGTTGCGATCAATTTACGGTTTCGCTGTTTGATTGTGTAAACAAAAGTCACTGTCCTTAGGTTCTAGTGCTTCCTTTTTCAACAGATTTAGCTAAAGTGGTCAGAGCACCGAAGTGGTCAGATCACTTAGTTGAGTTGCAGTCTAACAAGAAAAGGGAAGCGATTATGCCAGTTTATCAAGCGCCGCTGCGCGACTATCAATTTATCCTCAATGAAATGTTACATATTTATCAGCAAGATGCACTTAAGGGATTCGATGAAATCGACCCAGACCTTGTCGATGCGATCCTGCAGGGTATGGCCGACTTTAGCACTGAAGTCATGCTGCCGCTTAATAGTGTCGGCGATCTGCAGGGCTGTAAGTTGGTCGATGGCAAGGTGGTTACACCTGAGGGTTTTGATAACGCCTATCGGCAGTTTGTTGATAATGGTTGGCCGACGCTTACCTGCGATCCCGAATTTGGCGGCCAAGGTTTACCCGAAGTGGTGGGAATTTTTGCCACTGAGATACAAACGGCAACGAACATGGCCTTTGCTATGTATCCGGGTTTAACCCATGGCGCCTATGCCGCCATTCATGCCCACGGCAGTGATGCGCTCAAGCAAAAATATTTAAGTAAACTGGTCAGCGGTGAATGGACTGGGACAATGAATTTGACCGAGTCCCACGCCGGCACCGACTTAGCCTTATTACGCACCAAAGCCGTGCCAGTCTCTGACGGCGTTTTTGCTATTACCGGTGAAAAGATTTTTATCTCCTCAGGCGATCATCAACTTACAGACAACATAGTGCACCTGGTATTAGCTCGTTTGCCGGATGCGCCTGAAGGCGTGAAGGGAATATCTCTATTCGCTGTGCCGAAAGTGCTAGTAAATAGCGACGGCAGCCTAGGCGCGCCGAACACTTTATACGCTAGCGGCCTTGAACATAAGATGGGCATTCACGGTAACTCTACCTGCGTAATGGTGTTTGAAGGTGCATTGGGCGAGCTTGTTGGCGAGCCGCACCAAGGACTGCGCGCCATGTTTACTATGATGAACCAAGCGCGTTTAGGTGTGGGCGTACAAGGGCTGGGTGTGTCTGAGATTGCCTATCAAAATGCGCTGGCCTATGCCAAAGACAGATTACAGAGCCGCGCTTTAAGCGGTGCCAAAGCCCCCGAAAAAGCCGCCGATCCGATTTTGGTTCACGGCGATGTGCGCCGCATGTTGCTGTCGCAAAAAGCCTTTAATGAAGGCGCAAGGGCTTTAGTTGGACAACAAGCTTTGTGGCTTGATGAAGCCGAGCGCCATACCGATCCTTCCAAAGCGAAAGCGGCATCTCAATTAGCGGCACTGTTTACGCCCGTAGTAAAAGGTTTTATCACTAACCGCGGCTTTAATGCCTGTGTCGATGCACAGCAAGTGTTTGGCGGACATGGTTATATCCATGAGTGGGGTATGGAGCAATTTGTGCGTGATAGCCGTATTGCACTGATTTATGAAGGCACTAACGGCATTCAGGCATTGGATTTAGTGGGTCGTAAGTTGCTTAGCGACCGCGGCGCGGCGATGCAGCAATGGTCGGTTTTAGTGACTGAGTTTATTAAGTCACATAGCACCAATGCGGCGATGCAACCTTATGTGAGTGGTTTAATGGACTGTGCGGGTGATTTGCAAAAGGCTAGCGGTTATTTAGCTGCACAAGCTGCGACCAATCCTGACATTATCGGCGCAGCCTCTATGGCTTATCTGGAGTTGTTTGGCGTGACTGCACTGGCGTGGATGTGGGCCAGAAGTGCCGCGGTGGCATTAGCGGCGTTGGAGCAGGGCACCGAAGAAACCGCGTTTTACCAAGCTAAATTGAAAACCGCCGATTTCTATATGGCTTACTGGGCGGTACAAGGTCGCAGTCTGCGTAAGCAAATCGAGCAGGCGAGTGAGATGCTAACATCGCTTGATGAAAGTATTTTTTAACTTAGCTTTGTTAAACCATCTTCAGAGCCAGCATTAGCATGCTGGCTTTTTTATTGGCGGCTTTATAGGTTGTTTTATTGAGAGTTTCACTGACTTTATATAGATAAGGGAGAGATTTATCCGTGGTGAGAATGGAGCCGCTAAGGCTAACCCTGTCTTTACAATTGTAACAAAATCCTGTGTATGTAAATTTAAATGAGAATCATTGTCATCTTTGCATCAAACTTTATAATGACGACCAATTAAATATGACAAGGGTAAACCGCTGGTTTGCTCAATATGCCGGGGTATTTTGTGAAATCTCGTTTCGCCTATTCATTAATCGCACTCGCTTTAGCTCAACACTCTTGGGTGTTTGCCACTGAAAAACCATTAAAAAATGACATCGACCCTAGCTCGGATACGGTTCAGTCTGATGTTATTCCTGCTGATGATGCCTCTGAACCTGACGCTAAGTTAGTGACGCCCGAACGCATTGCTGTCCATGGCCGCGCAATGCAAATGTACGTCGATAAAGAAACCACGGTTGGCACTAAGACGGCCATTAATGTGATGGAATTGCCGCAGTCGGTGCAAGTGCTGACCGAGCAATTAATCGTCGACCAAGCCGCGCGCAATATTACCGATTTATACCGCTCTATCGCGGGCGTGAGTGAGTTTAGTTATTCCGGCGTGACCTTTCGCGGTTTCCGCGACGATGCCAACGTTTTTTATGATGGGGTAAGGGGCGATCCCTATTCGGGATTTTCTGTGCCGCAACTCTTTAACGTGCAGCGGGTTGAAGTGTTAAAAGGCCCTGCATCGGCACTCTATGGCGGCGGAGAACCCGGCGGCATGATCAACTATGTCACTAAAAAACCGACCTTTGTTGAGAGTAAAGAGCTGAAATTAAGCACGGGTAGCGAGGATATGATAGGTGGCTCGCTGGATTTAACCGGCGGTCTTACTCAAAATCTCGCCTATCGCTTTGGCGCCTATTATCAGCAGGAAGATAGCTTTCGCAATAATGCCGATAGCCAAAATGCCGAAGTGGCGGGTGGGTTACTCTACGAAATCAGCGATGATACTAAGCTCACCACCACCTTCGATATTATTAAGCAGGATTTAGGCGGCAATCGACTGCGCGGCGTTCCCGTCGATGATGCGGGCAATTTCCTTGTCGCTCCTTCCTATAATGCCAATGAGAAGAGTGACTTCCAGAAGATGAATGCACTGGTGCTGCAATCGATTCTCGATCATCAATTTACCGATAACTTCTCGGTCAAGACTCAGGTCCGCTATCTGAATAATGATTCGGATCAGCAATACCATGAATCGAGAGGTTGGGTCGATGTGAATGGTGATGGTAAAGCCAATAGTGCAGATGGCACCATTAAGCGAGAATACCGCGTACAATCAAGGGCTAATGATGAAATCAGTTTAACCAATGATTTTGTCTACGCTTTCGATGCCTTAGGTTTTGAACATGAATTCCTGTTTGGCGGCGATTACCACTATGTGGAAACCGAGTATCACTACAAGCTCGCGACTAGCAAGGAAGGTGTGGGTAATCTCAATATCTTTGAGCTGAATTACGGAGAAACTAATCCGAGTACTTATCAATTAAAAGACATGGATACCGACGGTACCCGTGCTAACCGTTATGGCATTTATGTACAGGAACATTTGCACTTTAATGAGCAGTGGTCATTGATTGCCGGTCTGCGTTTCAGCCAGTTTGATGATTACGATAAAAAGACCGGTTTCTCCTTTAGTGATAATGCGATAACGCCAAGGGCTGGGCTGAATTATCGCCCAATCGATTCAATGTCCTTTTATTTGAATTACTCAGAAAGTTTTAATCCAGCGTCATTATCGGACCAAGAGGGTATTCAAAGTGACGGTGCACTCGATCCAGAAACCGGTAATCAAATTGAACTTGGAATGAAAAACGAATGGCTTGATGGTCAGTTTATGACCACGCTAGCTGTGTATCGCATTGAAAAGCAAAATGTTGCCCAAGCTAACCCTTTAGATACTGGCGATGACGATGGTATTCCCGCTTTGCTTAATTTGGGGGAAGTAGAGAGTCAAGGCGTTGAATGGACGCTGGTGGGGGATTTAACCGATAACCTGACCGTCACGGCAAACTATGCCTATAACGAGACCGAAGTGGTTAAAGGAGTCACGAACGATAGCCTAACCAATACCTTTGATAGTAAACATTTTGCCAATACACCGCGTCATCAAGCAGGGATATGGACCCGTTACGATATCAATGCACTCGATTCGGCGATTGCCTTTGGCATGGATTACGTCGGCGAGCAGTACAGCCTCGATGGCCAAACGGTGAAGCCACATACGATTTTTGATATGAGCTGGACGACCCAGTGGGACCAAACTCAAGTCCGCTTAAATCTTAAAAATATCTTCGACAAAGAGTATGCCGTCAGTGGTTTTAGCGAGCGTAATGGCCATTTCCCCGGTGAGCCGCGCAATATCACCCTTGAACTGAGTCATAAGTTCTAATGCATTGATGTGAAAAGAGCTTGTTCGTTAAGGATGATGAACAAGCTTGAACAAATGGGTCAATCTTGCGCGAATAATCCCCCGTTGCTCTGCCAGTATTCGTGCCTTTAGCGCGGATTAGTCCAGTTAGGCTTATCATCTTAATAGTGTTTTCCTATTAAGATAATAGTTTCTATCCGTTATATTTTCTCATCCAGCTTGTTTAGACTCGCCTTATATGAATTATTCGATAAGGTTTTCCTATGCACGCCGTCAGCCACTTAGCCTCCAAATACGCTCAATCTAACGCTAGCCCACAGGTAGCCCTGATTGCAGAGGGTGGTGGTCAGCGCGGCATTTTCACCGCAGGCGTGCTAGATGCTTGGCTTGATGGCGGATTCGATCCCTTTGATTTATTTATTGGTACTTCGGCAGGTTCGCAAAATTTAACCAGCTTTTTAGCCAGACAAAAGGGTTATGCCAAACGCTTGATCCGCGGTTTATCGCGCCATAAACGCTTCTATCGACTCGGTCGCGGGTTAGTCGGCGGCAATGTAGTCGATTTAGATTGGTATTTTGAGCAGACACGACAAGGGATGTTCAAATTAGATCTTAATGCGGCGACGGCCTCACTCGGTCATCGGCAGTTACTGATCACAACGACGAATGCCAATGATCGCAGGGGGTATTTTTTAAGTCCAAACAGTAAAAGCCAGTGGCGCGAATTACTTAAAGCCTCTAGCGCATTACCATTTTTGTATAAACAAGGGGTGAAACTCACGCCTTGGCTAAATGACAATGCCTGTAATAGTGACAAGGCTGCTAATAACGGCGCGGCTAATCATAGCGCCTCTAATCACGGCACAGCATTAAGCGAAGATATCGATAGTGATTTTTACCTCGACGGCGGTTTAGCTGCGCCTTTACCTGTGCGTGAGGCCTATCGTCGTGGTGCCCGCAAAATTGTGGTGATCCGTACTGTGAGCGAGGATTTTCAGGCGCAATCGGCTTGGGTGCATAAGCTAAAATCGTGGATTTGTGTTTCTGGTTTTTGCCCGAAAACCATAGATTACTTAGTGCAGCACGAACAAGCCTATCAGGATGAATTGGACTTTATCGCTAATCCGCCTGGGGATGTGGAGATAGTGCAGATTTTTGCTGCTGAAAATTTGCAGAGTAAATTGCTCGGCAGTACCGATGCGGATTTACGCCATGATTATCATGAGGGGCTGAGTGCTGGAAAGCAGTTTTTAAGCTTAGATCCTATGGTGTTGACGCAGAGTAATGCTTATTTTCAAACTCAAGTGCAAACCAATGCGCATACTCAAATCCATAATCAAGCTCACTCTCAAATCCAGCCATTCAGTGCGCTGTCGGCCTAGTTTGGTATTTTAGCTAAGTCACCATTTTGTAGGCGAGTAAGCAATAAAAGTAAACAGCATCAAAATACAAGCGCCACCCTAGGGTGGCGCTTGTGGTTGGCTGTATTAGCCAGTTTATCAATCTAGCTGATCCACTTAGCTTTTTAATTTAGCGTATTAACCTAGTTTATCAACTGAGCACTTTAACGTTAGGTCATTAATAACTTGCGGTGTGTACTGAACGTACTGCTCGGCCCGATGGGTCGATAATGCCGCGTAGGCTTTCGTCCCAAGCCAGTGCTTCTGGCGTTGAACAGGCGACGGATTTACCGCCTGGAACCGTTTCAGCGGCGCCGCTCAGTGGATAATGTTCTTCAAAGAAGCAGCGATAGAAATAAGCCTCTTTGGTTTCTGGCGTGTTGTATGGGAAACGGAATTTGGCGTTTGCCAGTTGCAAATCATCGACCTGCGCCGCCGCATGTTCTTTCAAACCGTCAATCCAAGAGTAGCCCACGCCATCACTGAATTGCTCCTTCTGACGCCATGCTACTTCCTTTGGCAATTTGTGCTCAAAGGCTTTACGCAGAATGTGTTTCTCGATACGACCATCCTTAGACATTTTCGCTTCTGGGTTGATGCGCATCGCCACATCCATAAACTCTTTATCTAGGAAGGGCACGCGGGCCTCTAATCCCCAGGCGGCCATGGCTTTGTTGGCTCGCAGGCAGTCGAATAGATGCAGCTTATCGAGTTTGCGGACTAATTCCTCGTGGAATGCCTGTGCGTTTGGCGCTTTATGGAAGTATAAATAGCCGCCAAATAGCTCGTCAGCACCTTCTCCAGATAACACCATTTTAATGCCCATAGCTTTGATTTTACGCGCCATTAAATACATAGGTGTGGCGGCGCGTATGGTGGTGACATCGTAGGTTTCTAGGTGGTAGATCACTTCTTTAATCGCATCTAAGCCTTCTTGGAAGGTAAAGTTGATCTCATGGTGAATAGTGCCAATGGCATCGGCGACTTTTTTGGCGGCGATTAAATCCGGCGCACCCTTAAGACCGACTGCAAAGGAGTGTAGCTGCGGCCACCAAGCGCCCGTTTCACCATCATCTTCAATACGGCGCTTGGCAAAGGTTTGAGTTATAGCTGAGATAACCGATGAATCTAAGCCACCCGAAAGCAACACACCATAGGGCACGTCAGACATTAATTGGCGTTTAACCGCCGCTTCTAATGCATCACGCAATTCTTCTTGGCTGGCTGGGTTATCTTTAACCGCATCATAGCTTTGCCAATCGCGAGTGTAGTATTTAACGGCTTCACCATCCTTTGAATAGAGATACTGGCCAGGTTGGAATTCTTCTACGGTTTTACATACCGGCATCAGGGCTTTCATTTCCGAGGCAACATAGAAGTTACCCGCAGCGTCACGGCCTGTGTATAGCGGGATGATACCCATGTGATCGCGGCCAATTAGGTAGCAATCTTGGGCTTTGTCATATAACACAAAGGCGAAGATACCGTTTAATTTATCAAGAAATTCAGTGCCATATTCTTGATACAGCGCCAGAATGACTTCGCAGTCAGAGTTGGTTTGATAGCTGTATTTATCACCTAGCTGGGCTTTGAGTTCTTTATGGTTATAGATTTCGCCGTTGACCGCGAGGATCAAACTGCCATCTTCAGTCAGCAGCGGCTGGGCACCGTGTTCAATGTCAACAATCGCTAAACGCTCGTGGGCAAGAATCGCCTTATCACTGGCATAAATACCTGACCAGTCAGGGCCGCGGTGGCGCATTAGCTTAGACATTTCCAGCGCGACTTGGCGCAGTGCTTTGGCATCGGATTGGATATCTAAAATCGAAAAGATTGAACACATAGTACAACTCCCACACTGTCTGTCATTTGAGGATGTCTCAATTGAGGTTTAATGTGCCAGCAATTTAGCGTTTTGCCAAACACTGTTTTTAATGTTTTATCTGTTTATTGGTGTTTTTATTGATTTAGCTGTTTGTTTTTAACGATTTTAATTGAGAATAATTCATTAAATTCGAGTTATTTTTGATGATTTGCTTTTATTGTTTGATTTGGCGCGAAGAGTTTTGGGGAATTCACAATGTGTTTTAAAAAAGTGCCGATGAGAGAAAAACTGCGAAAAAGATCGTAAATGTCGAGCCCACAGGTTTAAGTGTTTTATTTTTAATCAGTTAATCCGTCGAGTTTGATATCAAAAGCTGACATAAGCCTTTTCATAATGACGCGGTGGGATAGGAATTTAGTGATAACTGCGTTTTTGTGAACTGAAAACAAAAAAGCACGTGAATGGTTCACGTGCTTTTCGATCTTGTTAGGCGTTTTGCCTTGTAGGCTGAGATGGCGCTTTATTTCGCAGGCGCCAATAAGAGACGACTAACCGAGCAGGCTTTAGCAAAAAGTCACTGAACTATTTGGCAGCCGTTTCTGACATTGTTTGGGCAGGGCGCAGGCTATTAAACTCTGTGCCTTGATAGTACCCCGGCCAGGCTTGGCTGTTGCCCAAGGTGCGCGTGACCTGATAGTAGACTTCTAGATCCTGAATCGCGCCGCTTAAATCCCAGTCTTCACGGTATTCATCGCAGACATTGTGATAACAGCCCTTCATTGTGGCTTGCATCTGGGTTTTATAGGCCGCAGTGGCTTCATCAACGGGGTCGCTACCGCCGCCGGCAAATACCGCTGGCACGCCCAGTTTGGCAAAGCTGAAATGATCTGAACGGAAGAAACCACCCGAAGCGGGATTTTTCTCACCCATGGCGATGCGGTTCTGTTGTTTGGCTGCATCGATAAGGTAAGTTTCTAACTCGGATTTACCTTTGCCGACAATGGTAAAGTCCTTGGTTTTGCCATAGATATTGGTGCTATCGAGGTTTAATACCGCCACGGTTTTATCGATAGGATAAAGTGGATTAGCGGCATAATAACGTGAACCGAGTAAACCTTGTTCTTCACCTGTGGTGGTAATAAAGGTGACCGAGCGCGCTAAACCGTGGCCTTGTTTGGCATTGTCGGCTAATTGTCTGGCGATTTCTAAAATGCCAGCAATGCCCGATGCGTTGTCCATGGCACCGTTATAAATTTTATCGCCTTCTTTACTGTCATCTTTGCCAATATGGTCCCAGTGGCCAGTAAACAGGATCTGCTCGTCAGCTTGTGTGCTGCCGGGGAGTGTGGCGACCACATTGTAGCTATTGGCGTATTCGGCTTTGTTTTTAAAGGCGATGTTGGCCGTTTGTTCAAGGGGTAAATTGATTGGGCTGTCGGCGGCGCGCGCCATTAAGTTCGGCAGTGATAAACCTGCTTTATCAAACAGTTGAGTAGCGGCATCTAAGCTTAACCAGCCTTCAACTTGTACTCGGCTATCCTGTTCGGCTTTACTTAGCACCAGATCTTGCTGTGGCCCAGTCCAACTATTTTCGATTACGGACCAAGGGTAAGAGGCGGGCTCAGTATCATGGATAATTAATGCGCCGAGTGCACCTTGGCGGCTCGCTTCTTCAAACTTGTAGCTCCAGCGGCCGTAATAGGTCATGGCTTTGCCGTTAAACTTCCCTGAGTCTGGGCGGGCAAAGCCGGGATCGTTGACTAAGATCACCGCGATTTTGCCTTTCATGTCGAGATCTTGGTAATCATTCCAATCATATTCGGGTGCATTTACTCCATAACCAACGAAGACTAATGGCGCGTTTTCAATATTTACACCACCGTTATCATGGCGGCTACTGAGCACCAGATCTTTTCGGTATTGAAAGGGTAATCCTGCCAGCGTGACTTGCTGAGCTTCATCTGCGGTATAGCTGACCATAGGCACAGGTTGTAAAAAGCTGCCTTGATACGCGCCCTTGAGCCCCATCTCTGTAAAGGCTTTGCTTAAATAGTCCAAGGTGAGTTTTTCACCCTGAGTGGTTGGCGCACGACCTTCAAATTCATCGGATGACAGGGCTTTAATATCATTTCTAAAGCGCGCTTCATTAAACTGCACGGGCTTGAGTTCAGCCAAGGTGCTGTTGCCATCGGGTTTCGATGCATTCGGACTACAGGCACTGAGCATAGCCAGCGCACAGAGGGGATACAGACGTCGCATAGGTTAATCCTACTGTTGTTTTAATTAAGGAATTTTAGATTTCTGTTAATCAATCAGAAGCGAGGCTTATCATGAAGCAAGCCGCTGTGAGTCACAAGGCTGAGCGGCAGGGGAATGTGTTACTTAATGTTGCTTTACCCTATGCAATACGCCTTTGATTTGGCGAATTGCATAGGCACTGTTAGCTAAAATATCTGGTTCGACGCTGGGTTAGATAACTGTAAAGAAAATGGTTTAAACAACGTCTATATCGCCAGCGCAGGCAAACACATGGTTCGGGCGGAAGGGTTCTTTATCGATATCTTCAAGCTTACTCACGCCACTGGTGACTAGAATGGTTTCAAGCCCCGCTTGGAAGCCCGCTAGAATATCGGTGCGCATATTGTCGCCTATGATGACGGTATTTTCAGAGTGGCCATCAATATGATTAAGCGCCGAGCGAATAATCCATGCGCTTGGTTTGCCCACATAGAAAGGTTTTCTACCTGTTATACGTTCAATGGGTGAGCAGAGTGCGCCGCAGGCCGGGCTGTAGGCTGGGCCGTGGGTGTCGGGGTTAGTGGCAATAAAACGCGCGCCGCGGGCGACAAACCCTGCTGCCTTATGGATCATATCCCAGTTGTAGGAGCGGGTTTCGCCGACAATCACAAAGTCGGGGTTGATATCGGTAATGGTAAAACCCGCTTTGTAGAGTTCGTGGGTGAGTGCGCCTTCACCAATCACAAAGGCTTTACTGCCTTCTTGGTGTTTTAAAAAGTCGGCGGTGGCCATGGCGGAGGTGTAAAAGCATTCTTCAGGAATATCAATACCGGCGGCGCTTAAACGGTTTTGCAGATCCTTACCCGTTTGTACCGGGTAGTTGGTGAGGATCACCAGAGGATTGCCTTGTGCCAGAATACGCTGGATAAATTTGTCGCTGCCGGGGATCAGTTTATTGTCGTGCAGTAGTACGCCATCGATATCGCAGATAATATTTTTCATCTAAAGAGTCCCTAATATGCCGAGCAAAAAATCATTTTTCGTTAAGTTATCTAATGCCACATTGCCCCAGAAAACAATGCTTTTGTAGAAAATAGTTAAAAAAATAGAGACCCTAAGGTCTCCATTTGTGATCTTGCTACCATTGCTTTAAAGCGGAACTAATCAGGCGCGTAACCGCTCGGGCCGATAGGATTGCCATCAAGATAGGCTTGGCCGTTTTGCATGTTAAGGCGCTGATGGCTGAACCATTTTACCACCAGAGGATAAATCGCATGTTCTTGCTCATGCACGCGGGCGGCGAGCATTTCTGCCGTATCGTCCTCATAAACGGGGACTTTAGCCTGTAAGATCACTGGGCCTGCATCTAGCGCTGGCGTGACAAAATGCACGCTGGCACCATGTTCACTCTCTTTGGCGTCAATGGCACGTTGATGGGTGTTTAAGCCAGTGTATTTAGGTAACAGTGACGGATGAATGTTGATCATTCGGCCTAGATAATGATTCACAAAATCATCGGTTAGAATGCGCATAAATCCTGCCAGTACGATTAAATCGGGCTGGTACTGTTCAATTACTGTCATTAAACGTGCATCGTATTCAGAGCGAGATTCACCTGGGTGAGCTATCACGCAGCTGGTATCAATTTCGCCGTGGTGGGCGCGCACTAGGCCATAGGCATCGGGTTTATTACTGATGACTCCGACAACTTCGGCCTGCAGATTATCGTCGCAACCGTCGATAATCGCTTGCAGGTTACTGCCATTTCCGGAAATTAATACTACTACACGACAGCGCTGGGGCATTACAGGATCTCCACTTGCTCTTCATTGCCTTCGCGTTCAGCGATAGCACCGATAAGCCAAGCTTGTTCGCCTTCGGCTGCGAGCAGTTCAAGGGCGGCATCGACTTTATCGGCTGGCAGCGCGACTATCATGCCAACACCACAGTTGAAGGTACGGTACATTTCATACTGTGCAATGTTGCCGTTTTCCATTAACCAACTGAAAACGGCGGGCCATTGCCATGAATCACCTTGGATAACGGCTTTGCAGTTTTCAGGCAGTACGCGAGGGATATTTTCCCAGAAGCCGCCGCCAGTAATGTGTGCCATGGCATGGATATCTGATGCTGCGATCAGCTTCAGCAATGATTTAACGTAAATTTTAGTTGGTTCTAACAGATGTTGGATCAATGGCTTGCCATTGAGGTCCTGCTGAGGATCTGCTTGGCTCACTTCTAATACTTTACGGACTAAAGAGTAACCATTTGAATGAGGGCCGCTCGAGGCTAATGCGATAAGTGCATCACCCGCTGCCACTTTGCTACCGTCAATGATGTCGGCTTTTTCAACTACGCCCACGCAGAAACCTGCCAGGTCGTAATCTTCACCTTCGTACATGCCTGGCATTTCAGCGGTTTCACCGCCGATTAACGCACAACCAGATTGGAAACAACCTTCGCCGATACCGTTAACAACAGAGGTCGCAGTTTCAACATCTAGTTTGCCTGTCGCATAGTAATCGAGGAAAAACAGTGGCTCAGCGCCTTGAACGATTAAATCGTTCACACACATAGCAACTAAATCTATGCCGACTGTGTCGTGTTTTTTATAGTCGATGGCTAAACGCAGTTTAGTGCCCACACCGTCGGTGCCAGAGACTAAAACAGGTTGTTTGTATTTAGTGGGGATTTCACACAGGGCGCCAAAACCACCTAAGTTGCCCATAACTTCTGGACGACGGGTACGTTTAACGGCAGCTTTAATGTTACTTACCAGTGCATTACCTGCATCGATATCAACGCCGGCATCTTTATAGCTCAGTGGGGTAGGAGTGCTCACGGAGGATCCTCTCGGGTACATCGTTATTGGATTTTATGCGGCGGTATTCTATCAGCTTGTGCTAGGGGTCGAAAGTCATGATTTGGATTTATCCCAATTGGTATGCGATTTTTGCCTCGAATGAGGGACATTTCAGTTTCAATGCCGTGGGATTGCTCACAAAACAGTTAATAGGTGTGTGTATCTTAAGCAATAGGAAATGAATCTTGGGAGATTGCTCACGATTAGCCCGAATGGCAAAACTTTATGTTTTACCTAATAAACAAATCAACTAGAATCTGAAAAATTTGCCTAAGATAATACGCGAACAAAAGTAGGAGAGAAAAATGAAAGTTGTCGAGGTTAAACATCCCTTAGTGCGTCACAAAATCGGCCTAATGCGTGAAGGTGACATTAGCACTAAACGTTTCCGTGAGCTAGCCGCTGAAGTGGGTAGTTTACTAACCTATGAAGCTACCGCAGATTTCGAAACTGAAACTGTTACGATTGAAGGTTGGAATGGCCCGGTTGAAGTCGACCAAATCAAAGGCAAAAAAGTCACTGTCGTGCCGATTTTACGTGCTGGCCTTGGCATGATGGACGGCGTACTTGAGCATATTCCCAGTGCGCGTATCTCAGTTGTCGGTATTTACCGTGATGAAGAGACCCTAGAGCCAGTCCCTTATTTTGAAAAGTTAGCCAGTGATCTGAATGAGCGTATTGCGCTTGTTGTCGACCCTATGCTCGCAACGGGTGGCTCTATGATTGCCACCGTGGACTTATTGAAGAAACGCGGTTGTACTTCAATCAAAGCCTTAGTGTTAGTGGCTGCGCCTGAGGGAATTAAAGCCCTAGAAGCGGCGCATCCTGATATCGAGTTATACACCGCCGCTATCGATAAATGCTTAAACGAGAAAGGTTATATCCTGCCAGGTCTTGGCGATGCGGGTGATAAAATCTTTGGTACTAAATAACGCTAAAGTGACCGTGAATGCTCGGGTTGAGCATTATTAAACGAGATCTTATTCGAACCTTCAAAAAGCGAGTACTGCGAACGTGGTGCTCGCTTTTTTGTTGCGAAGTCACTAGTGCTGCTAATGGTTAACGATATCGTGCAGTCTGACGCTATCGACCTTGACGGATTAAAAAAGCTCACCGAAAATCAATTGCATAGTGATTTCGTTAATTAACCAACAGTGGTGGATTGATTTGCAAGCTATGGTCAAATGTAAACAGCTGTTTTACAAGATTTTCAATGGCATATTTATCCACTGCGCTTTGATGAGCGCCTGCGTGATGGTTCCGCTGCCAGTAGAAGCAAACACTTTAGTGGAGGCTCGTTTGCAAGAACGAGCCAATGCGGCTTTGGGAGTGATGAGTTTCGCATTGACTCCTGATGTGACAACGGGATCGCTTTCATTGAGTAATGCTCCGGAAAATAATCCAGATCTCGCTATGACCACGCTGGGCGGTGGTGCGACCATGAGTCAAGAATTCCCTATCTATCTTGAAGGGACGATAGGCTACAGTCGCTACGACCCGACTTTTATCGTCAGTGATGGCGAAACCGAAAAACGGCTGCCCACGAAATGGAACAGTATCGCATTGACTGGCGGTATTGGTTGGGATTTTCCCGTCGCTGAGGATTTGAAATTCCGACCAGTATTTAATTTCTCCTTTGGTCGTGTCTCGAGCGACTTGAAGGTTGCCAGCTCTGCAATTGAATTCAAAAGTGGTGATGAACTTGAGTTCCTCGATAACGGTAGCTTGGACGCGTATGGCCTAGGTGGTTCAGCGGTTCTCGATTACGAACACTACCGCCAAGATTATGAAATTGATGTTGAGTTTCGTTACTCTCATATTCAATTAAACAGCTTTGGAGATACTCCTGAAGCCTTACAAGGTAGTGTCAACGCCCAGCTCTTGAGCCTTTGGTCACGCTGGCGTGCACCAACGGGTTTAACACTGCTAGATAAACCCCTGCGCTATGTGCTTGAGGCAGCGCGCACAGAATATCTTGGTGATATGCGCGGTGCATTAGGCTTTAATGCCCTCAATTCACTTGGTGCTGGCCTAGAACTCGACTCCAGCCAATATGGCATTATCATTACCCGAACTCGTTTGGTTGTGCGTTACCAATTTGGTGACCATGTGCAAGGCACCTCAGTCGGGATAGCGGTGAGTTTTTAGCTTAGTGAAGGTCATGTATTTTCCCCAAAAACGGTAAAAAAAAAGCAGAGACATCTTTTGGTTGTCTCTGCTTTTTCTGCAAACTAAGCTTCTTAATATTCAGCGCAACTTAACATCCAGCTCAAACTCCACATTCGAAAGCTATATGATTTACAGCACCATGGCCGCAATCCAGCCAAATACTAACAGTGGAATATTGTAGTGAATAAAGGTGGGGATCACGCTGTCACGAATATGGTCGTGCTGACCATCGGCATTTAAACCTGCAGTGGGGCCTAAGGTGGAATCCGATGCTGGCGAGCCCGCATCACCCAGCGCCGCGGCCGTGCCGACTAAGGCAATCGTGGCCGCTACCGAAAAGCCAAAACTTAATGCCAGTGGTACATAGATAGTCGCAATAATTGGGATCGTCGAGAAAGACGAGCCAATCCCCATAGTGATCAGTAGACCAACCAATAGCATCAAGAAGGCGGCGAGGGCCTTATTATCGCCAATCAATGAACTCAGTGATGATACGAGCGTAGCCACTTCACCGGTTTCTTTGACTACGGCGGCAAAGCCTGCGGCGGAAATCATGATAAAGCCGATATTGGCCATCATACGCACGCCTTGGTTAAAAATATCTTGGTCTGCAACGTGCTTTAAGGCACCCGAGAAACTGAAAATCATAAAGCCGACTAAGGCACCAAAAATCATCGAGTCGGTTTCAAGTTGTACGACTAAAGTGGCTAAGATTGCCAGTGCGGCAATGATGATATTGCGTTTGTTGAGATTTTCTTCGGGCTCAGCAACCAGCACTTTAGCCTCGTCGTAAGTCCGAGGTTTGCGGTAACTGATAAATACCGCTGTGATTAATCCCACAACCATACCCGCAGCAGGGATTAACATGGCTGGCGGAATTTGCTCGCGTGCAGCGGCTAAGCCATTGCTGGTTAAGTTCGACAGCAAAATGTCATTTAAGAAGATACCACCAAACCCAATCGGTAAAATCATGTAGGTGGTGACTAGGCCGAAGGTCAAAACGCAGGCGACTAAACGACGGTCGATGTTCAACTTGGACATTACATGCAAGAGGGGCGGCACTAAAATCGGAATAAAGGCGATATGGATCGGCAGAATGTTCTGGGATGCCATCGACATAACCAGTAGCGATAGCAATAACAACCAGCGCACCCAGTTAGTATTAGTGTTATTCGGCTCTTGTCCAAGGCTGCTGATGATGCTTCTAGATATCAGCGTCGTTAAGCCTGAATGGGATAATGCGACAGCGAAGGCGCCTAAAAGGGCGTAACTGAGCGCAATCTGTGCGCCGCCACCTAAGCCGGTATTGAAGGCATCTATGGTTTGATGCAGATCCATTCCGCCTATCAATCCCGCCACGAGGGCGCTGACGGTGAGGGCGATTACCACATTCACCCTAGCTAAACTGAGTGCTAACATTAAGCACACTGCAATTACGACTGCATTCATTATCAATTTTCTTAATTCTGTAAACCAAAGGCGGTATTTTTGACTGTAAAGACCCTGTATGTCCAGTTTGCAAAAGCCTAATCTGGAAAATATCTGGAAATGTGAACATGCTGGGTTTTGTCTGTTAGTCGAATGTGGCTTGCTTCGCACACGGGATACGCAGATTGCTCTATCCTTAGTCAGGCAAAACGGAAATGCCCTTGAAAAATGTGATATTGGTCTTAAATAGGTTGTAAGGCACAGCACACGACTTATAATGCCTAAAGATTTGATTGGTAAGAACACCTTTTAATCAGTAAGGATTTAACTCGACCTAGGTTGAAAAGACATACTGACTAAAGGGCATCTTGCCTTACACTTAGTTCAACTCATAGATGGAGATATAAAATGAGCGTATTAGTAGGCCGTCAGGCTCCTGATTTTACTGCTGCAGCTGTATTAGGTTCTGGCGAAATCGTAGATAGCTTCAACTTAACTGCCGCGATCAAAGGCAAGCCAGCGGTGGTATTTTTCTATCCACTTGACTTCACTTTCGTTTGCCCATCAGAGTTGATCGCTTTCGATCACCGTATGGAAGAGTTCACTAAGCGTGGTGTGGAAGTGATTGGTGTGTCTATCGACTCTCAATTCACCCACAATGCATGGCGCAACACCCCAGTTGAAAAGGGTGGCATCGGCCAAGTGAAATACACTTTAGTTGCTGACGTTAAACATGACATCTGCAAAGCATACGATGTTGAGCACCCAGAAGCGGGTGTGGCTTTCCGTGGTTCATTCCTGATCGACAAAGAAGGCATGGTTCGTCATCAAGTCGTTAACGATCTGCCATTAGGACGTAACGTCGATGAAATGCTACGTATGATCGACGCACTGCAATTCCACGAAGAGCACGGCGATGTTTGCCCAGCAGGTTGGGAAAAAGGCGACAAAGGCATGAACGCAAGCACTGAAGGTGTTGCGGCTTACCTTTCTGAAAACGCAAGCTCTCTGTAATTAGCGTTAGTTTTTAGAGATAAAAGCTGCCCTCGGGCAGCTTTTTTGTTTTAGGTGGGATTATTTCAGGACTAGACAAGGCCTTTTTTTGAGCGTTTATGCTGAAAATGAAGCGGAGTGAATAGGAAATCGCCAATCAATTCAATATACAACAAATTTAAGTTTACACAGGTATAAGAGATAGCTATTATCTCGCTCGTTCGGAGGGGTGGCAGAGTGGTTTAATGCACCGGTCTTGAAAACCGGCGTGGGTTTATAGCCCACCCAGGGTTCAAATCCCTGCTCCTCCGCCATATTCAGTCAAAAAGCCGCTAATTTATTTAGCGGCTTTTTGCATTTTAGCTATTTGAACCCTTGGGTTCCTCATTCGAATCGCAGCTCCTGTGCCGTATTAAGTCAAAAAGCCGCTAATTGCTTAGCGGCTTTTTGAGGATTTAGGGAGTTGCTTGGCGCGACTCCCCGTTATCTGTTTCAGCCTTATTGTCTTGAGCGTCCTGGGATAGCAGGGGCCAACCACCTAGCACCTTCCAACGATTGACTATGTAGCAAAAGAGCTCCGCAGTGCGTTCGGTATCATATAGGGCGCTGTGAGCTTCCTTATTATCGAAGGGAATGCCTGCCATCATACATGCCTTAGCAAGCACGGTATGGCCAATGGCAAGTCCTGCCAATGTAGCGGTATCGAAGGTGGCAAAGGGATGAAAGGGCGAGCGTTTTAAGTCGCAGCGCTCAATGGCTTTACTCACAAATCCATGATCGAATGCGGCATTATGCGCCACTATGATGCTGCGATGGCAATCAGAGGCTTTTTGAGCTTTTTTTACCGCTTTAAAAATCTCTAAAAACGCTTCTTTTTCACTAACAGCGCCCCGTAATGGGTTGTTAGGGTCGATACCATTGAAGGCCAAGGCTGCGGGTTCTAAATTTGCCCCTTCAAATGGTTCTATATGAAAATGCAAGGTTTTATCTATTCCCAGTACTCCCTCGTCATCCATTTTTAACAGGGTGACGGCTATTTCAAGCAACGCATCGGTTTGAGAGTTGAAGCCCGCGGTTTCGACATCAATCACTACGGGAAAGTAGCCCCGAAATCGGTGTTTCAATTTGTTCGCGTCGCAAATGTCGCTCATTAAAGTACCCAAGAAAATTTACAGGGCGCTATTATGCTTAATGTGCTCGGGTGTGTCATGCTTGATTGGTGGTTTTATGAGCTAAAGGTACTAAAAAGTTTGCCGATAAAGCCATGTAACCGAATAAACATGAGTATAGGCAATGTGGCGAAAACTGATATTAGTATCAATTTTATGCGTTCCAGCAACTGCAATGGCAGAGTTGCGCCACTATGTGGCCTCTTTAGGTGAGTCCCAATGGCGAGTGAGTGAGAACACTCCTATTGTTTGCCGCCTCGAGCACGATATTCCCTCCTATGGTAAAGCGATTTTCACTAGCGAGGCGGGTAAGCAGCTCAATCTGAATTTTACCTTAGATATGTGGGTTAAACCCGATCAGGTCACCAATGCTACTTTACTGAGCCGAGCTCCCAAATGGCGCCCTGGTGTAGTTTCTAAGGAGATTACTTCACTGCGTTATCAAAAATATTTTAATGGTGAAGTGCCTAAACGTGCCGCATGGTCGATGCTGGCGGAGTTGAGTCGGGGTATGGAGCCGACCTTTTACTACGCCGATTGGTATAACGAATCCAATAAAATTGCAGTAGGGCTCTCCGCGGCAAACTTTGGTCGCAAATATGCTGAATTTAAGGCGTGTTTATCCCATTTATTGCCCTATAGCTTTGAAGATATCGCCTTTACTGTGCTGAATTATGACGAAGGTGGCACCGATTTAACGCGTTTTTCTAAGCAGCAGTTAGCTCGAGTTCAAGAATATCTGGCTTACGATCCTGAGGTTGAGTTAGTGCTGGTGGATGCGTATACCGATAGTTATGGCGGTCGCTCCGTAAATCAGAAAGTATCGGATAAGCGGGCGGAATCGGTAAAAGAGTTCTTTGTCGCCAGCGGTATTCCCCAAGAGCGTATCGTTACAGAGGGACACGGTGAGCGTCGTCATGTGGCTTCTAACGATGATATGGAAGAAAGGGCGCTTAACCGCCGTGTGGTAATTCGGATCAGTAAGCCTATGTAGCGCTGGTTTAATTTTTATAATTCAAACTGCTAAGTTGTTTTCAATGCCAAGTCATAGACTTGGCATTGCCATTTCTACATGTGATAGCGCGATCCGTATTGCAGTTAAGCTCAAATTTCATGTTATCAGCGAGCATTAGGATAATGAATTTTTCTTATTTTTCGCGTTTGCGAGCAGGCAGTCGTTAAGCCGTTAAAACAAGTGCAGGGAGGCGAAGGCATAAATATTGATAGAGCTTAGAGTCGATGATTGAGCTAACCAGGGTGAGGTAAGCAGAGGTGTGTTTTAAATGAATAAAAAAAAGCCCGCTTAATCTAAGCGGGCCGCAAAAATAATGCATTTGCAATCAACAAATTGAAGGAAGGAAGTCAAGCATAAGAACCAGAGATGAACTGCCGTGTTGGGAACACACCAGTTTAAAAGTTCTTTGTTTTCCATATCTGCATGCAGATATCTGCTGAAAACGAGCGTATTCTATGGTGAATACTGTGGCAAAACAAACGAGAAAAATTGCCCATAAACATTAGTAATTCTAATGGTTATTAAAGTGATCTATATCACTTAAGTCACTATTAACCTTGATTAATAAGTTATCAGTCATTATTAGTGCATAATAATACACTTCAATAGGCTTATCCTTGCTGCCATTTTGTTAAATTCACTATTCAAGTAAAAAATCGTCATATTAAACTACGTCATTGCCATGGAATTTTTTACTTGTATAGTACTTGCTGAAAAGGCCTTAAGCCCGAAACCACGAGAAGGATTATAAGATGGCATTCAGATTTCGCCTTGCAAAACAAGGTTTGTTAGTGGCCACATTGGGAATGGCACTCGGTGCCTGCCAAAGTGGCAATGCGCCAGAAGATGCAGCGCAGCAAGTCAGCGCCAATAAATGGGTTTACCCCGAGACGAGAAAAGACGACTTAGTTGAAACTATTCATGGCGTGGCGGTGGCGGATCCTTACCGTCACCTCGAGGAAAACACCCCAGAAACGGAAAGTTGGGTCAAAGAGCAGCAAGCCTTTGGTCAAGCGTATTTGGCGAAAATCCCCAATAAGCAAGCTGTGGTTGACCGTATCACCGAGCTGTGGAACTACGAGAAAATTTCTGCCCCCTTCGAGAATGGCGATAATCAGTTTTACTATCGCAATGATGGCTTACAAGCGCAATCGGTACTCTATGTAAAAGGCAAGGATGGCATTGAGAAACCCGTCTTGGACCCCAATACCTTATCTGCCGATGGTACAGTGGCGCTTTCTGGCGTATCGGTTAGTAATGACGGTAAGATTTTAGCTTACGGAGTTTCTAATTCGGGCTCTGATTGGCAGCAATGGCAGTTTATCGATATTGCGACGGGAAAGAGGCTTGGCGATGAACTGAAATGGATTAAGTTCTCCAGTGCGGTATGGGATAAAGAAAACCAAGGTGTGTTTTATACCCGTTATGATGCTCCTGCCGGTGGGGATGTTTTAGCCGATGTCAATTTCAATCAAAAAGTGTATTACCATAAATTAGGCACAGATCAACGCCAAGATTTATTGATTTATGAGCGCCCACAGAATAAAGATTGGGGCTTTGGTATTGATGTCTCCGAGAAGGGTGAATATTTATTATTATCGATTTCTCAAGGTACAGATAAGCGTAATCGTTTCTTCTATAAATCTTTATTTGAGCCTAAATCGCAAGTGGTGGAATTGATCCTCAACTTAGAGGCTGAATATGAGTTTTTAGGTAACGATGGTGCGGTTTTCTATTTTAAAACTGATTTAGAGGCGCCAAACGGTAAAGTGATTGCCATTGATACTCGCAATAGCGATAAATCCCAATGGCAAACCATTATTCCCGAGTCTAAAGATCCGATTAATAATGTTGCCATGATTAATGATCATTTAGTCGTGAGTTATTTACACGATGTATTGGGGCAATTATCGATTTTTAGTATGGGCGGGCAGAAGCGCCAAGACGTCGCATTACCAGGTTTAGGCAATGTGGCCGGGCCCTTTGGTAAGGCGAGTAAAGACTATTTCTACTATGTCTTTAACAGCTATATTCAACCCGAAACGACCTATAAGTTTGACTTTAAGACTTCAGAGTCAACGGTGTTTGCTAAACCTCAGGTGTCCTTCAACCCCGATGATTATGTATCTGAGCAAGTGTTCTATACCAGCAAAGACGGTACGCGCGTGCCTATGATGCTGTCCTATAAAAAGGGTTTAGTTAAAAATGGTCAAAACCCAACGCTGTTATATGCCTATGGCGGCTTTGCGATTTCGATGACACCCCGCTTTAGCCCTGCCAACATTGCATGGTTAGATATGGGGGGCATTTATGCCGTACCTAGCCTTCGTGGTGGCGCTGATTACGGTGAAAGCTGGCACCAAGCGGGGATGTTCGACAAAAAACAAAATGTGTTCGATGACTATTTTGCCGCAGCCGAATATCTAGTGAATGAAAAATACACCAACAGCACTAAACTTGGCGCCTATGGTCGTAGTAACGGTGGTTTGCTGATGGGGGCTGCATTGACGCAACGTCCTGAACTGTTTGCCGCCGTATTACCTGCGGTCGGTGTGCTCGATATGCTGCGTTTCCACAAGTTTACTATTGGCTGGGCTTGGACCAGCGAATACGGCAGTGCCGATAAGGCGGAACAATTCCCTGCATTGCTGGCCTATTCGCCTTACCACAATGTCAAAGCACAGGCTTATCCTGCGACTATGGTGATGACCGCCGATCACGATGATCGCGTAGTGCCACTGCACAGTTTTAAGTTTGCCGCTATGATGCAAGAAAAGCAGCAGGGCGCTGAACCTGTGATCATGCGTATTGAATCTAATGCTGGTCATGGCGCTGGGAAGCCGACGGCGATGAAGATCGATGAATTTGCCGATATCTACAGTTTCCTCTGGCAAAGCTTTGGCCTCACATTGCCGCAAAGCCTCGCAAAATAGCGAACTATGTTAATGAAATGGGGTCGTTAGGCCCCATTGTTATTTACAAATCCCTCAATTGCGCGCAAACCCGTGCTATCCCTATCTATATCTTCGTTGGGTCATTCACAAGTCTTGTTTCCCTAGGTATAGTAAGCGTCAATTTTTCAACCAAAATTTGCTTATTCCAAATGACGTTTTATTGGCCCATTTCTGTCTATTACGAAGATACCGACGCTGGCGGTGTTGTCTACCATTCGAACTACCTCAACTTTTTCGAGCGTGCGCGAACCGAATGGTTAAAGGCACTAGGCGTAAATCAGACAGCACTGTTAGCCAATGATACTGCGTTTGTTGTTAAGCGGGCGGAACTCGATTTTAGAAAAGCCGCGCGTTTTGAACAGAACCTTATTGTAGAAACTAAGGTCATAGAGTTGAAAAAGGCCTCGTTGGTATTTCATCAACGTTTGGTTGATCATCAGGGAGACTGTTATTGTGAAGGCACAGTGCTGGTGGCCTGTGTTGCTTTATCACGTATGCGTCCCCGAGCTATTCCCTTAAATATTGTGCAGGAGTTTGACAGTGCAAGCTGATATGTCGATTGTTGGGTTATTTTTACAAGCCAGTTTATTAGTGAAATTTGTGATGTTCACTTTACTTTGCTTGTCGGTGATGTCTTGGACGGTGATTTTACAACGCCGTAGTTTATTGACATCCGCAAAAAGTAAATCGGCAAAATTTGAAGATAAATTTTGGTCAGGTGTTGATTTAAACCGCCTATATAAAGAATTATCGGCTCGTCCAGATAATACGGGCTTAGAATCATTATTTGTCACCGGTTTTAAAGAATATTCACGTCTGAATAAATTAAATAGCAAAGTACCCGATGCCGTGATGGATGGGACATCACGGGCGATGCGCGTGACCTTATCCCGCGAATTAGAAAAGTTAGAGGCCAACTTACCCTTATTAGCGACCATAGGTTCAACTAGCCCTTACATAGGTTTATTTGGTACGGTATGGGGGATTATGAACTCATTTATCGCTATCGGTTCGATGGAAAACGCGACCTTAGCTATGGTTGCCCCCGGTATTGCTGAAGCTTTGATTGCAACGGCTATGGGTCTGTTTGCTGCAATCCCAGCTGTTATCGCCTACAACCGTTTCTCGACTCAGGTTGATAAATTGGAAATGGCCTACGCCAACTTTATGGAAGAGTTCTCCAGCATTTTACATCGCCAAGCGTACAGCGAGAAGGAAGGGGTATAATGCAACCAGCTTATCAGCGCAAACGTCGTCGCCCCGTTGCCGAAATCAACGTGGTGCCCTATATCGACGTCATGCTAGTGCTGCTCATTATTTTTATGGTAACAGCGCCGATAGTCACCCAAGGGGTCAAAGTAGAATTGCCCCAAGGGGCTGCAGAGGTATTACCCTCGGACAGTAAACCGCCTGTGGTGGCATCCATTGATGGTGACGGTACTTATTACCTCAATAAAGGCGGTTCGACCAATACAGAAATGGATTTGGAAGAGTTGGCGACTGAAGTAGCTGCGATCATAGTGACTGAACCAGAGCGCCCTGTCGTAGTGAAGGCCGATAGAAATATTCCCTACGATAAAGTGATCCAGTTAATGGTGACTTTGCAAGGCGCTGGTGTGCCATCAGTCGGTTTGATGACGGATTCACCCAAGGAGAAATAGGTGGCGGATAATTCAAATCTTGCATTACCTCTGTCAATTTCAGCAGGTATTCATATTGGCGTGATAATTATTCTGGCCATTGGCATAGATTTCACCCATAAACCTGTGCAAGTGCAACAAGTTAGCGCTCCGGCAGTTCAAGCTGTTATGGTTGACCAACAGAAAGTGGCTAACCATGTGGAAAAACTGAAGCAGGAAAAACGCGAGACAGAGCGGCGCGAGCGCGAACGACAAGCAGAGCTTGAGCGTAAAGCGCAGGAGGCAAAGCAAGCTCGTGAGCGTGAACAAGCTCAGATTAAAAAACTAGAGCAAGAACGCAAACAGCAGGAAATTGAAACCCAAAAGGCAAATGAGGCCGCTAAAGTCGCGCAGGTGAAGCAGCAGCAGGAAAAGGAAAAAGCGCAAAAGGCAGAAGCCGACCGCAAGCTGAAGGAACAAGAGCGTAAAGTAGCTGAAGAAGCAGCGCAAAAAGCGGCTGAAAAGCGTAAAGCTGAAGAAGCGGCAGTAGCCAAAGCGGAAACCGAGCGTAAGCAGAAGGAAGCCGAAGCTAAGGCAAAAGCAGAGGCAGAAGCTAAGGCCAAAGCGGAGGCAAAAGCCAAGGCCGATGCAGAAGCGAAAGCAAAAGCCGCAGCTAAGGCAAAAGCGGATGCGGAAGCTAAAGCCCGCGCCCAGCAGGAACAGGAAATGGCCGATGCGTTAGCGGCAGAGCAGGCCGCTTTATCGCAAACCATGAATAAGCAAATGCAAAGCGAAGTAGGCAAATATACCGCCATGATTAAATCAACGATTCAGCGTAACTTAGTTGTAGATGAGTCGATGCGTGGTAAAAGCTGTAAAGTGTCAGTGCGTTTAGCTAACGACGGTTTTGTGATCAGCAGTCAAACGCAAGGTGGCGATCCTAATGTTTGCCGTGCGACCAAAGCGGCGATTCAAAAGGCAGGTAAGTTGCCTGTTTCTCCGGATCCTGCGGTTTATAACTTGATGAAAGAAATTAACTTAATCGTTGAACCAACGTTTAATTAAAGGAGTCCCATGAAAATTTTGGCAAAATGGTTAACATTGGTGGTACTGCTTTGTACCACCCCAGCAAAAGCAGCATTGGATATAGTGATCACCGAGGGTGTGGATGCGGCGCGTCCGATTGCCGTGATGCCTTTCGTATGGCAAGGCGCTGGCGCACCACCACAGGCGATTGCCGATGTTGTGATGTCAGATCTTGTGCGTAGCGGTACGTTTAAACCTTTAGATGAGTTAGGTTTTCCCCAACGTAATATCGGTACATTGGCTCAGTTCCAAGCGAATGCTTGGTCTAGCGTAGGAGCCGAAGCGTTGGTTTTAGGGTCTGTTAAACCCTATGGCACCGATCAGTTCCTTGTTAGCTTCGCTTTAATCGACTTAGTTAAAGCACAAAACCAAGCTCTGAAGGGGCCAGTGAGTGCAACTGAGTTTTTGATGGACAGTCGTCAAACTGTGATCTCTGCGGCTCAATTTCGCCAATATGGGCATAGAATTAGCGATATCGTCTATGAAAAGTTGACGGGTATTCGTGGCGCATTTTTAACTCGAATCTCCTATGTTGTAGTCAATCATACGCAGAAAGCACCGTATCAGTTGATGATTGCCGATTATGATGGTTATAACGAGCAGATGTTACTCCGCTCACCCGAGCCGCTAATGTCTCCGACTTGGTCACCCGATGGCCGTCGTTTAGCCTATGTGAGTTTTGAGAACAAGAAAGCGGAGATCTTCGTTCAGGATCTATACACTCAAGTACGTACTAAAGTGAGCAGTTTCCCTGGCATCAACGGCGCACCAGCGTTTTCCCCCGATGGGAAGTCACTGGCGGTGACGTTATCCAAGGATGGTCAACCTGAGATCTACGTGATAGATATTGCGACTAAAGCCATCAAACGCATAACTAACCACTATGCCATTGATACTGAGCCATCTTGGTTTCCTGATGGTAAATCCTTGTTATTTACCTCTGAGCGCGGTGGTAAACCCCAGTTATATCGCGTAGATTTAAATTCAGGCAAAGTCACCCGTGAAACCTTTGAAGGTGAATGGAATTTGGGCGGTTCAATCACCCCTGATGGACGTAGCATGATTTTCGTCAATCGCACAAATGGTAAATTTAATATTGCGCGTATGGATCTGAATACGCGTTTTATGCAGGTGCTAACATCAACACGCTTGGATGAATCTCCCAGCGTGGCCCCTAATGGTACTATGGTGATTTATGGCACTACGTACCAAGGCAAGCAAGTTTTAGCAGCTGTTTCTACGGACGGACGTTTTAAAGCCAGATTACCGGCAGGCCAAGGTGAGGTGAAATCACCTTCTTGGTCTCCGTTTCTCTAATGTATTACCTTGATTTATTAACATTTAATTTTATAAGGAACACGTAATGGATCTGAACAAGTTGTTAAAAGCTATGTTGGTAGCACTTCCAATTATGGCTATTAGTGCATGTAGCTCAACTTCTGAATCAGAAACTGATGCAATGGGCTCAACAAACGGTTCTGGTAGCGAACTGAATGGTGGCGTTCAAACCGGTGGTGTTGGCGGTATGTTGTCACCAGAAGAGCAACAACGTCAGCAATTGGAAGAGTTGAGAAAAGAGCACATCATTTACTTCGACTTTGACCGCAGTGAAGTTCAAACCGAATTCGCCGCTGTATTAGAAGCCCACGGTACTTACTTAGTTGAACACCCAAGTGTGCGTGTGCTGATTGAAGGCCACGCCGATGAACGTGGTACACCAGAGTACAACATTGCACTAGGTGAGCGTCGTGCTAAAGCTGTGGCTAAATACCTTCAGGGTATGGGTGTACAACTAAGCCAAATGAGCATCGTGAGCTATGGTGAAGAGAAGCCACTAGACTTCTCTCGCACTGATGAAGGTTTTGGTAAAAACCGTCGCGCAGTTTTAGTTTACTAAGATTGAATTACGGAGAGTAACACCATGAAACGTGCCGTCTTAATTACGGCAATGTTCTTCGGCGCAGGAGCTGCAGTTGCAGCTCCTGCTCCTGTTGAAGACCTTGCTGGTGGTTCAGGTGATGACAGACTCGCTCGTTTAGAGCGCATAGTGAAATCGAGACAACAAAGCGAACTTGATATGCAGCGTCGTCTGGATACTCTGCAGCAGGAAGTTCTTGATTTACGTGGTTTAACCGAACAACAAAATTACCAAATAGAGCAGATGCAGCAACGCCAGCGTCAGCTTTACGATGAAATTGCCAATTTATCTTCTAAAGCTGCCACACCAGCCGCTGCAACCCCGACAACACCAGCTGCTGTTGCAGCTACCGCTAATGCGGCGGCAAGTAGCTTAAGTGAAACGGCAAGCTATGAGGGGGCCGTCAACCTAGTGTTGAAGGAGCGTAAATATGATGATGCTATTCCAGCATTTCGTGCCTTCATCAAGCAATATCCCGATTCAGTCTATGCGGCAAATGCTAACTACTGGTTAGGACAACTACTATTTAATAAGAGTGAATTTGCGGAAGCGAAGCAAGCCTTTAATACTGTGGTGGTGCGTTTTAGCGATTCAAATAAACGTGGCGACAGTTTAGTGAAGCTTGGCATGATCGCCGAGAAAACGGGCGACAAAGCGGGTGCAACCCAATACTACCAACAAGTCGTGAAAGACTACGCAAACAGCGCAGCGGCACGGATCGCACAGCAGCAATTAGCCGCAATGAAAGCCTAATTAACTAAAAAACATACTCTTAGTCTGTTTTTCATGCAAACGACAAAAAATTGGGAATTTGCGCTTGCATGGGAAGATGAAAAAGGTATTATAGGCGCCCTCAGAGCGGCAAGGTCGTTCGGGGCGCAAAATACCAGTAAATGGGTCGTTAGCTCAGTCGGTAGAGCAGTTGGCTTTTAACCAATTGGTCGAAGGTTCGAATCCTTCACGACCCACCACTTACTCTAGTAAATAGAATAAGTTAGCGGTATTTGAAGTGTAGTCAATTAGTTGGGTCGTTAGCTCAGTCGCTTATTTTATAAAGCAAGGGCAGTAGGCTTTTAACCAATCAGTCGAATGGTTTTAATGCTTCACGATTCACCACTTTACTGAAAGTGCATAAATCAGCGCAACACCAGATGGGTCGTTAGCTCAGTCGGTAGAGCAGTTGGCTTTTAACCAATTGGTCGAAGGTTCGAATCCTTCACGACCCACCACTTTACTGAAAGTGCATAAATCAGCGCAACACCAGATGGGTCGTTAGCTCAGTCGGTAGAGCAGTTGGCTTTTAACCAATTGGTCGAAGGTTCGAATCCTTCACGACCCACCACTTATCAACGAGTTAAGCCGTTCGATAAGTAAAATTTTGAACATCGCAGTACCTTAATGGGTCGTTAGCTCAGTCGGTAGAGCAGTTGGCTTTTAACCAATTGGTCGAAGGTTCGAATCCTTCACGACCCACCACTTATTATCAACATTACAAATGCCAAATAATAAGTGAACAGTTTATCGCAATACCTAGATGGGTCGTTAGCTCAGTCGGTAGAGCAGTTGGCTTTTAACCAATTGGTCGAAGGTTCGAATCCTTCACGACCCACCACTTATTATCAGCATTACAAATGCCAAATAATAAGTGAACAGTTTATCGCAATACCTAGATGGGTCGTTAGCTCAGTCGGTAGAGCAGTTGGCTTTTAACCAATTGGTCGAAGGTTCGAATCCTTCACGACCCACCACT